>NZ_JAMYOX010000011.1:0-150623 GCF_040320025.1 Mesorhizobium sp. M0808
ACCCCCCCCCCCCCCCACATCCCAATAGGCGGTAGCCGGCTGCTCCCTTTTTTTAATAAACACACCTCGCACCCCCGCCCCCCCCGGGGGGGCGCGCGCCGCCCCCCCCCCCCCCACTTCCTGCCGGACTCCAGCTTAGCAAGGGGTGAATTACAATCATGGGCCCCAGCATCAAAGTCGTGCGATGCGCCGAGCCCGGCAGGCTGGTGTTTGAGGAGCAGCAGGCGCCAGGCACTCCGCCGGAGGGCTGGGCACTGGTCGATGTCGCCTATGTCGGGATATGCGGAACCGACTACCACATCTTCGAGGGCAGGCATCCTTACCTCGCCTATCCACGCGTCATGGGCCATGAAGTTTCGGGAACAATCGCGGCAATCAACGCGCCCGTGCATATGGCGGTTGGAGAGCAAATCCTCGTCAATCCTTATCTTTCCTGCGGACATTGTGCCGCCTGCCGCCAGGGCAAGCCGAACTGCTGCATGGCGATCGAGGTGCTTGGCGTGCACCGTGACGGTCCCATGAGTGAGCAGATTTTCGTGCCGGCGCAGAACTTGATTCCCGCGGCCGGTCTGTCACCGGTCGAGGCGGCCACGGTCGAGTTTCTGGCCATTGGTGCTCACGCGGTCCGCAGGTCCATGGCGGGGCCGGGCATTCGCACCTTGGTTATCGGAGCCGGGCCGATCGGCCTCGGCACCGCGCTTTTTGCGCGCATCGCGCAACTCAACGTGACCGTCATGGACGTCGATGCCGAGCGGCTGGCCTTTGCCGCAAGGCAATTGGGCTTCCTGGTGATCGACGGGTCGAAGGGATCGATCATCGAAACGATAGCGGAGCGCACTGCGGGAACAGGTTTCGACGTCGTCTTCGACGCAACGGGAAACAGCCGTTCGATCCAGTCCGCCTTTGCCTATGTTGCCCATGGCGGCGTCATGGTGATGGTCAGCGTCGTGCCGGACGACATAACCTTCTCCGATCCAGAGTTCCACAAGCGGGAAATGATGCTGATCGGCAGTCGCAACGCGACGCGTAGCGATTTCCCGCACGTCATTGCCTCGATCTGCGCTGGAAAAATACCAATCGACCGACTCGTCACCCATCGCACCACCCTGCGCGACAGCCCACGCGATATTGCGATCTGGGCGCAGCAGAAGTCCGGTCTGATCAAGGCTGTTGTCGACGTGGCTGGATCTGGCTGACGTCAGCAAACACAATCAAGATATGTGACCGCAGCCCTGATGCTGCATTATGGGAGGGGGAGTTGCTCGGTGACGCCAGGCTAAGCGGCGCGCTTGACACGGCATTCGGAGTGGGTTTCCTCAGTGAACAATTGTCCCTGCCGAACTGGCTTGGCGTTTCACTGATTGCAGCAGCGGGCGCAGTTCTCGTCGCATACAAAGGTTGAAGCCGTGGAGCGACGATCCTTCCGGCACAAAACGCGTTCCACGCAAAGTCCGCCGGCTATTCGCACCGCTTGAGTATCCGACGTCGCTATTCTATATGATGCGTGATGTTTGATGCCCACCAAGGAGGGCGATATGAGAACCACACTGGCGATCGATGACGATGTCCTGGTCGCGGCCAAGGCCATGGCCCGGCAGCAGGATCGCAGCCTCGGCGAGGTCATCACCGATCTCGCCCGGCGCTCGCTGCGCCGGCCTCAAGCCGGCGGCGAGCGCAATGGGATACCTCTATTGTCGCCTCGGCCGGATGCACCTCCTGTCACGCTTGAGACGGTCAATGCCTTGCGAGACGAACTGCCTTGACGCTCCTGCTCGATGTCAATGTGCTGATCGCACTGATAGATCCTGGCCACGTGGCCCATGACGACGCGCATGCCTGGTTCGAAGTGACCGGTAACGCCGCATGGGCTACGTGTCCCATCACCGAAAACGGCGTCTTGCGCATCGTCGGCAACCAAAGATATCCTAATTGTCCCGGTTCGCCCGCCATCGTTGCGCAAATCGTTACCAAGTTGCGGGCTCTGCACGGGCACAGCTTCTGGCCCGACGATGTGACCCTGGTTGGCTCCGGCGACATCGATGCAGCGAAAATCCTGACCTCGGCACAGGTCACCGATACCTATCTTCTCGCGCTCGCCAAGGCGCGCGGCGGCCAACTAGCGAGCTTTGACCGCAAGCTGTCAGCGGCGGCCGTGAAGGGCGGGAAGTCTGCACTGCACCTGATTCCCACAAGGTAGACCGCCGGGGTCTTCGGTGCAGTCTGCCTTTCGATCTTCTTGGCTTTGAATTGAGGATTCCGCAACTTGTCGCGCTTAGCGCACTCCAGTGAATCGCGAGCGGCTATCTGACCATAGTTTGCGGGGCATTCATCTCTCCCCTGCGCGTTCGCGCTTGGACGCGCGGCGCTGACACTCGTCGCCGTCTCTGTCGCCGTAAGACGACAACCCGATCACACGATCATGTCACCCATCTCTTCCCCAGGCCCGCTGCCCATCTGGACAGTTCGGCCTTGCCCCAATTGCCCTTTCAGCTGAAACGATTAGGGCGGAAGGTCGCAAGCATGGGATGCGGATTGCCTGAGGCGATTTCTTTGGCAAGCAATTCGCCGACGATCAATCCAAGCGTGGCGCCGCTGTGGCCAAAGGCGACGTGAAGCCCGGCGACGGTCTCGACGGAGCCAAGCACTGGCTCGCCGTCGCCGGGGATAGGCTTCGGGCCAACTGCATAGGTAGCGAGTTGGAGCCGCGGATTGCCCTGGAGCACCGCACTAGCCTCGTCGAGCAGTCCTTTGACGGTCTTGTCATGCACGATGTAAGTTCCGTCAGAGTTGACCACGACTTCTTCCTCCGACCACGCCGAATCCAAAACAAGTTCGCCATCCGGCGTCGGGCGCACCGCCACGCGCGGCGTATTCAGCACGGCACGGAGCTCGGTCCTGATCGGCTTGGTTTTCAAGAGGAGTGAAATCGGCGTAGCGTCCGGGATATGGACTCCGATCTCAGCAAGCATAACAGGCGTCGCTGGCCCAACGCAAAGGATCACTGCATCCGCCTTTACCGGCACACCATCGGCAGTGACGACGCCACGCGCGCGACCACCTGTGGCATCCGTCCGCACGCGTCCGGCGTTCTGGACGAGCTTGCCGCCGCGGGAGCGGAACTCATTGAGCAGCAGATCGATCAGGCAGGGCAGGTCAACCCATCCTTCGCCAGGATTGAAGATGGCGCCCTGCGGGGTGATGGCGCTGGCGTTGACGCCGGGCGTCACTGCGCCGACTTCGGCAGGGCCGAGCAGAAGCGCGTCATAGCCAATATCCTGCTCCAGTTGGCAGATGGACGCGATCTGGTTCGCCTCATCATCCCGATCCCAGGTGAGGCCGCCGTCAAAGCGAAGCCACGACGCCGTTTCCGGCCTTGTGGCGGCCAGGGTCCGATAACGGTCGATGCCTGCAAGCCTCAAGCGGTGGTAGGCAGTGTCAGCACGTCGCGCTGAGTTCAGCCAGGAAAGTGAACGGCCGGATGCACCGTTAGCCGGCGCGCCGTCGTTGACAATGGTTACATCAACGCCAAGACGAGCAAGGTGCAACGCGGAAGAGATGCCGAAGATGCCCGCGCCGATAACAACGACATGGCGCAGCTTTGGGGAGGCAGTCATGGAGATATCCTTCTTCGCAGAAGACGGGCTGGGGGTTGTTGGATCGCTGCAGAGCGCGGCGGAACTAATAGTCGGTGAGCTTCTTCATGTAGCGCCGGCCCTCAAGCATTGGCCGGCCGCGCAGACCGGCCAGCTCGTAGGCAAAACGCCATAGTGTGTCAAAAAAGACCAAGGGAACGAGATAGCGCTTGATGTGTTCTGACATACCACTGAGGTCGAGTTCCGCTCCATCGAGCACCAGGATGTTTTCCCGGCTGCCGTGCTTGAAAAGGAAATCGCGAGCGCGTTCCGTAAGGTGCCTCGTCTCGTCCAAACCTAGCAAGACCACGAAGCAAGCGTCCCGGTTCACCACCTCAAATGGGCCGTGAAAGAACTCGTTGGCGTGTATGGCTTGCGAGTCGTACCACTGCATCTCCATCAACACGCAGATGGCGTAGGAATACGCCGCACCGTAGCTTGCACCGCTGGCCAGTGTGTAGATCGTATTGCACGGCGCGAAACGGGGTGCGAAGGCCTTAAACCGGTCGGCATAGGTCCGGTGCGCACGTTCGATCGCCGGCTGAAGATGGCTCAGGCTCATCAGCAGATCGGCGGTCAGCCCGGCATCCTCCCGAGCATCGATTAGGCCGGCGAGCAACATGTAGAGCACGCCGTAGTTGCTGCGGGCTGCATCGATCGGTTTGCCCGTCGTGTAGGAGGCCTGGTAGGCGACTGCGTGGTCGACCGCCTGCGCGAGGGGCGATATCTGGTCGAGCGTCATGCCGATTGTCGTCGCGCCTTGATCCTTTGCATGATTGGCCGCTCGCACGGTCTCGTGGGTGGTGCCTGTCTGCGAGCAAAGGATAACGAGCGCGTCAGGTCCCAACCGTCGCGGATCTCGGCAGACGAACTCATCCGCGTTGTAGATGTCGCAGGCGAATGTGCCGCTGTGACGGTCGACGAAGTATTTGCCTGCCATCATGATCGAGAGCGAGCCGCCGCACGCCACGAGGAAAAGATGCGAAAACTGCCTGCCCGCCGTAGCGGCCAGGGCGCGTTCAACGTCGGCGGGGAGGGCGAAAATCATGAGGTTCCTTTCTCGTTGACAGAGCTTGGGCCGGCGCACAATTGACAATGGCGGGCCATTGTGCGAACGTTATCACACCCTTTAAACTGAAAGTCCTGCGATGGTCAAGATTGCCGCGATGGGCGACAACGTGGTCGATTGTTATCTCGCTCGCGGCGAGATGTATCCTGGCGGAAATTGCCTCAATGTCTCGGTCTATGTCAGCCGCTTCGGCGGGCAGTCGGCCTATGTTGGGGCGATCGGCAAAGACCGGGCAGGGGACTTGATTCACGCCGCACTCAAGTCCGAGCGCGTGGACGTCACCCGATTGCGGCGCCTTGAAGGGCCGACCGCCTATTGCCTCATAGGTCACCGCAACGCCGATCGGATTTTCCTGGACTTCGATCTCGGAATTTCGGCGTTCACGCCGACGCAAGAAGATCTGGATTTTCTCTCGGGTTTTCAGGCCGTCCACATCGGCCAGTCCAGCGGTCTGGACCCCTGGGTTGCCGCTGTATCAAGTAAGTCACTGTTGTCTTATGATTTTTCCACCCGGCGGGAACCGGGACACCGACGCGAGATTGGGCCCTATTGCTATCTGGCTTGCGTCTCGGGTGACGGTCTCGACGACAAGGAATTGGCCGCAATCGCAGCCGAATTGCTTGCATTTGGTTCAAAGTGGGTTCTTGTAACTCGCGGTCGGGCCGGCGCGGTGCTTCACGGCGCCACCGTCTCTTACCGAACCCCGGCGCGGTTGGTCGAACCCGTCGACACCCTGGGCGCGGGCGACACCTTCATCGCGAGAACGCTATTCGGCCTGCTTAAGGAAGAGACGCCTCAGGACATTCTTGGCCAAGCCGCGGAGGCGGCGGCTGCTACCTGCCGGTACTACGGGGCCATCGGCTATGCGGCAGCAATCGATCTAGGAAAGATCACGCCGGAGGTCCTCCGCGGAGCTCGGCGCATTCAAGACGAGAGAACCGTCTAGCTGCGAAATTCAACTGAGCAATTGACGCGAAAAATGGACAATGCTAGTTAAAGTGATAACGTTCTCATTCAAAACCAACGCCATGAAAGAGCGTTTTGATGGATGAGTCGTCGAGTGGGACCGCAGGCCGACTTCGGCCAATCGTAAGAGGAGAAGACATGCAAACGAATTCGAGCAGGCGCCAATTTGTGAAATCCGGTCTGGCGCTGACGATCGCGCTGGTGACAGGACTTGGCACGTTGGCCGCATCAACGCAGGCAAAAGCGGCCGACAACCCCTACAACCTCATCGACCCGACGATGATCAGCGTCGGAACCATGGGCGATGCGAAACCCTATGTCTTCACCGACGCCAACGGCAACTTCACCGGCTTCGACGCTGAACTCTTCCGCGACGTGGCGCGCCGGCTCGGGTTCAAGGAGGAGCAGGTCGTTTTCACCGGCCAAGAATTCTCGGCGCTGCTGCCGTCTGTCGCCAACGGCCGCTTCGACGTCGCTGTCGCCGCCATTGGCACGACCGCGGAGCGCAAGAAGACCGTGGATTTTGGCGACGGCTATCTCGCTGGCTACCTGTCGATCATTTCGGCTGATCCGGCTCTGACGACCAATGAGAGCACCGCCGGAAAGCGCATCGGCGTGATCCAGGGAACGCTGCAGGAAATCTATGCTGAGAAGAACCTGAAGGGCGACATCGTCAAATTCCCCGACAACAACACTGCGGTGGCGGCGCTGAACAACGGGACGATCGATGGCCATTTCACCGACTATGAGTCGGCCAAGCAGTATGTGGAGCGCTACAACAACCTTAAGATAACAATGAATGTGCCGTCCTTCGACGCGCCTGCCGGGTTCGTGGTCAAGAAGGGCAACGACGCTTTCCGAAAAGCGCTAAACAAGGCACTGCGCGAGGCCATGGAGGATGGCACCTGGAAACGGCTTCACGAGAAATGGTTCCCGGGTACCCCGATGCCGGATCAATATCTGCCAAAGAAGTAAATTCGCGCGCATTCGTTATCGTTTCCGGCCGGGCCCGTGAGCAACGGTGCCCGGCCGAGTTATAGATGGACTTGATATGAGCTGGTTCGACAACTTCGCCCGCAGCTTTCTTGATTTCCAGGCGATGGCAGAAGTTCTGCCGAACATGGTGATGGTCGGCCTCAAGAACACCCTGATCCTGGCCCTTGCCTCGACGTTTTTCGGGACGCTGATCGGTATCGTACTCGCCGTGATGGGGATTTCCGAGAACCAGCCGCTGAAACTCCTTGCGCGGGTCTACACCGATATCTTCCGCGGGCTTCCTGCTATTGTCACGATCCTGATCATTGGCCAAGGCTTCGCGCGGTTGGGCCGAGATCTGTTCGGTCCATCGCCTTATCCGCTGGGCATTCTGGCGCTCAGCCTGATCGCCGGCGCCTATATCGGAGAGATTTTCCGCGCCGGCATCCAGAGCGTCGAGCGTGGTCAGATCGACGCCACCCGCACTCTCGGTATGACGTATGGCCAAGGCATGCGCCTGGTGGTGATCCCGCAAGGCATCCGCCGCGTCCTGCCTGCACTGGTCAACCAGTTTATTGGCAACGTCAAAGACTCCAGCCTGGTCTATTTCCTTGGTCTGCTCGCCTCCGAACGCGAACTGTTCCGCGTTGGCCAGGACCAGGCCGTGCTGACCGGCAACCTGTCGCCGCTGTTGCTGGCCGGCGTGTTCTATCTCGTGATCACGGTGCCGCTGACCCACCTCGTCAATTACATCGACGCGCGCATGCGCGTCGGCAAACGTATCACCGCTGTGCAGAGCGGCCTCAAGGAAGTCGCCGAGCTTGCCGAAGCCGGCGTGCCGGGCGCTGCGAAATTGCCCGCAGCGGCGCCCACCCGCTTCAAGGGCGGCGGCATCGAGGTCAAGAACATCGACATGGCCTACGGCGCCGTCCAGGTGCTTCATGACGTCAGTCTGAAGGTCGAGCCCGGGACCGTCACCTGCCTCGTCGGTCCGTCCGGCTCGGGCAAGTCGACCTTGCTGCGTTGCCTCAACCGCCTCGTAGAGTGTCGAGCCGGTGACATTCTGCTCGATGGCGAAAGCATCTACAAACAGACGCCTGACCAACTCCGGCGGCGCGTCGGCATGGTTTTCCAGCAGTTCAATCTGTTTCCCGACCGCAGCGCCCTCGCCAACATCACCCTGGCGCTGCGCAAAGTAAAACGCATGTCGCGCGAGGAGGCTGAGGGGGTGGCCTTGGCGAGGCTGCATGAAGTCGGACTGCTGGAGCGCAAAGACCATCGGCCGGCCAATCTCTCGGGCGGGCAACAGCAGCGGGTAGCCATCGCGCGCGCCCTGGCCCTCGAACCCGAAATCATGCTGTTCGACGAAGTCACCAGTGCCCTCGATCCGGAATTGGTCAAAGGTGTCTTGAACTTGATGGCCGACCTCGGACGGGGCGGGATGACGATGGTGGTCGTTACGCACGAGATGAACTTCGCTCGCAAGGTCGCGAACCAGGTCGTATTCATGGACGAGGGGCGGATAGTCGAGGCAGGCCGACCAGAGGATCTATTCGACAATCCGCAAAGCCCGCGTCTTCGGCGCTTTCTGTCAGAGGTGCTGTGATTGCAATGGTGTGCGCAACGGCGGCTGTTGCGGTGTTCGGCCTTGCGGGGCGGGATTAACTGCCGCTAGGTCGCCGTCACGCGTGCGCATGGGCGGCGGGGTTTGCCGAGTGACTCAAGAATCGTCGAAAAACGCAACTATCATAGAGGTCGCTCGCCGGGCCGGGGTGAGCTCCGCCACCGCGGGGCGTGTACTTGGTGACTACGGCTACAGCAGTCCTGAGGTTCGGGAGAAGGTGCGCGCGGCGGCAGCTGCGCTGGGCTATCGCCCCAATCGCCTGGCCAAAGGCCTGATCACCGGTAAGACGCAGACTATCGGAGTTGTGGTTGGCGACATCGAAAGCCCATTCTACGCCAGCGTGCTGCGCGGAATAGGGGATGTCGCGCGCGGTGGCGGCTTCGGGGTTATCGTTACGAATAGTGACGAAAATGCCGAACTCGAGCGAGAGGCGGTGCAGTTGCTGCTGGAAAAGCAGGTCGATGGGTTGATCGTCTCATCGACCTTCGTGGACGAGCCGGATCATCTTCGTGAAGCAGTCGCGGCCCGCTGCCCCGTCGTGCAGTTCGACCGCATGGTGGCGGGCCTGGAAACCGATTCAGTCGTGGTCGACAACGTTTCTGTGACGCGTAACAGCATCGCGGCCATGATCGCCGCCGGACACAGCCGCATCGGAATACTGGCGGAACTCGGGCCGGGCCACCGCGATGATGTTGGCTCCTTTGTGGCGAACGCGGATCTCTCCAGCTTCGATGTTCGCTACCATCATCCAAGCTGGCAACGATTGTTGGGTTATCTCGAAGCCCATCGTGCCGCAGGTATCGAGCCGGATCTGCGGTTGATCCGCCGCGTAGCGGTCTATTCTAGCGAGGCAGCTCGCAAGGAGGCGCTCGATCTGCTGACAATGCGCAATACGCCGTCCGCTCTATTTACCGCCGATGGTGTGATGTCGACAGGCGTTCTGGAGGCGACTTCCGCACTAAAGCTTGCGATTCCAGGAGACGTTTCGCTGCTTTGCTTCGACGATCTCGATTGGATGCAATTCGTGGCCCAGGGTATCACAGCCATCGCCCAGCCGGCGCATTTGATCGGGGCGGCGGCGGCGGAGCTTCTCTTGAAGAGGTTAGCGCAGGCCACGTTACCTTTCGAGCATCGTGTCCTGGCAGCCCAGATCGTGGAACGAAATTCAATTGCGGTTCATCTCACCCGCGAGCCCGTCTGATCCGGCCGCAACGGTCTATAGCTGGGGCTGAATTGCAGCCCCTCTCTATATCGAGGTCGATGCCATACGGGGATATTGACCTGCCGTATGTTTCTTCGCTCGCCTACACGCCATCGGCCATCTGCGGCTCGGCTCGGCTGAATGACAGCCCACCGCGGAACGCTGGATTTCAAAGAGGAATGTGTTCGGCGTGGTTCGGCCGACTATGTCCAGGATCACGGTTTTGATACGCTATTGCGTGCAACAGTCGTAGCATGCTGCCGGGCGCAGACCCCTTCAGGAATTTGAGTAGTCCTGAAACGCTGGTTCGCGCCGCCTCATCCAATAGGAGTATGCTCGCCGATGGCCCAAAGGAGATCTCGTGCAACCAGGGCCATTTGCATGCTCCAAGATGCGTTCTGCTCGGGCGCCAACAACAAGGATGGGGCTACAAGATGCCGTACCCATTCAGGTTTTCCCTTCCCCGAGAATGTGTCGAAGAAAGGTGTTTCGGAACGCCTGGCTCAGCTTCTTAAAGGCATTCTAGTGGATCGAGAGCTATCCGCCGACTCCGCCCGTCGGAGAAAGGGATGATAGACTGTGCCGCGTTCGTCTTGGATGCGATGGGAATACGGCATGTACACAACCATCAATACCCTCGTGCGAACGATCAACGGCGGACGGCAGGTCTCGTGATACAGCAGATGGTTCGTCTACAGGACGAGAGGACGTTTTCGGGCCGATATCGACGACCATGATCTCCGGCGACACGCCGAAGCGCACCGGCAGCCATGATACGCCCAAACCCCCGGATACGATCATGTGCCTCCCACCCTCGACGACATGCCCATAAGCGAAGCGCTGTCCGTAGGCTGAATTGATGATGGGGGGGCCAACGAATGGCAAGCGCACCTGTCCGCCATGTGTATGGCCGCATAACGTCAGGCTGACACGGTCAGGGACAGTAATGAAGATGTCCGGTTCATGCGCAAGGAGCAATATCGGATTGCCGTCGTTGGGTATTCCGGCCATTGTTCCAGGCAGATCGTCGACGCCCTTGTACACGCCGCGAGAAAACTGCATGGCCCACTGGTCGCCAAGACCCGCGAGCCAGAATGCTGGGCCATCCTGCTGACGGATAAGCGTGGCGGTGTTCTCGAGGACCGGAATGCCATTGTCGACGAGGGCTGCGCGGACACTATCGACACCGTGCCACCAGTCGTGGTTGCCGAGAATGGCGTGGCAGCCGAGTGGCGCCGAAAGTTTCGAAAGAGAATTCCCCCAAACAGTGTCGGGCACGATCCCGGTGGCATAGCGTGGCAGCACGCCCATCACGTAGTCGCCAAGGAGAAGGACGATGTCGGGCTGCAGGCTATTCGAAACACCAACGATCTGGTCGATCCTGGAAACCGGCATCCAAGGCTCGCAGGCATGGATGTCAGCGACCACGACGATGCGCAGGGGCTTGGCAGTGGTCGGCCAGCGCGGCGGAAGGAGCTTGTAGTGCGTGACACTCAGTCGAAACCGAGGCTCAATCGCGATGGCATAACTCGCCAGACCGAATGCCGCGAGCGACACGGCGCCAAAGAGCTTCAGGAATGAGCGCCGCGACGTCAGCACTTGTGTTTTCCAGCAGAACTAGGTTGGTACTAGAGATCGCTGCGTATTCAGCTGCGGCAGCCTGGACCACATCAACCGCGTGAGAGGCCTCGCTGGTCAATAGTTTCCCAAATTGGCGTCACCTGCAAGCATTGGTCTTTATTGCGCAGGGAAGGGAGCTCGGGCTAGGACCAGTCAACTGCTCCGAATTGCCACTGATCTCGGGCGGATGGTGCAGTTCCATTCCGGATGAATGCGTCGCCTTAGATGGCGAGCGCCTCCATCTCGACATCGTTCATTTGATCCCGTTTTTCGTCGGCCGCGGAATCGACCGCGCGCCCGCTTCGGGTCCGCTTGGTTGTCGTGACTGCGATCAGCTCGACCAGGGCCACGCGATTGAGGAGGCGCCGTCCGCGCCAGCTTTGCGTGATGCGGCAGAACAGGGGTGTTCGATGTTGCGCCACGTCGATATGCCCGTCGGATGGTGATGCAATGTGGAGCGCAAGGCCTGTCTCGCGAGTGAGTTGTTGCAGTTCGACCTTCCACAACCGGCTATGGTCATCCAGCTTCGAGCCGACCGCTTCCCGCCTTTGACCTATCGCCTCGACAAGATTGCGGCGCTCTCGAGTTGAAGCCGGAGGGCGAACTTTCGTCGGCTGCAAACCGGCTTCTTACCGCTCTCGCAGTGTTTCCTGCTTGTATCGCATCATTGGCGAGAGAAAGTAGCTGATGATGCTGCGCATGCCAGTTTGGGATGTTCATTCGGACCCGAAGCTTGGTAACTCCAGTCTCCTCGGTTCGGTCCGAATGGACAACCTGCGCAAAGCTCACAACTAGACTAGAGCGGTTCCATCCCGATGGCATCGGGATGGAACCCCATCTCTTTTGCTTGAGCAGATCATCGCCGAAAACCGGGCTCCCGCCTTTGGTACGCTGACTTCGGTTCGGCACCATGGCTTTGAGGTGCTGTTCATCCAGTCCTTATTTGGCCATGGCAGCCCCGCGTAGTCCTTCAGGTCACATAGAACGAGGCTGCGCTGAGCGACAGATGTGGGGAAAGGCTGGCGAACTGTATTTGAGATCCGCCGCCGGCCCCGTCACTGTCGAAAGAGAGCGCCCCGGTTGCACTGTCGTAGATGATGTGATCGGAGCTGTCATGCGCGGCTGCACCAATAAAGAAAGCTTTGGATGGAAGCCCTCCCGGCTGAAGCCCGGCAAAAACGGTATCGCTGAGATGGAACGTATCCTGGGAGCGCTTGAAGTCGGTGATCTTGTCGACATTACCGGCTCCAAGAGCAGTATTGAACGAGAAGGCATCGTGGCCTCCGTAGCCGGTCAAGACGTCGGCGCCGAGGCCGCCGTTAATGACATTGTTGCCGGCATTGCCCTGGATGGTCTGGGCGAACTCGTTGCCGGCGAGGGTCATTGCTTTCGTGCCTGACGCGTTATTGGTAGCGAGGAGCTCGATCTCCGAGCCGGCGGAAAGCGCATAGCTCACCGAGGCGAGCACACTGTCGTTGCCGCCGCCCACCGCCTCAACCACCTTCTCGTTGGCATTATCGACATAATAGGTGTCGTTGCCGCCATAGCCAATCATCGTGTGGCCGCTGGTTCCGTGTAATACATCGGCGTCGCTGGTGCCGTACAAGGTGCCATCGCTGGTGCTGACGGAAGAAGGAACCGTCCCGGTGCCAGACACGGGCTCGGTCCCGGTCGAGCCAGTGATTGGCGGAGTGACGTTAGCACCCGTCACCGTGTCACCGCTGCCTGCCTTCTGGTAAAGCTGAATCTGATCGACTTGCATCTGCATCGACGAAGGAGTCGAACCATCCAGAGCCGTATGCCATCCGGTCACGTTCGAATTCGCGACCCCATTGTTCATGATCAATTCCATCGGTTCATCCGGGATCGGCGCCTGTGCGCTGGTCACTTGCGCCATCTGATGCCCGTCGAGATACCAGGTGATCGATTGACCGGGCACCCAGTTGATGCCGTACGTGTGGAAGCCGGCCGTGAGGTCGGTCCCCGTATCAATGCTGTTTCCTACCCACCCTGACGGCGAGTGGAGGTGCCAGGAGAACATCTGGTTCGCCGGCCCCGAACCGGTAAATCCGCCCTCCTGCATGTCGATCTCGAAATTGTCGCCGCTGCTGCCGGCGCCATGGCCGGGCAACAGCCAAAGGGCCGGCCATGCGCCATCGCCGCTTGGCGCCTTCATGCTGATCTGAAGGTAGCCGCCATTGAATTCGAAGTTGCCGTAGCTGCTGACCGCGCCGGACGTGACCGGGTATGTCTGTGTGGTCCCCTGATTTATGCCGCTGATGGGCTGCTTGATCGCCGTGAGATCCAAGGCCCCGTTGCTCACGGAGACTTGGCTCGGCACATCGTAGTCGGCATAATATTGCGAGCCTGCGTTGCTTCCTCCTGATCCATTACTATTCCATGGCCAGCCATTGGCGGCATTGCTGGTGATGTAGGTATGCCAGTCGCTGTCGAGCGCCGTACCGGAGAAGTTTTCCTCGAAGACGAGATCGCTAGAGGCAAAGCCTGCGGGGGCGGAAAGAGTCATTCAGTGATCCTCTTTGGTGTTGAAAACAGGGAATTCCACTGCCGCGCATCGCCAAGGCGCGCGGCAGATCGCATGCTCGCAGTTGGGCACTGCGAACGGAGTTTCAAAGTAGCGGAGAATTGGAAGTCCTCGCCCAGACATTATTGTCGAGCAAGCTGAACGTTGAACTCGCCATCCGAAGGCGAATTTTGTCGAGGGTGCTGCCGCGCACGCAAGCTGTTCGGCGGTTCCAGCCGCAGCCAAATTGAAGTCGAGCGCAGCTCTTCCGGCACCGCCGAGCTGTTTAGCAAAAAACACGGTGTATCCTTGGTTAGTTGTGTTTTTTTGTTGTAATTACGCCTGCGCCATAAGTAAAACGCAGGCATTTCCGCTCGTTGGACTTATCCCGCCTACCGTCTTATACTATCGAGAAGTGATTAATCAGAGGACGATGTATCGAGCTAACACGAGCTTACTGCCATTTGCGGCGAGAATGAGGCTCAGTGAGAACTTATTAACACATTCTAATGTAGGACGTGTGTCGAACGGCCGCACCGAAGCGCCCTTCCGGACGTCCTACCAAAACCGTGTCCGTCGGCTGAAATGTTGCGCCGGTTTGAGCGCATGTGTTCGCGGGGTCGTTCGCATGTGAGGTCGTCGACAAGGATGGCCGGGATGTCTTCCGAGTTGCGTGGCGGACGAGCCGTCGAACCTATAGCTGGCGCTGCCGCTCCGAAGTTCGACGGTGCCGTTTGCGCGGCCGATGCAGTCTCTACACGTATTGCTGAGGGATCTCGCCAGCGCCACGGCGGCGATGTCCCACATGATCCGCCTTCAATGATCGAAGGTGAGAGCTGGCCCTGCTATCGAGTGCAGGCCCTACAGCGCCGACAGGCCGTTCAATCGAAACGCCAGCGTGCCTGCATGTAACGCGCCGAACCTGCAACCGCATCCAGGGGAAGTGCGATCGCTTAAGCGGCTTGTTGAAGTGGCTGATACTTGACCCCTATGGCGCGGCGCGTTCTCGCCGCGTGGCGCCTGCCGCGAGTCTGAACCGCGCAGCCAGTGGCCAAAGCTCCACCTGGGGCACAGTCGATTAGCGTGCTCTTTTGCTGCATGGTCGTCTATGCAGGTTGACCGTCGTTCAGAACGTAAAGCCGACAATGCGGCATCGCTTGTCCCTGATCGGCGAAAATTTCTGCCAGTCAGCCTCGCTGTGGAACGAGAGGAGTTGGATTCCCATGAGCTACCTCAGATGGGCCGCGTGCCTTACGGGACCTCCCCGGAAGCTTCGCCGCCGGCGGCTTGACGCCATCGAGAGTGTCGTTACATTTGTAATGGCTAGGTTTTGCTTTTATCCGGTTGCGCCCACTGAGATGCGCGGTTCGCATGTAGCGTGTAGTCCCGAGGCAACGGAGGAACCCTGAGCGACCTCAAGACCGGTGCGGCTCCCTAACATTCGTCCATTCCCGAAATGTGAAATGCGATCGACAGGACGACTTAGGATCCCCTTCTGGACCTGGCCTTGTGGCCATGCAGCGACCTCGATCGCTGGTCGATTTCAAGCCAAAAGAAACTATTAGTAACACCGAAATATTTGAAGAGGCAACTTAATCTGGCTCGACCACAAAAGATGGCAGAGATGATGTCAAGTAATGACCTCTATACCGGAATAGATTATGCCGCTGCTAATCCTACTTGGCATGACGAAGATGGCGGTGTTAAGGCCGCGAACATCGCCAAGATCGTGCGCGCCAACAACATCAGTTGCCAGAAAATCGTCGATACAGGTTGTGGGACGGGAAGCGTTCTGGATGCTCTTCTTCGGCATGATATCTTCCGTGATTCAACAGCCATCGGCTACGATATCGCTCCCTACGCTATAAATTTGGCCAAACACCGAGAAAAAAACAACCTCAAATTTCACTGCGGCGACTTCTTTCAGACCGGCGAGAATTGCGATCTTCTTTTGTGCATCGATGTTTTCGAGCACGTTGATGATTATATTGGCTTCCTTCGAAGACTAAGAGGACGATCAAGATACTATACGTTCCATATTCCACTTGACATGAATGTCGTCGGACTTATACGTGGTCAGCATCTTAAGCAACGCAAGGAGGTTGGTCACCTGCATTACTTTGATCAGGCAACGGCGCTAGCGACTCTGCGCGACACAGATTTTAAAATTATTGACGCACAGTACACTAGGACCGCGGAAGATATTCTGCAGATCCATCCCGAATGGAGAACCACTACAGCCATCCTCGGTAATGCCGCCCGAGGCATTGTCCGGACTATGGCCGGAGAGGACCTGTCGGTGCGCTTACTCGGCGGCGCCTCGCTGATCGTCCTCACGAGCTGAGGTGGTGTTCGTGCGCGTCGAGCGCGAACCGACCTTTGTGTGCTGGAGGCTCACGAAGGTGAAAGTTGCAGTGCCCGGGAAGTGTCAAAACGCTGTCACCCGCAGGGCTGGGCAAATCTCCCATATTTTTAACGTCGATCTCCGTCCAGCGAGAAGCTTCGAAACCTGATTCCGAGCTGCTTGAGCTGCCCTACCCCGGGAACCTCTGCCGCCGGGTGCACGAGCCCCAGGATGGAGTCGGATCGGAAGGGTAGGGGGACGTGCAGGGCCTCTCCTGCCCGGAGCATGCAACTGACAAGCTGCGAGGGCACCGGGACGGCACGTAGTGTTCTGCCTTGTGACGCGGCGATCTCGTTCATGAGCCGTCGGAACGGCACGGGTTCGGGGTTGGCCAGCCCTACCGGTTCCGGCAGGGGCATGTCCGATTCGGCAATACGCACCATGGCGGCTGCCATGTCTGCCTCATGCACGGTGAACTGATGGGAGCGCGCCCCGATGAGAGGTGTAACCGGCAGTTTGGTGAGTTTGCGCAGCGCGCCGGCCATCCCGGCCCAACCGGGGCCGTAAACCAGTCCGAGGCGGGTGGAGACGCCTCCCAGACTGCTGGCTGTGCGCTCACACGCCAGCTTGGCCTGGCCGTACAACTGTCGGGTTCCCTTGTAAGCGGACATCGAGGAGATGAAAATGACCCGGCGAACCCCTGCGTCGGCGGCATTGCGGAGGAGGTGCTGCGAGCCGGACACATTGACACCCCATACATCGCCGGCACTGATGAGACTCAGGTCCCATGCACTATGTATGAGCACATCTAGGTCGCTGAATGCGGCCCCCGACGGCGGGCGCTTAATCTCATATGGGCGCCATTCGGCGACGCCGGCCATTGCGGCGGCAGATGCGGAGGTCGCCCGGTTCGGGCGGGCGAACGCGATGACCTCATGCCCTTGCTGGGCGAAGGTAGCACGCAGGATGGACCCGACATACCCAGTCGCTCCGGTGATGCCGACCCGCATTGATGCTCACCCCGTCAGTTCCATCGCCTCGCAGGCGATGCGATGAGAATTGGCCATCACAGTCAGCGTAAAGGTAGTCGCCGGAACATTTGGGAAAACCGAACCGTCGATAAGATGAATCCGGTCCCAACGCGCCAGCCGCCCGACGCGGTCTGTCGTCGCACTCCGGGCGTCCCGCTCACTAGCGTGGGGAAAGCTGCCGCCAAAGTGGTAGCTCTTGGCCCCACCCGACCACAGCATTTGCGACGTGACCGGCCACAAATCAAGGTAAGGTGCTGCCCTATAGATGCGCTTTATTACGTCAGGCAGCGTCGGAGGCACGTCTTTGCCCCTGACCCTGGTCTCGCTGAACCCCTCGGAAGTAAGGGTAATCCGGGGTAGCTCATCAGGAGCTGCGGGCACCTGGGCTGTGATCCGTATTTTGGGTGACGCCCAGGATGGCAAATAGCCGAGGCCCACCGTCAATCGGCTCAGCAGCCGATCTGTCGCGAAGGCGGCGGCGGGATGTTGGAGGAAGCCGGGCAGCGCATCGTAGTATGCGTGGTTGAACGGGTAAAAGTGAACCTGTGAGACGTCGAAGCCTTCGTCGTCCCGGCCGATGACCATGTTGAACTGGTTGAGTGTGAACTCGCGCCTTGTACGTGGGTCGGGAGTCGGCTTCACGGACATCATTGGAAGAACGAACTGAGCCGATTCCGAAAGATGGACCGGCTGGTCCGATCCGAGCGAGCCCAGGATCAGCCGAGTGGTGCCGATAGCTCCGCAACCCACGAAGACCCGGTCGGCTGCGAATCGCTGGATCCGGCCGCTGGATAGCTCCCGAGCCTCCACGACTGCCGTGTCGGCCTCCTGGCCGACTCGAACCGCGAGCAGCCCGCTGTGGTAGTCAATCCTCCCGCTGCGCCTGAAGCGGTCGAAGCTGTGCGAGGCCGAGTAGATCAGCGACCGCGGGCACCCAGTCATGCACAGGCCGCAGGGCTGGCATTCGCGCGCCGAGAAGGCGAGCCGCGCGCGCCCTATGGTTATTCCGGTGGAGCGTACACGATCGCGGTGCCGGTCGTAGTTGGCCAGCACCATCTGCGTCCGCGGTGCCAGCGGCGGAAGCGGGTGCGGAGATCCGATGAGCGGAAACCACTCATCGAGATCGTCGGACTCTCCGGCGAACGGAATGTGACCAAGGATCGTCCGATAGTGCTCTTCCATATCCGAGAAACCGAACGGCCATCTCTTGAATGTGGCAGCGCTGAAGGGCATGATCTGGGCCCCCCAGACGTTGCTGAACCCTCCGTAGGCGCATGAGATCACAGCAGAGTTGACTCTACCCTGGGAGTGGACTCCGTCGAGTTGGCCCTTGTTGACAAACGGAAAATCGGATCCGTAGCTTCTCTTTTCAGGGAGCGAATCCGACTGTACGCGCTTGGGTTGCAATCCGATCCGGCGGACGTCCTCCTCATCCCAGTCGCCGACACGCAGCTTGGACAGCCTGGAGATTACCTCTTGCGTCTGGACGTCCAGCACGGTGCCCGGATCGAACACAGTTATCTTCTCGTCAGACTTCCCGGACAGCGCCAACACGGCGGCGGCTGCAGCCGGACCCGAACCAATGATTATCGAAGAAGGCATTCACTTCTCTCGCCCATTGGCTCGCGCGGCTGTGTTAAATACCTGCCTGGTGGCCTGTCGGCGCTGCCGGCGCAATCGCCGCGCCCGCTCGACATGACCGGCGGAGTGGCCTGCCGCGGCCAGACCTATGCCAATAATTATGGCCGAGGACCGGACCAGCCCGTGGGGGTCACCCTTGGCGGCTTGCCAAATCCCTCGCGGTACGCCCTTGGTCAGCGCGTACCAGACGAAGCGGGTTTCCGCACCCAGAGTTGCGGCGTCGCCCATCTGGGCAAGAGCCTCGATCTTCCCCTTGTTGACGAAGAAGCAGCGGCGCCAGAAGTACTTCCAACTCGGCCGTGAGGCGGGTACAAAGTGGCGGACGGTCGCTGCCGGTTCGTAGATGACAGCCTCACTACCCTTGATCTGCGCCACGCGGTGGCACATGTCCATGTCGTCGTGATTGTCGGAGTGGAACCCTCCCACCTGCTCAAGGAGGGTTCGCCGCACCGACATGTTGGCACCTATAAGATGAGCCAAGGGGCCTCGGCTTGTCGGAAGACCGTCATAAGCGCATCCGAACACCCAGTCGAACTGCACGGGAAACCAGGCCGGGCGGCTAGACTCGAAAACCGGTAGGGGGCGCCCGCCGACGGCGCCGATGCGCTCATCCTGGTACGGGTCTGTGAGAATCCCGAGCCAGTCCTTGTCGGCCGCTGCATCGTCATCCAAGAACGCCAGAATGTCTCCCGCAGCTGTCTCGGCTGCCGTGTTTCGGGCCGACCCTAGGTGCCCGTCGTACTTGTTCTGGATCACCCGTATCGGAGGGGTGGATGCGGCGAAGCCAGCCCAGTACGCGGCACAACGGTGAAACAGGATTTCATTGTGGTCGATGCATACGATGATCTCGCAGGGTTGCAAGGTCTGCTCCTGAACCGAGGCCACCGACTGAAGCATCAGCTCCCATCTGTCCTCGGTGTAGGCACAGATAATCACCGAGATCGTGGGGGGGCGCGGGACCTGCCGGCGTTCGCTGGTGACGCCATGCTCGGTCTGCCCGGTTTTCGATCCAGGCTGACCGGTTGTGGCAACGGCAACGTCATTACCGCGGCGGGCAAAACCGATACTTAGGTTCCGGACGTGGCCCCGCTGGCCAACGCCAATCGGCGTAGAGGATTGCGCAAGCATCAGAATACGCATCTAGGAATTCTCCCGACTTGAGCTGCCAATGTCTGCCCCAAGCTCTTCGATAGACGATGCGATAAAGCCAGACTTCCACGCGCTGGATTCGGCTTACCCGGAAGCCGGCTCTCAGCATAAAGAAACCACGAGGGCCGAGGTTTGCGCCACAGAGGCTCGAGGCGGCCGCCGACGCCAAGCACGCGCGGGTCGGCGTAGGGCATCAGCAACTCGTCCAGCCAGCGCTCATCGGCGATCGCATCGTCATCGAGAAACGCCACGACCGGCGCGCGCGCCAATCCGGCTCCCGTCGTGCGACCGCCGCACAGTCCACGCAAGTTGGTATTAGGTGTGACGACGACACCCTCGATCTCGCGCCGGGCGCCCTCCAAGAGCGCCTCATCGTTGTCGACGACGAGGACGATCTCGCGGGCCGGGCAGGTCTGGCGGCGCACCGACGCGATGGCCGCGTTCAAATCGTCCCAGCGATCGAGTGTGTCGGCGCAGATCACGACGGAGGCTTCGGTCATGGCAACTGCCGGCGGGTTTCTGAGGCCGGGCTGGTTTCGCGTGTCTGCGTCGCCCGAGCCGTGGCGGCTTTGAGGATGTTCCAGAGCGGACCTCCGTCGTTGTGAATATCGAACTTGTCATATTCGTCGACGGGATAGCGTCCGCTGTCCTGCCGCGACACCAGCCGCCACACCATCCAGCCGGCGCAGTTGCGCTCGCGCGTCAGCGTGTCGAGCCACATCGCGTAAGCCTGGGCAAAGTTCTGATTGGAGCGGGCATAGCCGAACTCCTCCAGAAGCACCGGCTTGCCGGCGCGAACTGCCAACCGGCAGAACTCGGTGATCAAGCTGTCGAACTGCTGGACGGTGAGCTTGTAGTAGAGCGGGTAGCCATGCCAGGTCCCGAAATCGAGAGTCGGGATCGTCAGATCCGATAGCTTCGACTCGACGTTAGCGTGTCCTGAGGTGACGAGATGGTTCGGATCGAGCGACTTCACGTAAGCCGTCATTTCGGTGGTCCAAGCCAATCGTAAGGCCTCCGGCTGCGCATTGCCTTCGTTCATTAGCTCCCAGGCCATGATGGTCGGATCATCCCGGTAGGCGAGCCCGGTGAGCGGGTTGACTCGCTGCACGACGTGGCTGACCCAGGTCCTGTAGTCGCGCTTCGTGCGCGGATCCTGGAAGAAAAACTCCGACTTCTCTTTGCTGAGGTCGGTGTCGTACTGGCTCTGCACGCCTGGGGCGTCCCGGCTCCCATACCAGGCCCGCATCTGCTGGGCGCCGCCTGTGAAGGCCCAGAAATCCAGGACGGCGATGATCAGCCTCAGGCGTCGCTTGCCGGCCTCGGCGATGAGGAAATCAACCTTCTGCATGCCGTCGGCGCCGTCATTGATCGCCATCCTGTTTTGGCTCGGGTCCCAGTAGAGCAGGTACGTGCCCTTGACCGCGAGATTGCTGGCTTCGCCTTCAAGCCGCCAATCCCAGATCGTAGGCTTGCTTCCGTCGAGCGACCCGATCACCGGCTGGAGGAAGGTGCGGACCACATTGGCGCCCATCGCCTCCGCGTCATCGAGGACGCGGGTGACCTCATCCGGCGACCCGTAGGTCAGATAGTGGTTGTTTACGCCAGTCACGAAGAACGGCTTGCCGTCCAAGGTGAAGTTCGTTCCGGAAGTCTTGATGAAGGACGTTGCCGACGGGTCATCCGCGGCGCTCACGACTGCCGGAACGGACAGCAACGCGCACACCAGCACCCGCAGTCCGGCGTTGCGCAGCCTATTTTTCACTCGTTGCCAGCCAACAATCACCCGGGCATGTGGCTCTCGCCGGGCGCCGAGTGCAACAGCCCCGAGGGATTACCTCCTCTGACCTCGCACAGCCCGGGCGTCGTTCGGGCATAGTGGTGCTTGGCCGATTCCGGTCGCTCGAGTATGGACCCGTGCTGTCAGACATCGCTCCCAACCAAGAGTTCGGCTCCTCTTATTGGCGAGTCCCCGCGGTAGTAATAGGTGGGAAATATTCTCGCGCTGTGACACGCGCCATCGCTTTCCATCTACCTCCCTGGCCCGCGGGCCCGCGGCGGAGTCTTGGTAAGGCGGATCGCCGCAGGCGGTTCTCGTCAAGCTGTGAGCCGGCGTCCTTTTGAAATCCGCGGTCAGAACAACAATGCGCATTTGCCTGAGTCTCGATCCATCGCGGCTACTTCGGTGGCACCTCTGGCTGGCAGAAGCGCTTGCTGAAGTGCCCGGCAACGAGGTCTCCTGCGCTTTGGCGGCCGGTCGCCGCCCGCTGCCGTTGACCTGCCGTCTGCTGCTCGAACTCGAACGACTGGTCTATGGCTTTCGCGGGAACGGCGCCACTGACTCCGTAGAGGCGGCGCTGCGGTCCCTGCCGGCGCCTCCGTCCGACCAAGTGGACGTGGTGATCGATTTGAGCGGAGAGGAGACGCGCCCGGCGGGGCTGCGGGTGCTGACGCCGCTCTTCAACGGCGTACCCGGCGAGATCGGCGTCATGGCGGCCGTGGCGAATGATCAGGACCTTCTCGTCGACCTGCACGACACGGCGCGCCCGTTGCGGCCGTGGATGGCCCGTCCGGCCAGTGTAGACCGTGGAGTGTTCTCAGCGAGTCTCGACAGCGTCCTCTCCTGCGCTGTGCTGCTGATCCTCAAAGCCTTGCGCGAGGAAACCGGTTCAGCTGCGTCCGGTGTCCCCGGTTCACGGACGGCCGTGCCTTCACTTGGCGCATCCTCGGCCCTTGCAAGGGCGACCGGCACGGTGGCATCGAAAGCGATCAGGTTTTTGGACGTCCTGGCAAGAGGCGGCAGGATGTGGGGGGTTGGCTGGCGCTTCGATGAATCGGCGAGCCTGCTCGACAAAGGCGAAGCAACCTTCTCGGTGCTCACCGGAAGCACCGATAGCTACCTTGCCGACCCGTTCCCGTTCCGGCGCCAGGGGCAGGATTTCATTTTTGTCGAACAGTACCTCTACTCGAAGAACCGGGGGTGCATTGCGGTCGTGGCAGCGGACCGGGACGGGACCGTCGGCGCACCCCAGATCGTCTTGGAGGAACCGCATCACCTCTCATACCCGTTCGTGTTCGAACAGGACGGGCAGATCTGGATGATCCCCGAATCGGGGACGGCCAGGAATGTTAGCCTCTACAGGGCAGTGGAATTCCCTTACCGCTGGACGCGGGAGGCCTGCCTCATCGAGGGGATCGAGGGCTACGATACCACGCCTCTCTGCTATGAGGGCGGCTTTTGGTTTTTCGTCAGCCCAAGGCGGTGGAGGTCCACGTCTTGGGATGTCCTCAGCCTCTACCGTGCCGAGAGCCTGACGGGGTCTTGGACGCCCCATGCCGCCAACCCGGTCCTGATTGATGCCAGGCTCAGCCGCCCCGCAGGCGCCGTCATCCGACACGGCGGACGCACGCTACGCCCGGTCCAAGACTGCGCGCGCGGCTATGGCAGTGCGGTGACGTTCTGCCAGATAGATGCGCTCGGGGCGTCGGAGTTTGCCCAGACCCCGGTCGGTCGCATTTGGTCCGGAGCGTTGGGGTGTCACACCTACAACCGCCGGTCTGGCTTGGAGGTGATCGACCTGTTCGGGCATATCCGGGGTTTGCGAGAGGTCACGACCTCCTATCGTTTGCTGGTACCCGACGCGCCGGTCTCGGGACCGCGTGGGGTCTCGGGACCGCGTGGGCAGTCCCTCTCTTGGGCGGTCTCGTCCGGGTCAGCCACCCGTAGCCAGGTGGTCGAGCGCAAGGTACCCCGCCCGAGAAGGGTCGGGCGCGCCCGACCCTTCTCGGGCACAGAATAAGCTCGGAAATCACGGCCGAGTGAAGGAGCGAGCCCACCTGCACATTGCAGCTTCTGGCCAGTGGCAATGTCAGCGTTATCTGGACGTTCATTTCTTCGCGCCGACGATCTTCGCTGCCTTCCGCACGGTTCGCTCAGTAGAAAATTGTCGCTTGTGAGCTAGTGCCGGCCGCGGGTCGATGGATGTCCTCGCCGGCGTTGGAAGTGGCCCCAGAGGTCTGAACGGGTTTGGCAACGCTGCCAACACAGCTGCTGAAGTGATCGGTGCCGCTGCCGTGCTATCCGCGCTGGTGGGATGGGCTGGAAATAACCTGAAGAGATACCCCAAAAGAGCTAATCATCTATTGTCTTTTCCTAACCATCCATCGTCCTTTCATTTAAGATATGCATAGGTAATGCTCGCATACAACCTAAAATTAGGGGGCTGCAACAGATCTTATTTCATCTCATCTTCATTCTTCTTTCCACTATGGCCGGGAGCCCGCATATGATTGGATCAAGCACATCCGTGGATGTGGCGGTCATTGGAGCTGGCCCCCACGGCTTGTCGCTGGCCGCGCATTTGCGCGCGCGCGATGTGGAGCACCGGACGTATGACCCGGTCCATCATCTCGCCCGATACCTATCGCCAGTCCTGGCGCGCTTTCAGCCCGCCCCCTGGGTTCCATCGTACGACCTTAAAGCGCTGCCATGAACGCCCGTCTTTCCAGCATTGTCGCCCCCATCGGTGCCGCATCGCCGCCTGACTCGATCAATTTCGCGCTGCGGCGATCGTTGATTCTGCCTCGAGTCAGCTTTGTCGTCCCGACGCTCAATGAAGCCGAGAACCTCCCTTGGCTTCTGCCGCGCATCCCCAACTGGGCGCATGAGATCGTTATCGTGGATGGCCGTTCCACCGACGACACGGTCGCGGTCGCGCGCCGCCTGCGCGAGGACGTGAAGGTTGTCATGGAGCCCCGCCGGGGCAAGGGCGCTGCACTGCAAGCGGGATTCCTGGCCGCCACAGGCGACATCATCGTCATGCTGGACGCCGACGGCTCCATGGTCCCGGAGGAGGCGATCGTGTTTGTCAGTGCGCTGATGGCCGGCGCGGATCTCGTTAAGGGTTCACGATTTATCCAGGGCGCCGGCACCGGTGACATGTCGCTGTTCCGGATGTTCGGCAACACGGGCCTGACCCTGTTCGTGCGGCTGCTCTATGGCGGTTGGTTCTCCGATCTATGCTACGGATACATAGCCTTCTGGACCAAGCACGTCGCCACGCTGAACTGCGATTGCGACGGGTTCGAGATCGAGACCCTCATCAACGTGCGAGCTTTGAAGAACCACCTCAATATCGTCGAGGTGGCAAGTTTCGAGGCTCGGCGCATCAGCGGTGTGAGCCACCTGCGCGCCATCCCGGACGGCTGGCGCGTCCTCAAAACCATCCTGCGCGAGAGGCTGCACCAACAGCACAGGCGGAGCGCCACAGCCTGTGATGACGGTGGACAACCCCGATGCGAATCCTGATGGTTGCCGCTCGCTGCTACCCCTTCATGGGCGGCATCGAAACTCACATCCAGGAGGTCGGCCCTCGCTTGGCTGCGCGTGGCCACGCTGTTGACGTGCTCACTACCGATCCTTCGGGGCAGCTGCCGGTTGAGGAGGCGGTGCGCGGCATGCGCGTGCAGCGCGTGCCGGCCTGGCCGAGGGAGCTGGACCTCTACGTGGCGCCCCGCATTTATACCGCCATCCGGCGCGGGGTTTGGGATCTGATCCATTTCCAAGGTTACAACAGCTTCGTGGCGCCGATCGGGCTGCTGGCGGCCGCCCGCGGGGACCTTCCGTTCATCCTGACCTTCCACAGCGGCGGGCATTCCTCCCGGCTGCGCAACGCCATGCGCGGCACGCAGCACGCGCTGCTCCGGCCGCTAGTGGCCCGGGCCGCGCGGCTGATTGGCGTCTCCGAATTCGAAGCCAGCTTCTTCAGCGCGAGGATGGGCGTGCCGCGGGAACGGTTTGTGGTCATCCCGAACGGTGCCGCGATGCCGGTTGCGAGCCCCGGCGTCAAGGTCGATCCGCACCTGATCGTCTCGGGCGGCAGGTTGGAGCGTTACAAGGGCCATCACCGGGCGATTGCGGCCTTGCCCGAACTGATCCGCCGGGTACCGGATGCCCGACTGCACATCGTCGGAAGAGGCCCGTACGAGGGAGAATTACGACGCCTCGTCGCGACGCTCGGCCTCGAAAAGCGGGTCACCATTGCGGGAATCCCCGGATCCGAGCGGCAGAAAATGGCAGACCTCCTGGCGAGCGCCGCGCTCTTCATACTGTTCAGCGAATACGAAGCCCATCCGGTCGCCGTGATGGAAGCCCTTTCACTTCGCCGTCCGGTCCTCGTCAGCGACACGTCCGGTCTGCGGGAGCTGGCCACCAATGGCCTGTGCCGGGCAATCCCGTGCAACGCCGGTCCGGGAGAGCTGGCCGCCGCCATGGCCGAGGAACTCGAGTCCCGTCGGGAGGTCCCGGATTTGGCGCTGCCCGACTGGGATGCTTGCGCGCACGCGCTTAGCGACGTCTATTATGATGTCCTCGGCAACCGATCCACTGTCCCCTTTCCCCCCGGTGGCCTGACATCCTGGTCTCCTGCGAGGAGAGTATGATGCTGATGTTGCCAGCTCATTTCACCGCAGGAACCAGGATCAACCCGCTCCAGGTCGGGATCCGATTCGTCTCGGCCGTTGTCGGTCCCGACCTTCGCGACGGCAGCGCCGATGCCCCATCGCAACGCGCCAGTTCCGGATGGATCGCGGCTCTATGCCTAACGATCGCCGCGGCTCTACTCCTGGTCGTGGCCGGGCACGCAGCCGGGCGCCGGGACTATGACGTGGCGGCGCCGCTCTTCTGGTCCGGTGTCGTTCTCCTGGTCGCTCCGATCAGCCTTCGCATCGCCTGGCCGACAACAGCCAGGGGTGAGCGCCTGGTGCTCCTGTTCCTGCTTGCCGAAGCCCTGTTCTACTGCAAGGTGGTCTATTCCCCGACAAGCTTCAGCGGTTACGACGAGGTTTTGCACTGGATCGCGGCCGAGGATCTCATCACGGCCCGGCGGCTGTTCCTGTCCAACCCGCTTTTTCCTATCGGGTCAAGCTACCCCGGCCTGGAAATCCTGACGACCGCGATCGTCGATTTGACGGGACTGCCCTTGTTTGTGGCGGGAGCGCTCTTGTTGGTCATCCTTAAGGGCACGTTCATCGGTGCACTGTTTCTGTTCCTTGAAAGCATCGCCGGATCGCCGCGTATCTCGGCCGTCGCCTGTCTGGCCTATATGGGTTGCTCAACCTTCTTCCTGTTCGACTCGATGTTCTCTTACGAGAGCCTCGGCATGGTGCTGTGCCTGCTGACTTTCGCGGTTGAAGCAGCGTCCAAGGATCTCGTCGGGCAACCGAGGCTGAAGTCGCTCGGGTTGATTGCATTGCTGTTGGCAAGCCTCGCGGTCACGCATCACCTCTCGGCCGCCTTCGCCGCCATCTATTTCGGAGCGCTAGCGGCCCTCGAGGCTTTGCGCCGGCAAGACTCCCTTCGGATCAAGACCAGCATTGCCGTGGGTCTCGCCGCCATCCTCGCCATAGCCCTGCCGATCCTGTGGGTGCAGGCCCGTGACGTCCCTCTCACAGGCTATCTCGGTCCGGTGATCGAGTCCGGCTTCGACACATTGCTCGGGAAGATCCGAGGCGCGCCCACCCCGCCGTCGGAGCACCTCGGAGCGCCGGACAAGGCCCTCTACATGCGGCTCACCACTTTGCTGGCGCTCCTGCTGGTGGCGCTCGGACTGGCAACGGGATTCTTTCGGTCGCTGGCCCTGGCAGCGCCGAGCGGTGCGCGATCCGGTTGGCGTCCCATCCACGGCATTCTCAAACGCCGCTGGCGCGACAGCCGCCTCGTGCTGCTCAGCTTGCTGGCCTTCGGCCTCCCAGTCTCGGTGGCCTTCCGACTGACCGTCGCCGGCTGGGAAATCGGCAACCGCATGGGAACGTTCGTGTTCATCGGCGTTGGACTGGTCGTCGCGGTGAGCATCGTCCACTTCTGGCAGGGTCGCGCGCCACGCGGGTGGCGCCGCATCGCGCCTGCCGTTGCCTTGGTGATCATGGTCCTAGGCGGCGTGACGAGTTCTTCGATTAATCCGATCCATGGGCGCTACAGGGTGGGTGCAGATCAGGAATCGATCGAGCCGATGGGGATCGAAACGGCACTCTGGGCCAGGGAATGGCTCGGTCCCGGCAACCGGTTCACCACCGACCGTATCAACCGTCTTCTGCTTGCGGGTTACGGCCGGCAGGACGTCAGAGTCACCATCGTCAAAGGGATCGATCCCGCGCGCATATTCGATGCCGAGACATTGGGGCCCGACGAGTTTTGGGCGTTGGCGCGAAGCGACATCGATTTCCTGCTCATTGACCTTCGCCTGACCACGGCTCCGCCGGTGCTCGGCTTTTACTTTCAGCCGTGGCAAGCCCAGCAGGGAACTCCGCTCTCGGGCGCAGCGCTGCTCAAGTTCAATGACGTCAAGGGCGTCACCCGCATCTACGACAACGGCTGGATCGTCATCTACGATGTGAGAGGATTGCATGAGAATTGGTAGCAAGTGGGACCTTCTGGCCGCGTGCCTGTGGGCGGGGGCCGCAGTGGCTGCCGTTTCGGTTAGCGACAGCTTGCTCCTGCGTACTGTCCTGGGCGCGCCCATGGTGTTTTTCGTCTCGGGCCACGTGGTGCTGCGGGCCATGGGTGTCAGGACCACCTCCGCCTTGCAACACCTGGTCTACGCGGTCGGAGCAAGCCTCGCCGCCGGCATTGCCGGGGGCTTTGCCCTGAACGCCGCAGGCTTCCTTACACCGCTCGGGTGGGCGCTGTGGTTCTGGGCCGTGACGGCCGCCGCGGCGCTGCTGGCGGCCGGGCGCCGCGACACTCCCGATCTGCCAGCCTGGCCGGCACCAGCGCGGATCCGGTTCTGGCAGGGGGCCGCGCTCATGCTAGCGCTGCTTGTGGCGACCGGAGCCTACGCGGTTGCTGTCCGGGACGAAGCGGCCTACCGGGAATTCAAATACACCGCGTTCTGGTTGTTGCCGTCGGCCAGTGGCGAGTCCGGCCAGATCACCGTCGGCATCAGGAGCGCCGAGACCCAACCTCAGCGATTCGACCTGGAAATCACCCTTGATGGGCAGCCGTTCGCCATCTTCCGATCGCTCACCATCGCGCCGGGCGACACCTGGACACGGAAAATCGCGGTGCCCGTCTTGGGAACTCGCCAGACGGCCGAGGCGCGGCTCTATCGACCGGAAGACAACCGGCTCTATCGCAGCGTTTCGACGATGGTGCCGCGCATCTAGAACGAGGCTGGACCATGCGCATCCTGCTGCTATCACAGTTCTATCCTCCGGTGATCGGGGGAGAGGAGCGGCACGTCCGCAATCTCGGCGCGGCGCTGGCGCAGCGGGGCCATCATGTCAGCGTCGGGACTTTGATGCATCCTGGATCGCCTGAAACCGAGCTGGACGGCGCGGTCCGCGTGCATCGCCTGCAGGGAACGCTCCAGCGCCTGTCGGGCCTTCACACCGATCCCGGGCGGCGCCATGCACCGCCCTTTCCAGATCCCGAATTGGTGCTTGCCCTGAGGCGGCTGGTCGCTCGGGAGGAGCCGGACATAGTCCACGCCCATAACTGGATCTACGCGTCCTTCCTGCTGCTCAAAGGTTGGAGTAGGGCGCGCCTCGTGGTTACGCTCCACGATTACGGCCTTGTCTGCGCCAAGAAGAACTTCATGCATTTGGGCGCCCGTCTCTGCAGTGGCCCAGCGCCGGCCAAGTGCCTGCCCTGCGCCGCAGGACATTACGGGGCGGTGAAGGCAGCCGCCACCACTTTGGGCAACTGGGCGTCGAGTTTTGCCGCTCGGCGCGCGGTGGACCGTTTCATCGCGGTGAGCCACGCGGTGGCGCGCCACACCGGACTGATCGAAGGCCGCGCCCCCTACGAGATCATCCCCAACTTTGTGCCCGATGATGTTGCGATGCTTGGCCCGGAACATCCCTGTCTGCGTGAGCTACCCCAGGGTGAATTCATCCTGTTCGTCGGTGATATGATGCGCCTCAAGGGCATTGACGTTCTCCTGCAAGCCTATGCCGGCCTGGAACGGGCGCCGCAGCTGGTCCTGATCGGGCGCCGGGTCGCCGATACGCCAACAGAGTTTCCGCCGAGCGTTCGCGTCTTCAATGCATGGCCGCATTCCGCCATCATGCATGCGTGGCGGCGCTCACTGTTCGGGGTGCTGCCGTCGGTCGGGCCCGAAGCCTGCGCGACGGTCATCATGGAAGCGATGGCTTCCGGCAAGGCGGTCGTCGCAACCGGCGTGGGCGGCATGCCGGATCTCGTCGATCATGGCGAAACCGGGCTTCTCGTGCCGCCCGGTGATGCGCCCGTCCTTGCCCACGCAATGCAGACCCTTCTGCAGGACCGCGCCTTGCTCGCTCGCCTGGAGGCGACAAGCCTCGCCCGAGTCGGGCGCCTCAAGGCAGGAGCGGTCGTGACTCGGATCGAGCAGGTCTACCGGGACGTCGTGTGCCCAGCCGCTAGCAGGTCAGCGGTACCGGCGCAGCAAGGTTCGGGGGAGCCATCATGCCAATAGGTCTCGTGGGGACAGCCATTATTCGCGTCCGGCGAGAGCTTCAAAAGAGCGCCGCGCTCGTTCTGAATTCCGGCGCTGTGGCGATCGGAACGATTGCAACGGCCGGTCTTGGGTTTGTCTATTGGTGGCTCGCGGCCCGGCTGTTTCCGCCGGAGGTGATCGGCAAGGCCTCCGCCCTCCTGTCCGTGATGGCGCTCGTCGGCCTGCTGGGCGAAGCCGGGCTCGGGACCCTGCTGATGGGTGAAATCGTACGGCATCCCGGCAAGGGGCGCGGCCTCGTGGCCGCTGCAGCATCCGTCGGGGTGGCGCTGGCGGTCGGCCTGGCCTTGTTGTTTGTCTTCGGGGAGGCGTACCTCAACAGCTCGACCGGGCCGATCGGCGGCTGGTTCGAGGGTGTTACGTTCGTCCTCGGCTGCTGCCTGACCGTACTCTGCGCGATGGTCGATCTGGCGCTCGTCGGCAACCTGCGCAGCACCGGCAGGATGATCCGGCAGGTGCTGTTCTCCACGTTCAAGCTGATGCTGATCGCCGTCGCCGCTGCCGCTGGCTACACCTCCAATGCCGCGCTTCTTCTGAGCTGGGTGGCCAGCCTGGTGGCGTCCTGTATCGGCGTCGATCTCTTGACCCGGGGCGGTGCGCGTCGCCTCGTTGGGCCTCCCGATTTCCATCTGCTCCATACACTCCGAAGCAAGGTCTTCGACCACTACGCGCTCGATGTCGCCTCGCAGGCACCAGTCGTCATCATGCCCTACCTTGTGCTGGTTCTCCTGTCGCCGATCACAAATGCCGCCCTCATGCCGTTGTGGATGCTGGTCTTCACGGCCTCGTTGATTCCAGCAGCCATGGCCACGATCCTGTTCCCTGTGATCAGAACAAGCCCGAAACAATCCAGACACGACATCCTTGTGTCGCTGTCGGCGTCATTGCTCTTCTCACTGGCCTGTGCCGTCTTCGTCTTTACCTATTCGCAGGAGATCCTTGCGGTCTTCAATCCGGTCTATCCTGAGATCGCCGGTTCGAGCCTACACTTCCTCGGCTTCAGCCTGTTGGGATCAACGCTCAAATTTCATGCCTGTACGCTGGCGCGGTTGGGCGACAGGATGCGCAAGGCATCTCGCTGGTTCGCGCTTGGCGGATTGCTGGAGCTGTGCTTCGTGGTCGCGGGGGCGAAGCTTGATGGACTTCAAGGCCTGGTCCTAGGCTGGACGCTCGCGGTCAGCATCGAGGGTGCATGTGCCGCCCTGATTTTGGCCTTCGCGATGAAACTGGATTCTGCGGCCGGCCCCGCGCACGACCGACCGACCGCGTCGCCGCTCCAGACTTGAGGAGACACCGATTATGGCGCTGGATTGTCGACTGCAATTGGATGGCCCGTGGGCCATCGCGATCGGACTCGTCGGCGTCGGGCACTTCGGCTGGCCGTGGGTCAAAACGCACTTCCGCATCGGGGCGGGAGCGCTGCGGGTCCAACTGTTCTTCATTTTGAGTGGCTTCCTGATCACGCGCAACTTGCTGTTCAGACTGGAGCAGCCTGCGGGCGAAGTCATCCGCAAGTTCTTCCCTATAATTCGATCGGCGACCCGGACAAGGCAGGCTACCTTTTGGGATTTCAAGCAGAACATTCTCTAGCAGCAGGACTGGCTAAAACCTTTGTTACATAGGCACACCCAATGACGACGGCGAATATTGCTCTGCAAATTTTCACCGATATGGACGCGGTGGAAGCTCAATGGAGAACATTAGAGCAGCATGCGGATTGTACCGTATTCCAATTGTTTGATTGGCAGATGGAATGGTACCACCACATCGGCTCCAAAGAGAGACTGATCCCGGTGATCGTGCTGGGTCTCGACGATTCCGGCGTGGCGGTTTTTATTCTGCCATTGGCGATCGAACGCCATAGTCTGATCCGCCGGCTGGTCTGGTTTGGATCGGAATTGTGCGATTATAATTCGCCCATTCTGGCGATAAATTTTAGCGATCACGTGAAACCTGGGCGATTCGGCCGCCTGTGGAAAGACATAATTCGGGCGATTCAAGACTATCCTCGACTTCGTTTCGACACTGTTGAATTTTGCAATATGCCCAGTGTTGTCGGCTCTCAACCTAATCCCTTTCTCGAGTTGCCGGTCTTGCTGGCTAATTGCGCCGGACATGTCGCAACCCTCCCGGAAGCGAACTGGAATCGGTTTTATGTGTCAAAGTTTTCGAATTCGACGCTGCATACCCACCGGCGCAAGGCCAAAAACCTCGCCAAGCAAGGTGGCGGCGCGATTCGCTTTGTAGACGTGCAAGATCAGGCCGAGATCGAGTGCACCATTGCAAAGCTGATCGAACAAAAACGGAGCAGCTATGCCCGAATGGGTGTTCATGATATGTTCGAACGTCCGGGTTTTCGCGAATTTTATTTGGCGATTGTCGCCAATCCTCGGTTGCGCGAGGTCATCCATGTCACGCGGCTGGATGTGGATGGGATTCCGGTGGCGACGGGTCTGGGTCTCCGGTTCAATTCCAGTTATTCACTGGTGATGTCGAGTTATCTGGAGGAGTTTGCCAAATACAGTCCCGGGCGTCAGCATATTCAGGAAATGATGCAATATGCCATTGGCCGGAAGATTCAGAAATTCGATTTCACGATCGGCGACGAGCCTTATAAGCTTTCGTGGTCCGATATCAATTTGCTTCTGTTTTTCCATTTTGATAGCAGAACTTTGCTCGGTCGTATTGTCGTTGCGGTGCGAATGGCGATCTATTACATAGATACATGGTATGCCAAAACGCCGTTAGTAAAGCCGCCGCTGCGGCAGGTTTTTCGCAAGACAAGAAGATCCTTGCATCGCATGTTTCTCTGACTGGGCGATTGTGAGTTTGAACTCGGTGTTGGATATATCATAGCGCTTCGCGAAAAAGTATGGTATAATGCAATTTATCTGCGGGAGACGATGATGTATAGTGCAGATATTGGGATTGTAGGAGGCGGTCTGGGGCGGCTCTATCGCCGCCGCGACGCTCGGGCGAGCCGAATTTCGATCGTCCTGATCCCTGTGCGGAGGATTTTTGCTGCGAGAAAATTGAGGAGAAGCACTTCAAGTTGCTTCGCGAGACTGGCGGGTCGATGGAGGGGATTGCGTCAAAGCTGTTTACCGAGCTGTGGATTGCGCGGTTTGGTCGCGTGATAAACAAGCGCGCTAGTTTGGTTTTGCAGCAAAAGGCGGAGTCTTGAATTTTCTTCGACACCGTTTGGTGCCGTCATGATCGTGCTGTCAATGCAGTGGTGAGCGGAGGAGCGGGAATTGAACAATATTGATGTAGCGGTCCTCGGGGGTGGTACCGCCGGCTCGTTAGCCGCTGCGATGCTTGGCCGGATGGAGATTTCGACCATCCTTGTTGATATCCATCAAGTCTATCCAGTGGAGTTTCGCTGCGAAAAACTCGATGACGATCAAGTCGACTTGCTCAAAAAAACCGGGCTGGCGGATGCCGTATTGGCGGCTGCGACACCGATGACTGAGATATCGGTGGCCCGTCACGGTTATGTCATCGGTAAAAAGCATGGGAAACACGGCGAGCCTTGCGAATATGGGATGGCTTATCAGGATTTGGTAAATGTTATTCGCCGCCAGATTCCAGATAGTGTCCAATTCATCTGCGCTAAAGTGACCAAAATAACGACGAGCTCCGACCTGCAGAAAGTTACCCTGTCAAATGGTGACACATGGTCGACCCGATTGATTGTGGTGGCGACCGGCTTAAACAATGTCGTCCGGGGTGCGATCACGCGATCCGAGATCAGTAAATGCCACTCGATCAGTGTTGGTTTTGATCTCACCTCTAAAGCTGGTTTCAAATTTCAAGCTTTAACGTATTTTGCGGAAAAGCCAGGGCCCATGGGTTATGTGAGCATGTTTCCGATTGGTTCAAGAATGCGCGCCAATGTGTTCGTCTACCATGGTGATATACGCCATCCGTGGTGTCAGGAAGTGCGCACATCGCCGTTATCTGCATTATATGCGGTAATGCCCCGATTGAAGCGTCTCCTTGGTGATGCTGTCGTGTCAAGCGATATTCAGATTCGACCCGTTGATCTTTACGCCGCGCAGAATCACGAACAGCAACCCGGTCTGGTATTGGCTGGTGACAGTTTTGCTACCAGCGATCCGGCGGCGGGTACCGGTCTCAATAAAGTGCTAACCGACGTTGATCGGTTACGCCATCATATTCCGACATGGTTAGCCACACCCGGAATGGGGGTCGAGAAAATCCGGACATACTACAATGACCCCGTCAAAGTTGCCTGTGATGAATGGTCGCTTGCTGAAGCATCTTACAACCGATCACTGGCGTCCGATACAACGCTTTTATGGCGTATTCGTCGGATAGGCAGGATTGGTCTCGACATGATGGGAATCTCGATCCCACAACTTCGCTTGGCGGCAAGCGCAGTTCGTTGGGGAGCAGGCTGAACTTGGCGGTATCGACAGCGTTGTTGGCAGCAACGAGCTCATTAACGCCCCATGGCCGAACAGCACAGCCTGCTTTCGAGGCCAATCCCCGTAAACGCGCGTGACAGCTCACGATAGCTATATTCCTTCAGGTGGAATCCACATGCAACTTTGTCAAAGTATACCGAATGTCGTGAGGACCCGTGACCGCGTGTGTAGTGATGCAGTAGTAGGCACCGCCAGGTACAAGAACACGGTATAGCTGCGAAAGCTGCCTTACTGCGTCATCGGGGTGGAGGTGCTCCATCAACCGACCACTAAACACAAAATCAAGACTATTATCGGCGAAAGGTAGATGGATACCATCGATCTTGGCAAATTGAAAATTGGCAGGCTTCTCCCAGGTGGCGGCACGCGTCAGTTACGTCGATTGCATCTGATGAGCAATTATTGCACATGCGAAGGCTAAGCTTACAATAACCGCTCCCCAATTCGCCGAAACCCGCGCCTTTCTGGACAAAAAAGCTTGCTGTACACTTTAGCATGGAGGCTGAGCCGAGCGTCTTGATCTGAATTCAGCAGCTGAGTAGCCAGTGCGCAAATTTCGCTCGGGCGTACGCGTCGTGACAAAATTCCGAGATCTTTGACCAATCCCCCTTGATTGGCACCTGCATCCCGTTCGATGTCATCTCACTGCAACCTTTGTCAGTGGTCCGAACTCCTGAGCGGAGGCGGACATGCAAGCGGACAAGCGGAGGCGGACATGCTCGATCATGAATCGGTTCAAGCTGTCGGCGACGGCGAGTGGTCGGTTCGCGCTTCCCACTTCGTGCCGACGAGTTCATCCACGCAGACCAGCCATGCAGACCAATGTCCTTGCCGGGCGTCAATTCGGACCGACCCTCTCCTCCCTCACCACGCGGGCAGGCTCGACATCGTTGGGATTGCACGCTGCCGGCAAGCTCTCGCAGCTCGGCGACACGGTTGGGACCGACGAACCGGCCGGCTCTCTTGGCTCGCTTTCGCCTATGATGATGTTGACGAGGTCGCCTGGCTGTAACAGGGTCATCCCAACGGTCTCGATGCTGACCGGCCCGGCAGCCGATTGCCGCACGATTTGATAAGTTGCGCTGTTTGCGTCCTTCGCAAACTGGGCGCGGGTCACCGGCAACGTGTACAGGACGCCTTCGCTGGCGTTCAACTCGCGCTGATTGGCCGCGATCTGACTCTCCATGGTCTCGATCTCGACCTCCAGATCGATCCTGAGGTCGGCTCTGGTCCGCAACACCTCAGACTCCAGCGAAGCGAGGCGCTGCTTGGCGGCCGCGTACTGGTTGAGGGCGTCCTGCCGGCGCTGTTCCGCGTCGGACAATTCGCCCTGGACTTGATCCATCACGGTCATGCTGACAACTTTGCGGTCCACGAGCGTGCGCATGCTGTTGACGCGCTCCTGGCGCAGCTTGATGAGTTCGTTGAGCGACTCCATGCGCCCATACGCGACAACGTCCTGCTTGGCCGCGTCCAGCGCACGCAGGGTCGCGCGCTCACGATCCTTGCGGGCCGTGGCGACGGCCTTGCGCCGGTCCCTCTGCTCGTTGACGAGTTTGGCAGCTTCGGTCGCGCCGGCCAGCTCCAGCAACTGGCGCGGGATTGTGGGTCTCGTACCGTCGCGCTCGGCCTTCAGCACGGCCGCGCGCGCGAGCAACTTCAACATGGCGTCGATTGCCCCGCTCCGCTTCTGGATCTCGCGTACGGCTTCCATCTTCTGCCACGGCTCGCCCTCGGCCCGGTCCAGTCCGCCTGCTAGCGCGATCGCGTGCAGGACGGTCATGCCGGCCGCGTACTTGAACGAGCCTGAATTCTTGACCGGCCCCAGCACGTAGATGGGCGGGCGTTCCAGCGGCAGGACGTTGACCAGTCCCTCGCGGCCCAGCAGTTGATTGAAGGTTTCCACCAGGTCGGCCTGTACCTGTTGCGTAGACCTGTTGGCGACCGGAATGGAGCCAAGCAAGGGCACGGAAATCGTGCCGTCCTCTTGGATAATATATTCGCCGCTCAGTTCCGGACGCTGCAGGATGCCGCGCAAGGCCGAGGGCGCGCGCCCCCACTTGTCTTCCTCGACCTCGACGCGCTCGTAGAACGCGACCTTGAGGCGATCGCCGACGCCAAACAGGTATCCGGTTGGCACGCTTGGTGCCTTGCTGCGGGTTTTGGGGAGTTCGGCATTGGTTTCGACACTCCGTTCGACTGACGCCACGCCCGCCGCATTCGGTCCTGACGCGATCGCACGGGAGGGTTCGGCCATGGCTTGAACCGGTTGTTCTTGCCAGCCATTGATGACAGCAGATACCTTCTGCATCACGGCTCCCGCGGCTCCGGAGACATCCTCGGCCTTCTGCATCACGGCTCCGGAAACATCGTCGGCCGTCTCCATCATGGCCCCGGAGACATCCTCGACCCTCTGCACAACGGTTGCGGAGACTTCCTCGACCTTCTGCGCCGCGGCTGCGGAGGCAGCCTCGACGTTTTGTACCACGGCTGCGGAGGCCGCCTCGACGTTTTGTACCACGGCTGCGGAGGCAGCCTCGACCTTCTGCGCCACGGCTGCGGAGGCCGCCTCGACATTTTGTATCACGGCTGCGGAGGCATCTTCGACCTTCTGTCTCACGGGCTGCATCACGGGTCGGGAGACTTCCTTGACCTGTGCCACGGCTCTGGAAACAATCTCTAGTGCCCCTAAGTTTTTGGCCGCGGCCCCGCCCAAGGCGGCGACCCCGGAGAGCCCGAAGACAAGCAGGATGGCCTTCAATCCCCTGCGCTGGGCCGCCTGTGACGAGGGAGCGACGGGCTCGCAATTGAATTCTGTATTAACGGCCATGGCGTGTGGCTTTCTGTTTCGATGGTGGCCATCCCGCCCGATGCGTCCGATCCGGTCGAGCAAGGCTCGACCGGATCGTGACCCTTCACCGCCGGCAGCACAACTGTCCCTTTGTGGGCACTCCATTCGGATAAAGGAGAATCTGGGGCAAACTCGTCCAACCGGATTGCTGCGCTCCAGGAGAGCTTCCTCGATGGTGACAGGACAAACGCGATCGAACGAAACGGGGGGCCGGAAACTTGGTTTGCCGACGTGCGTCTCTGTGGCTCCGACATGCATTGGCAGGATAGCTGGGCCGTTTCCCACTATGTTGTCCGGGCCCAGAAGAACGACGCGACGAAGCCGTCAGTCTTGGCAATCCTATCGGGTAATCATAGCGAAACTGGCCGCATCGCGTTTCTTTCGTCGGCTCTCACGTCTGGCTAGAATTCCGGCCCCGACAAAGCAAGATCCCTTGCAGCGTTACCCTAAATCGGCCGCGGCAGGCAACGCGTCCATTGCGGGCCGCAGGGGTGCTGCAAAGGAGCGACTTGGCAGACTTCCCCATTTTTTTAAGCCGAAAAGCATCTGCGCTGTGTGTCAGTGCTGCGTCGCGCGCTTGACTCACACCCAGTTCGCTTCGCCACGGCCGGCCGCGGCACGCATTGCCTCAGCTGCTAAAGCTCGGCGTGTGCGGCGTGTGCTCAGATCAGCGTGCCCGCGTCAGTGTCGGCTTCACCCGGCCCTGCGCGACATCCCCGAGTGGTCGACTGCCGCGGGGCGGCTCGCCTGAGCCCGCCGCTCGCCGCATAAACCGCGACCCTCTCCCGCCAGATCGGAGGCACCACCACGCCCACCGGAAAACAAGCCCTGGCAATCCTCACGGCCGCGCAGTCCTTTGCTACGATGGCCGCCTCCCTGAGCTGCTGAAACCAAGAGCTCGTGCCCTTGACCAAAAGCCCCAGGTTGAAGAATTCGGATACGCCTCGATGATGCTGCCCTACGCCTAAAGATGGTATTTGGGTGTAAGGGTTTCCGAGCGTAACATTAAGAACACAAGAAACTGTGCGGCTGGCGCTTTGGAGCATCCCAATCGACATGTGTATCCCAATCGCGCCGAGCGAGAGCGATGATGACAAGAAAATCTTTCATAACGGTGCTTGTCGAGCCGAGCGAGTTGCTTCGAGAAGCGCTTAGTCGAACCCTGAATGCGGCAAATTTTCGTATTCTTTTCTCCGCGGCGACTGTTCACGATCTTCTGCAGAAGCCGCTACCCCAGCACCGTTCCATCTTGCTCATCATAGATGTCGGCGATACTGACGCGGATGCTGAGTTCGCACAAATTGCAGACTTTAAGGCGATCTACCCGACCAGCCATGTCGTTGCGCTAGCCGATCACTGTCGAACGACCAATATAATCTCAGCTTTTCGTGCCGGGGCTAACGGGTATCTGACAAAGGTCGCTGCTTACGACACGTTCATTAAAGCTCTCGAATTGGTTACGCTAGGGCAAATCGTGTTGCCTACGGAAACTTCGATGGTAATTGAAGATTTCAGACAAGGGTTGAGAAATGATGCTGTAGCTGCTGAGTTACCGAGCGCTGCAGTTAAAGTGGAGATTGAAGGTGAAGAACTAGTGATTTTGTCAAATCGGGAGAAGTCCATTCTGCGTCGCTTGATCGGAGGGGAATCCAACAAAGTCATCGCGCGCGAGATTAATATCGCCGAGGCTACAGTGAAGGTACACGTCAAGGCCATCCTTCGAAAGATTCGGGTTCGCAACCGAACACAGGCCGCAGTTTGGGCAATGAAGCATGGTATGGTTACTCCAGCGTCTGGCGACGGCCCGACGGGGAACGACACGATAGAACCTCAGTCAGCTCACCATCCGCATGACCTGCCTGAAGCACAAAACGGATACCTCTTTCTCGATGATGATCATCCAATATGACCTGCGATAGATCTTCGTTCGGGCTGGCGCATCCATGTGCCAGACTTCGTTGCCGATCAACAAGGCATAGGGCTCAAATCGTTCCCGGGCTGGGCGAAGGAGCGCGGTGGAGACCGCACGCATCATGCGGACGGCGCCGATGTGACCACGACCCGGCCCTTTGTATTGGCGGCGGTCGTCTCAGATCGCGTTGTCGCCTGTACTCAATAGCGTCGATTGCCGAGTTAGATCGCCTCAAACGGCTCGAACTCACTGCGTGATTTGATAACAAATTGCAAAGCTCACGGATTTTATTGCCATTTTGAATCTGAGGAATTCATCAAAATGGGCGAAGCGAAGACTGTTTCTGGATTGTCATTCAGCGAAGTCCGGATCGGAACGGTTGAAGGCGGAGAATCCGGGGTGCTGGTGTGGAAACGCGACCAATTGGTGGCGGTCCTTACCCAAATCGACGAGGAAGCATATTCCACGAAAGGCAAATGGTTCCTCGAAACGGGATTCGGGCTGCTGAGCGGTCAGCACAAGAATTTCGATACGATCGAGGAGGCCATAGGATGGGTAGGAAGACACACCTTCCCCGAGCCTGCTTAGACAGCCGATTAGCCGCCGATTTCGACTTTCACAATACATGTTTGATAGGGCGAATAGCCGAACATGGCCACAGGATTCACCCAAGGTGGGCAGTGTTATACTTGGGCTCACTCTTCAGGCAGAGTTCCTTCTGAGAGAAGATCGTTGACCTTGCAGGCGACTTCCGTGCGGTTGGTCGCCTTTAGCTTCTTCATGATATTGCGGATGTGGACCTTCACCGTGCTTTCGCGCAAATTCAGTTCGTAGGCGATGATCTTGTTCGCCTTGCCGCGCCGGAGCGCTAGCGCAACCTCGGCCTGCCTAAGCGTGAAAATGCCCGCCAAAGGCTGCGTGTCGCGGCGGCCCGACTCTATCAGGTGCCGCATAGCAAGGACACTGCTCGCCGGCACGAAGATGCCTCCCGCTGCCGCCAGGTTGATTGCCTCGACACAGACATCGATTCCAACAGAGGTCGGAATGTAGCCGCGTGCACCGCATTCGAGAGCGGTCAGTATCTGGGCAAGGTCTTCTGTCTCGGCCAGGACGACCACAGGGACCGATTTGAACTCGGATGAAATGTGCCTGATCTCGTCAGCGAGGCCATAATCTGTAACCTTCCGACTGCCAAGGTTGAAGAGTATGGCGGCAAGGGGAGGGGCAGAGCTCTTTCCGACGCGCCATTCCTCGACGGAACGCCACGCGGTGACATCCATACCGAGTTCGTGGTCCACGAGAGCCGATGCGAGACACTCGCGGTCTAGAGCCCTTCCGTCCAGAATGAGGAGGCATTCCCTGCCTGTCTGCCCGCGAACGGTTTCCGTTCCACCGGACGGGACTCCGGATCGATTTGCCGAAGTGCAATTGTGCAGTCCTGCTGTGGAGCCCATATCAATACCCGCTCTTCCACACAAGCCGCCTTGCGCCGGCCGATATGGTTTCCGCATTCTCTGGCATTGAAAAACTTGGTATTGCGCCTTGTGAAACGTCGAGGCTCGATTACTCCATTTGCGTCCTGTTTAGTTCCCGACCCAGCAGACACCCAACTTGGGTAAGTGTAGGGTTTATTTATAAGCAGTCTCTAACATAGGTTGCTTTTTTCATAATTTTCAGGGAACCGGCGCCAAGCCGGACCAAAGGGCTGCAATCCGCCTGAAGACGCATGCACAGGACCACTTGGCCATCTCACCTAGCAGGCAGCCGAATGTTGATCGGCTGGTACCTGCGGCGATTCCCGCGGTAGACCAGAACTCCTGAAGGTGCCGTTGACATGGTTAGCGCACAGCGCTGATAGCCATGGCTCAACAATTTAGCTTGAGCCCCACCCGTGGATCTGCCGCAGTAAAAGGGGCTCCGCGCATATTTCAGCAACACACCGGCCTCGGTGCGACAGGCCGAGTTGCCGCCCGTCATGATAATCTCTTCAAGCGAGATAGCCGCTACCTGAGATACTCGCTGTCGAATCCGGCTGTTTCGACCAGCTTCTTGCGATTGATCACCTCTACATGGCCTGACTTGAAAGAAACGAGATCGGCCTTGCGGAGCTCCCTTAACGTTCGGTTGACGTGAACCGTGGTCATGCCGAGTATGTCGGCCAGTTCATGCTGGGCAAGAGGACACTCATACCTTCCATGCGCCGACAGCCCAACCCTGGAGAGCCTCACCTCCAACTCTAGCAGGAAGTGGGCGGTACGCCTCATCGCGTTCCGCCGCCCGGTATTCATGAGATGTTCGGCAAGGATGGCGTTCAGGCGCGCCAGGGAGCAGGCGATCTTCTTCCCGATTCGGCCTTCCGACAGGATGGCCTCGACCAGTTCCTTACTGGAAATTTCATAAACAGCTAGTTCGGTTATGGACGCCAGCGACGCAAGACGGGGTCCGTCCAAGCCACGGAAACCGACGACATCCCCCTTGAGGGGAGTGTCTATGATCTGCCGCTCTCCGTCCGGCAGTGCCTGATAAAGTATGCCCCAGCCCGATTTTACAATGAATATCTCACTGTTGTCGTCCTCCTGCCGGCATATCACCGAATGGGGTTTATAGATTTTTGCGGTAACACCGAGAAAATCGTTGTTCCCCCACTCGTCCTTCGACAACGTTCCCCCTATGGGATGCGAGCACATGAACTCCAATAGTGTCTGCATGAAGAATCGCGAACTTGCTTCTGGTTCCACACGACTTGCAATAGTTTCTCCCGAACAAATCGACAGAACGACCTCTTACCCTAGGGGCGGGGTTGCATACTGTCCTCGTCTGTTTGAATGAGGTAAACTGCAATTAATTTAAGGGGTTCAGCGGCGGTGAACTCTCCCGTGCAGCCGGACAACAGGCTCCGAAACGCTAATCACATTGCGGTCGCAACACTATGGCTTGGCTATGGAACGCAAAAGCTGACCCGGATGCGGATGGCAATTACAGGTCAAGCAAAACGTCGCCTTGCGGGCGGCTGCAGCACGCCAGGACGTAGCCTGCCGATTTGGCTTCCGATGTCAGCCCGCCTAAGTCATCCATGACGACTTCGCCAGACAGCTTGGCGATCCGACAGGTCCCGCAAACTCCCTGCTGGCAAGCGGTCGGGACGTAGACGCCACATTGGCGCGCCGCTTCGAGCAAGGTCTCTCCGGGCGCGCAGTCATGCGCAACGCCAGACCTGACGAAGCGGACCGAAGACGAAACCTTTGAAGCCGGTACCGAACGCGAACTGTTGCCGCCTCCGAAGCTCTCCTCATGATACTGTGAACGGGCGAGGCCGATTGCCTCCAGGCAGCCGCGTGCCGTCTTCATGTAGGATTCCGGCCCACAAGCGAAAATGGTGCGGCTATGGAGATCGGGAACCAGGTTCAGGAGCATTTGACTGCCAATGCGTCCAGTTGGACCCCTCCATGCCGCGTCTTCCTGACTGCAAATGCAAGTCACTTTAACATTGGGAAAGCGAGCGGCAAGTGCGTCCAGTTCAAGCCGAAAGATGATGTCTTCCGGCGTTCTCGCACTGTGAATGAAGCGGATATCCTGGTCGGCTGCGCGGTCGGTAAATGCGCGCAGCATCGACATGACGGGAGTTATCCCGCTGCCACCTGAAAGGAAGAGGGACTTTGCATGCGGCAGATCGTCGAGATTGAACGAGCCGAGCGGCCCTTCGATCTCGATCCCGTCGCCCGGCATCAAATTGTCATGCAGCCAATTCGAAACGAGCCCGCCCGGCGTCCGTTTCACGGTGATCTGTAGGTCGAGCGGTCGCGTCGGCGGTGACGAAACGGAGTAGGAGCGCGTCACCGCGGCACCGTTGATCCTAAGGTGCACCAGAACATACTGGCCAGCGCTGAAGCAGAACATCCGATCTGAAGTGGGTGTGAGAACGAATGTTTTCACATCGTGCGTTTCGTCGATCACGCGCCGGCAGAGCACAAGCTGCGATGTGGTCTGTGCCCACTGCCGATGACGCTTTGTTGGGACGAAGCCGGAGGCTGCAAAGGCCGCGTATGCATTCATCAGTCAACTCGGGTTTGAAGTCGAGCCAAGATGCCACTTCAAACCCCGCTGAACAGCCGCGCAATCCTGCCTTTATGATCGGTAATTTCGATTAGACTTCCAGAGACATTACGGCGACCTGGAGAGCTCGGATGCCTTTGCGAATAATTGGTTCATGTTTGCGGCGCGCGAGTATCGCGGTGTGGACTGGCTGGTGCAGCGTCGGCGCTCCCTCGACGAGAAACGATGGGAGCTCGGCCGTGAACCGGCGCGCATCGTCGCTACGCATATAGCAGGTGCCGCCCGTTCGTCGGAGCATGATCTCCGCCAGAGTTTCCGATCCCGTCGAAAGCCGACAGATCGCCAACTCGGCCAGCAGCTCTGCGTGCGTCTTTTCCAGCACGGCGGTGTAGCCCGGGCGAATGTAGGTTTCAGGGTCGACGTCGGACAGCGTTCTGGCAGCCGTCGAAACCATCACATATTCCTCGACCATCAGATGCTCGTAGGCGATCTCAGGCAGGTAACGAGGCGCATAAAGCACGGCGATATCGAGATTTCCCATGCTTAGGTCGCTGACCATCTGGTTCGAATAATCCGACTCGACATGGATCGAGGATTTGGGAAGCGCCTGGCACAGTGTCTCGACCCATCCCGGCAGGACCGAACGGGTCATGCCTACTTGAGCGGCGATGCGCAAGGTGCCCTCGAAACGGTTGAACGCTCGCACGTCGTGGCGAGCTTGCGACCACGTCGACAGCAGGGATCTGGCGTACGCTTCGAACCGCCGCCCTGCGGCTGTCGGCTCAGCACCGGCACGCCCGCGCTGAAAGAGCTCCGACCCGATCGCACTCTCCAGATTCTTGATGCGGGTGCTGATCGTCGACTGGGTCAATCCCAACCGATCGGCGGTGCGATTGAAGTTTCGCGACTCGATAATGTCGAGAAAGGTTTCGATGTGATCTAGCTGCACATGACCTCCGATCGAAAAAGTCGATCATATTGCGCAGGATCATAAGCTTGATCAAACAATACTCAAGGCGGAAGCTGCACACGGTGAAATCGGCCGGCAGATCGACCAGGCTGAAGCTACGGAGCTGAGCAACGTGTTCATAGTCGACTGCGATTGTCACAATTACTGGTCAAGCGCGACCGTGTTGGAGCCTTACCTTTCCGGCCTATGGAAGGACATGTTCGTCGAAGGCGAGAAGACAGGTCCCGTTGGCGCCTTCCCGCATGGCCATCGTCCCTGGTTTCATCCGCAGGACTTCTCCCGCAAGGACGTCCGTCCGAAAACAGAAGCCGACAACTATCTCATCATGAAGGAAAAACACCTCGACAAGTACAAGGTCGATGTGGCGATCCTGACCGGCGACGAGCCGATCGAGGCTTCCACCCTCGCCAATCCCTATTATGCCAGCGCCCTCGTCAGCGCCTACAATGACTATCAGATCGACCACTGGCTGCCGAAGGACGATCGCTTCATGGGCTCGATCATCGTCGCGCCACAGGATCCGAAGCTCGCGGCCGCCGAGATACGCCGTCTGGGCAATCACCCGCGCATGGTTCAGGTTCTCGCTTCGCAAGGCTCCGTCAAGCCCTATGGCGATCCGTTTTACCATCCAATTTATGAGGCTTGCGCCGAGGTGGGGCTGCCCTTTGCCATTCATCTGGGCGGCCATGGCGGCGTGAATTCGACCGCGATTGCTCCGGCCCCGACGACATTCTTCTGGGAGACCCATGCCATCCTGCACATGTCGGCGATTTCACATGTCGCAAGCATGATTGCGCATGGCGTCTTCGAGAAATGGCCGGATCTCTACTTCGTAGTCATCGAGTGCGGCGTCGCCTGGGTGCCGTCGGTATTATGGCGCCTGGACGCCGATTACAAAGCTCTACGCAAAGAGACGCCATGGCTGAAGATGCTGCCGTCCGAATACTGCCGGCGCAACATCCGCTTTTCCACGCAGCCGCTGGAGCAGCCCGCAAATATTCAGCATCTCTGGTCCACTCTCGAGGCGATGGACGGCGAAAATACGCTGATGTTTGCCTCCGATTATCCGCATTGGGATTACGACGACGCCAACACGCTGCAAATCCCTCCCGCCTGGAAGAGCAAGATCATGGGGCTGAATGCGTTGGAGGTCTACAAACGCATCCCCCGCGCGCAAGCGGCGAATGCCGCCTGAGGAAGCAGACGATGCCTGAGAAGACATATATTTGCCGTGTCGACGAGATCGAAACCGGATCTCCCTTCATCACCAAGATCCGCAGCCTTTCGGTCGGGGTTTTCCGCATCGGAGATTCATTCCACGCGCTGCTGAATGTTTGTCCGCACCGCGGCGCTCCGCTTTGCGAGGGGCCGCAATGCGGAACAACTGCACCGGTCGAAGGGGCGCAATTCATCTATCACCGCGAAAACGAGATCGTGCGCTGCGCCTGGCATGGCTGGGAATTCGACATCAAATCAGGCGCGGCCCTGGTCGATCCGTCCGTTCGCGCGCGCACATTTCCAGTCACCGTCGAGGCGGGCAGCATCTATGTGACAGCCTGATCGAGGTGCGGATTTGAGCGGTCAGAAGAAAGGGTGATCGCGGCTGACGAGCAGATTTCTTCACAGGTGCTTGACGAACAATAACGCGGAAAATCCGCAATGGGAGAGTCAAATGTCAGAATCTGAATACAAGCTTGGTATCGCTCAAAGCCAGATTGGCCGCGGCAAGATTTCCCGTCGCGACTTCATTCATCTTGGGCTGGCCGCTGGGCTGACGCTTACCGCTGCGGACAAGCTCTTCGTCAGCACGGCCCGGGCCGAACCGCTGCAGGGCGGCTTCGCCAAGCTCGGCATGGCACATGGGGCAACAACGGATTCGATCGATCCGGCCGGCTACCCGGACACATTCACACAAACCGTGTTCTCGGGCTCGATGTCCAACAGCCTCACCGAGGTCGACGCCAAAGGCAACGTCCAGCCGGACCTTGCCGAGAGCTTTGAATCGTCGGATGGCGCCAAAACCTGGGTCTTCAAGCTGCGCAAGGGCGCAACCTTCCACAACGGCAAGAATGTGACGGCGGACGACGTCGTGACTTCGCTGCGCTACCATATGGGCGACGAAACCAAATCGGCGGCGAAGCCGCTGCTTGAACCGGTCGCCAGCATCAAGGCGGACGGCCCGGAGACGGTTGTCTTCACGTTGAAGAGCGGCAATGCCGACTTCCCCTACATCATGAGTGACTACCATCTGGTCATCATGCCGGCCAAGGACGGCAAGGCGGATTGGGGATCGGGCGTTCGCACCGGTGCTTTCGTGCTTGAGAACTTCCAGCCCGGAGTTTCGGCCAAGCTCAAGCGCAATCCGAACTACTTCAAAAATGGCAAACCCTATCTCGACGAGGTGGAGTTCATCGCCATCACCGATCTCGCCGCTCGCATGGCCGCGTTATCGACAGGGGAGGTGGACTATATTGGCCGCGCCGACCTCAAGACCCTCGGCATGTTGAAACGCAATCCCAAGGTGGAGATCGTCGAGGTCACCGGCTATGGCCACTATACCTTGCCGATGAATGTCACGATGGCGCCGTTCGACAATCCGGACGTCCGAATGGCTTTGAAATGGGCGATCAATCGTCAGGAGATCGTCGACAAGATCTTTCTCGGCCACGCCACCGTGGCCAACGACAACCCGATCGCGCCGGCAATCAAATTCGCCACGAATCCGCAGCCGCAACACAGTTTCGATCCGGAGAAAGCCAAGCATTATCTGAAAAAGGCCGGAATGGAAAAACTGAAGGTGGATCTCTCGGTCGCCGATGCCGCTTTTGCAGGCGCTGTGGACGCGGCTGCGCTCATCCGCGAAACGGCAGCCCAGTGCGGCATCGACGTAAACGTCGTGCGTGAGGCCGAGGACGCCTATTGGGATAATGTCTGGCTCAAGAAACCTTGGTGCGCTTCCTATTGGAGCGGTCGCGCGACCGCCGACTGGATGTTCACGCAAGCCTTCGCCGCAGACTCCAGCTGGAACGAGTCGTTCTGGAAAAATCCCCGCTTCAACGAGTTGCTTGCCCAGGCGCGCGCCGAGACCGACGAGGCCAAGCGGGCGGCAATGTATGCCGAGATGCAGCAACTGACCCATGATGATGGCGGCAGCATCGTACTGGTCTTCAACAATTTCGTCAGCGCCAAATCCAATAAGCTCGCACATGGCGAAGTGGCGCCGAACTGGGAGAACGATGGACTGAAGATGGCCGAACGCTGGTGGATCGCCACTGCGTGAGAGTGCGGGCCGGACCCGCGATGGTTGCGAGGGTCCGGTTGGCCCCGGTGTGCCCTGCCGGATGTGGCAGGGCAGCGGCCGCAACGGGAAACGCGTGCAAATGAACCCCGTCGCAAGAACGGTTCTGCAGCGCCTTGGCCTCGGCCTCGTCACGCTGTTCATCGTGTCCATCATCATCTTTTCTGCGATTGCAATGCTTCCGGGCGACTTCGCCAAGGCGATGCTCGGGCAATCCGCCACACCCGAAACGGTCGCCGCCTTCCAGCGAGAAATTGGCATCGACCGTCCGCCTGTCGAGCGCTACTTCGTCTGGGTCGGGCAGATGCTCCACGGGGATTTCGGCTCTTCGTTCGCGAGCCGCACCGGGTATCGGCGCACTGTCGCCGAGATCATCGCGCCGCGCCTCTACAATACGATGTTCCTTGCATCGATGACAGCGCTGATAGCAGTTCCGCTGGCCCTGGGACTTGGCATCCTCGCTGCGCTCTACCGCAATGGCTGGTTCGACCGGCTGGTGAACGCAATGACGCTGACAACCATTTCGTTCCCGGAGTTTTTCGTCGCCTATATGCTCGCCTACCTGGTCATCTCGCGCGACACGTTCATCGGATCCGAGTTTGCACAATCCCTGCCGCACTGGCTCGCAGTGTCACTGAACTGGATGCTCAACGCAGTTCCCAAGTTCCCGACTTTGTCGAATGTGAACGACCAGACGCCATTCTGGGAGCATGTCTGGAGAGTAGCCTTGCCGGCAATCACACTTACGCTCGTCATCGTCGCCCACATGATGCGCATGACACGAGCGGCGATCATCAACATGCTGGCAAGCCCCTATATCGACATGGCGCGTCTGAAGGGAATGTCGCCCATGGCCATCGTACTCAGGCATGCGTTGCCCAACGCCTGGGCTCCGATCGTCACGGTGGTAGCGTTTAATCTCGCTTATCTGGTCGTCGGAGTGGTCGTGGTCGAAGTGGTGTTCGTCTATCCCGGCATTGGTCAGCTGATGGTTGATGCGGTCAAATCCAGGGATGTTCCGGTTGTCCAGGCCTGCGCCCTGATTTTCGCGGCGACCTACATCCTGCTCAATCTGACCGCCGACATCATTTCGATCGCCACCAATCCAAGGCTCTTGCATCCACGATGACCAGCTACGAACCCATCGCTCAGGTTCACAGGCTGAGGCGCTCGCGCGCCACCCGGGCCAAAACGGCGCTGAAGAAGGCACCCTTCAGTGCCTGGTTCGGCATCCTCGTCATCATCGGCTATGTCATCGTTGCGGTGTTCGCGCACTGGATCGCCCCATACGGCGAAACGCAGGTCTTCAGCGAAGCCTTCGCACCGTGGAGCGAGCAGTTCAAACTGGGAACCGACCAGCTCGGCCGCGATATGCTCACACGCTTGATTTACGGTGCGCGCAACACCATCGGTATCGCCGTCGCGACCACACTGCTGTCCTTCGCAGTCGGCGTCTCGCTAGGTCTTCTAGCCGCATTGTACAGAGGATGGCTCGACCAGATACTGTCGCGTGCGGTTGACGTGTTGATGTCGATCCCAAGCCTGATCTTCGCCCTGGTGCTGCTTTCGATCTTCGGGTCGTCGATCACCAGCCTGATAATCATAATTGCGCTGCTCGATTCTACCCGTGTCTTTCGGCTCGCACGCGCCGTCGGGCTTAACGTGGCAGTGATGGAATATGTCGAAGTGGCGCGATTGCGCGGGGAAGGCCCGAAATGGATCATCGCCAAGGAAATCCTTCCCAACGTGATGCCGCCGCTGGTCGCGGAGTTCGGCTTGCGATTTTGCTTCGTATTCCTCACGATCGCGGCACTGTCCTTCTTGGGCGTCGGCATTCAGCCGCCGACCGCCGATTGGGGATCGATGGTGCGCGAGAATGCAACCCTGATCACCTACGGCGATGTCACGCCGCTGCTGCCGGCCGGCGCGATTGCCCTCCTCACGGTATCCGTGAATTTCGTCGTGGACTGGTTCCTGCACGCAACAAGCGGGTTGCGGGATGAAAGGTAGCGGTCCGGCCTCGCGCGAAAAAGGCAAGGATCTACTGCAGATCCGCAATCTCCATGTGGAGGGCTTCTCGGACGAGCGATGGCATCCCATTGTCCGCGGGGTCGATCTGGCGCTGAAGCGGGGGGAGGTTCTTGGCCTGATCGGCGAGTCAGGCGCCGGCAAATCCACCATTGGCCTCGCCGCGATGGGTTACGCCAAGCCGGGCTGCCGTATTACACAGGGCTCGATCCTGTTCGACGGGATCGATCTTCTGGCACTCAGCGAAACAGGGCGGCGTCGCCTCAGAGGCTCCCGTCTCGCCTATGTCGCGCAAAGCGCCGCGGCCTCTTTCAATCCGGCCCACCGGCTCCTCGACCAGACTGTCGAAACTGTGGTGGCGCATGGGATTGCCAGCCGAGAGAAAGCGAACCGGAGTGCCGTCGATCTTTATCGGCGTCTTCAGCTTCCAGACCCGGAGACCATCGGCTTTCGCTATCCTCATCAGGTTTCCGGCGGACAGTTGCAACGGGCAATGACCGCGATGGCGATGGCCTGTCGTCCGGACCTCATCGTCTTCGACGAGCCAACGACGGCGCTCGATGTGACGACGCAGGTCGAAGTTCTCGCCTCCATTCGCAATGTCGTGGAGGAATTCAACACGGCTGCAATCTATGTGACGCATGATCTGGCGGTGGTGGCGCAAATGGCGGACCGCATCATGGTTTTGCGCGATGGACTTACCGTGGAGGAGGCTGAAACACGCCAGATGCTCGCCTCGCCCAGCCAGGAATATACCAAAACGCTCTGGGCCGTGCGCAAGCTCGCCAAGCCCGAAGTTCCGGCCGATGAATATCTGCTTACGATAGACAACGTCACCGCGGCTTACGCGCGGAGGGTCAAGGTGCTCCAGGATGTCTCCATCAAAGTTCCACGTGGACGAACAGTGGCTGTGGTCGGCGAATCCGGTTCCGGGAAATCGACGCTCGCTCGCGTCGTTACCGGCCTGTTGCCGCCGCTTTCGGGGTCGATTTCCTTTGCCGGCCAGGCCCTTTCCAAGACCCTGGAGACCCGCCCAAAAGAGATTCTGCGTCGCATACAGATGATTTATCAAATGCCCGACAACGCGCTAAATCCGCGCCAGACGGTCGAAGAAGTCATAGCTCGGCCGCTTGAATTCTATCTTGGCCTCAAGGGAGCGCAGCGGGATCGGCGGATCGGCGAACTCATGCACATGGTCGAGATGAGCGAAACTTACTTGGATCGTCTGCCGGCCGAACTGTCGGGGGGCCAGAAGCAGCGCGTTTGCATCGCCCGGGCGTTGGCCGCCGATCCGGAACTCATCATCTGCGACGAAATCACATCCGCCCTCGACCAGATTGTGCAGGAGGATATCCTGAAGCTCTTGATGCGGCTTCAGCGCGAGCTCGCCATGAGCTACATTTTCATCACCCATGACATTGCCACCGTGCGAGCGATCGCCGACGAAATTGTGGTCATGCACCAGGGGAAAGTCGTTGAGCAGGGATTGAAGAGCGAAATTCTCACGCCGCCGCATGCCCCCTATACCGAACGGCTTTTATCCTCCGTGCCAGAAATGGATCCGGATTGGCTGACAAGGCTGCTGGCCAGCCGGGGCTGAGGACGCATTGTTATTCAACGCGAATGAACGCAAGCTGCGGATCGAGCGGCATGACAGGTCCACCGAAACGCCCTCATTGAATCGGCCTGCTCGGTCTTCCGCCGGGCCGCCTTGACGCTGACGGATGCGCGACAACGGGACTTCCGCTTCGCTTCCACCAGCCGACAGGGCTAGACTGGCATAGAACGACAATCGCAGGGTTTTCGGCTTCAAGTGAGCCCGTGCCGGACGAGGTGGCGAACGACCGGGGAAAACATCTGCTGGCCGATATAAGACCCGATGTTCGCATTTTCGAAGATCGCTTGGGCGGTAACGGCATCCTCGACTATGGGGATACCTGCCTCGCGCGCCTGAGCCATCATATCTTCGGCCGCACGGCCCTGACCCTTGCCGACAATTGTCGGCACAGGCGTTTCGCCCTTGACGTAGCGCAACGCCACGGCGCGGTCGCCTGACACCAAGACGATGACCGCGTTTTCCACACCTAGCTTCGCAGGCTGCATCACTGCTTCGCGCCGCTGTCGCTGCTGTTCACGGCGGATCAATGGATCGCCTTCGAGATCCTTGTGTTCGCGCTTGTATTCGGTTGTTGTCATGCGCATGTCCCGTAGGAACAGCCAGCGCTGAATAGGAACATCGATCAAGCCGATGACGATAAAGGCCAGGGCGGCGGCAGTCCCGAGAGGTGTCATCACCGCCTTGATGATCGGCTCCAGGCATGTCTGACCACAGCCTGGCGCATCGAAGAGAGGCTGTAGCCAGGCGATCAGGATGAATACGAAAAGGCTTGCCAGGAACACCACCTTGACGAGGCCCTTGGCGAACTCGATGACATTGCGGAGCGACAGGATCTTCTGAAGGCCCTTCGCCGGGTTTATGTGATCGAACTGCGGCTTGAGCGGCTCGAACGAGAAGACCGGCCCGAACGTGGCCAGCATGCCGAAGGCTACGGTGAGAACCACAACGATGCCGACTAGCGGCAATGTGGCAAGCATCAGCAATGAGAACGAGTGGTGGATGGCACGTAGGCTGACCTCCTCGAAAGAGCCGCCGGGCACCGTCACAGTCTGCACGAGTTCCGAAAGATATTTGAAGAGCAGCGGCCAGCAAAAATAGAGATAGCCAAGCGCTGCGAAAAGAGTGAAGCCGGATACCAGGTCGCGGCTTTGCGAAACCTGGCCCTTGCGGCGGGCGTCACGAAGCTTCTTGTCGGACGCCGGTAATTTCTTTTCCTCAGCTTCTTCGGCCATGTTGCAATCTTACCGCACTATCGTGGTTCCAGTCGGCCGATGCCCTGTGTAAGGTGGGACAGGCTTGAATACGGAGAGGTGGATTTGCGGTTGCGTGTCGTATTCATGCCAGTCGTCGTCGCGCTGGCGCTGAGCGGTTGCCAGACGACCCAAACCGGCTCCGTGCAGGCCAAGGCGCAGGGCCCATCGTCTCAATCCGAGCGCCTGATCAAGCTTGCCGACGATATTGATGCGCGCGGAGAAAGTGATACCGCCATCGCGCTCTACCAGCGCGCCGCAGCAATGCCAGGCGCCAAGGCGAGCGCGTTCGTCAAGACAGGCGACGCTTACATGCGGGCAGGCTATCCTGCCGATGCCGCCAAAGCTTATCGGGCCGCGCTCGCCAAAGCTCCCAATGACGGGGGAGCAATGCTTGGGCTTGGCTCGGCGATGATGGAGGTAGGCGATATCGATGCAGGCATGCGCGCGCTTGCGCAGGCAGCGCCGCTGGTCAACACCAGCGGCGCCTACAACCGATTGGGCGTTGCGCAGACTTTCGCCGGGCAGACAGGGCAGGCGCAGGAGACTTTCGCCCAGGCGTTGAGACTTGCGCCGGGCGATCTTGACGTCGAGACCAACATGGCATTGGCGGCAGCCCTCGAAGACAATTCCGCTGCGGCGCTGCCGCTGGTGCAGAAAATTGCCGCCGCTCCCAATGCGCAATTGCACCACAAGCGCAACATTGTGGTGGTGTACGGGCTTCTTGGCCAGGCCGACCAGGTCAAGGCCTCGCCGCCAATCGGGCTGACGACCAAGGAGGTGGCCACCCTGCTTGCCCGCGCAAGAACCATTCGGCTGAAGGGCAGCACTCAGGCCAAAGCGAAGGCGCTCGGCTCCATCCTCGGCTAGCGAATCGGGCCGGAGGGCCTGAAGCGATCTTCCGCGAAGCGCGACGCGTAGGGTGACACTACGCGGGCGAATACCGCGCCGGCTCACTCGACTGGGAGCGTTGTTTGCGGCACCGACGGCGCGCTGTTGGCGCCGCCTATCGGAGCCTCCTCGCCATCGAGGTAGCGACGGGCCGCGCGCGCGGTCGGTGCCGCCGCCGCCGGGCCCATGCGGCGGCCTTGTACGAGGTCACGCTGGCTTTCGGACATCCGCTGAAGATTGAAGGCATTGGCGCAACCGGGCGGCAGATGGGAGCCGACGCCGGAGACGATCGTCAGATTCGTCTTGGCAGCAGAGTTGTCGTCGTCGGCTGGCTCGGCCAGACAGGCATCGGGAGCAAGAACTGAGCCGCCGACACCTTTCTCGGAGCCGCCTGCATCCGTCGAAACATAGTTGTAGCCAGGCGAATAATCCTGCCGCTGTTGCGGGCTGCTCGCGCAGCCGGCCAGAACCAGCGCTGGAACAACGCAGAAAAATGCGATGGGGGATGTCATATCCGGTCCTCGTTACTTGATGATCAGACCCGTCGCCGATGCGTCATTGGCGTGCTTGCGGCTGCGGTGCTTGGCTGCCGGACGATCAAGCGGCGTGGCGAGGCTGTCGCGCACCGGTTCCACCAGATAGGGCGTAATCAAAATGACCAGTTCGGTCTCTTCGTGCTGGAAACGCTGTGATTGAAAAAGCGGGCCAAGCACCGGTACATCGCCCAGCACCGGAAACTTTTCCAGATTGCGCGAAGTCCGCTGCTGGAAAAGGCCGGCGATCGCAAATGTCTGACCGCTCGCCACTTCGACCGTGGTGTCGGCCTTGCGCACGACGAAACTCGGCATGGCGAAACCGTTGGCGCTTACGGATCCGGTCTCAGATAGAGAACTGACTTCCGGCTGGACATGGAGCGCGATGCGATTGCGGCCGATCAGCGTCGGGGTGAAGCCGAGGGATACGCCGAAGGGCTTGTATTGGACGGTGACGACGTCGGTTCCTTGCGGGATCGGAACCGGAATTTCGCCACCGGCGAGAAAGCTTGCCGTCTGACCGGTCATGGCCGTCAGGTTCGGTTCGGCCAGTATCTTGACGATGCCGTTGCGTTGCAGGGCCTCGATCAGAATGTCGAAGTTCAGGCCATGCGCCTGGTCCATGTTCAAACCGAAATTCCCGTTGCCCGAGGGCACACCGTTGTCCTGGAACATGTTGAATTCGAAGCCGCCGCTCCTGTAGCCGACGGACCAGTCGACGCCGTAGGACTGCAGTTCCGTGCGCGAGACCTCGGCGAAGCGAACCCGAATGTTGACTTGCTGTGAGCCCTGCACGGTCATGTTGTTCAGCGGCGGCTGTTCCGGTGGCGAGAAGGTCCGGGCGACATTGTCCAGATCCGTTGCCTCATCGACGCCTCGCGCCTCACCTGTTGCAACGATACGGGTCCCGAAAATGTGGAGATTTGTCGCCGAGCTCGGCTGCATTGCTTGCTTGGCCTCGGTAGCAGGCGTGACATCGGGGGTGACGCGGAACTGGGCCGTTGCCTCGATCCGTTCATCGGCCGTGATCGCAATGAGGTTGGTCAGGCCGGGTTTGAGGCCGAACACATAGACCATGCTCGGCGACACGACCTGAAGGTCCGCGATCGTGGTATCGGCAATCAGCACGGATTCGACCGGTTCATTGAACCGCAATAAGCGTCCTTGCCCGACCGGCAAGCCGACCGTTGGTTTGCTCGGCAACGCTGATATGTTCTGTGCCGTCGCATCGGCCAGTGTGAGCAACAACGCCAGCAGGGCGCCAATCGTCGCGATAGCGAGCCGGCCTAAATCTGCCCGCCGGGCGAAAGCGGCTGATCCTGCGCCTGCCGCGGTGTTGTGGATGGTCATGCCATTTCTCTCCTGAATCCCCAATGTCGTCCGTCCGGCTGGCGTCAGGAGGGCGCCTCCTGCGCGGCATTCGCCTGAGCCGACGGGAGCGAATGGGAGACGACGCGCGCGCCGGCTTTGCCGGAGCGGCCGGCGATCGTGGCCAGCGGCTGGACGTTGAATTCGTGTGCGAGTTCCTGGAAGGACAGGACCGGAAGCTCGATGGCATTGTGTGCCAGCAGGCTGCGCATGTGACGGCGCACATCCATCGCGGCGAGGACGACCGGTGAAACATCGGTGGCGTTCTGCGACCGGGCTCGCTCGATTTCGGTGACCAAAGCCTGCGCATCATCGTCCGACAGATTCAGGAAGGTGCCGGTCGATGTGCTTTGCACCGCGTTTCGCAGGATGTCTTCGGCCGACCGCTGCAACACATAGGCCGCGATGATGTTGTTGCGGCCGGCGAAGCGGAAGCTGATCTGGCGCTTCAAGGATGTGCGGACATGTTCCGTCAGCAAGAGGACGTCCTGTTCGCGTTGGCCCCATTCGATGAGTGCCTCGAGGATAAGGCGCAGATTGCGGATCGGGACGTTTTCCCCGACGAGCCGGCGGAGCACTTCCGCGATCTTCTGGAGCGGCACGGTCTCCTGCGCCTCCCTGACCAGATCCGCATAATCCGGTTCCATGTCCGAGAGCAGCCTGCGTGTCTCCTGAATCCCGACGAAATGGCCGGCATAAAGACGAAGTGCATGGCCGGTCCATTTGGCCGCTATTTGCACCGGCGTTGAGAAGACGAACCCGGCTCCCTTCAGTGCTGACAGGTAGCTGTCATCGGCCCATACGAATTTACGCAGACCGGCAATCGGAGAACCTTTTTCGTAAGGTATTTGGAGCAGATCGAGATGCGTCGTGTCCGCTTCGACAAGAACACGGTTGGCAGGAATTTCAGCATCCAGGATGGGCGCACCTTCCAGATCGACGCGGACGCTTCGTTGCGAAAGCATCTCGTCGACCTGCATGCCGATGGCCGGAACGTCGACACCGAGATCACCGAAGAGTTCACGGCGCACGCCGTCGGCGAGCGCGGCAAATTCGGGCTCCGGGACTAAGTGTGCGAGCTCGGTTCCGAAGCGCACGACCACGCGGTAGGATGGAGATAGTGTTGCGGTGGAGATTGCCGAAAGCGACGCGGAATTCCCCCGCTGTGCAGGCGAGGCGGTATGGCCGATGTCTTGAGGCTCGGAATCCTGGGCGGAGCGGCGATTGATTGCATAGGCGCCGGCGCCGCAGCAGCCACCAAGGACCAGGAACATGATGGAGGGGAAGCCTGGCACCATGGCAAGGCCGACCATGATCACGGCTGCGAGTGCGAGCGCGCGGGAGTCGCGGAGCAGTTGGCTGGTTATTTGCTGGCCAAGATCGCCCGTTCCGTCCGCGCTGCCGACGCGCGTCACCATTGTGCCGGCGGCCACAGCGACGAGCAATGCGGGTATCTGCGCCACCAGGCCATCACCCACGGTGAGCAACGTGTAGGTCGCCGCCGCGTCGCCGAGCGACATGTCGTGCTGCAGCGTGCCGACTGCGAAACCACCTATCAAGTTGACCAAAATGATCACAATGCCTGCAATCACGTCTCCCTTGACGAATTTCATGGCGCCGTCCATTGCGCCAAACAGCTGGCTCTCGCGCTCCAGCTGCTGGCGCAGATGGCGTGCCTCCGCCTGGTCGATGTCGCCGTTGCGCAGCTCGGCATCGATGCTCATCTGCTTGCCCGGCAGCGCATCGAGCGTGAAGCGCGCGGCCACCTCGGCGACGCGTTCGGCACCCCGCGCAACAACGATGAACTGCGCAACGGTGATGATCAGGAAGATGACGAGGCCCACGGCAATGCTGCCGCCAACGACGAAGGTGCCGAAGGCGGTAATGATCTCGCCTGCGTCGGCCTGGAGCAGGATCAGTCGCGTGGTCGTGATCGTGATCGCCAGCCGGAACAAAGTGGCGATGAGGATGACCGACGGCAGTGACGAAAACTGCAGTGGATGAGAGACGTAGAATGAGGCCAGCAGAATAAGCACGCTGATGGCGATGTTTGCAGTGATGAGACTGTCGACGAGAAACGTCGGCAATGGAATGAGCATCATTACCACCGCGACGAGCATCAGAATGGCAATGACCAGATCACTGCGGCGTGACAGCCTGGCAAGGAATTGCATCAGCCGTTCCGAGACGGTCATCCGACGCCTCGTTGCGACAGGAAGCTAAGCAAGGCACTGCGCGCCTCCGTCTTGCGCCCGGCCACGAGCAAGGCGCGGCTCTTCAGCAATGTAAGCACCGGGTGATCCATTCCTTCCAAGGTCTCCAGCCTGGCAATCGTGGCAAGCGCCTTTTCCGCCTCGCCATCGAGTATGAGAAGGTGCGCCAACGTTCTGAGGACGCCGGCATTTGCCGGCGAGAGCTGTGCAGCAATAAGCAGGTAGGCCGCGCCCCGCTTTGCCTGCCCGTGGCACCCGTAGAGATAGCCCAGGACATGCAAAAGATGCACGGTGTCACGCGGGTCGGTCAGAGTTCTATCCTTCCTGCATGCGACCAAGCAGATCGCGATGACGCTCGATTTCATCTTCCATCAGCGTTCTGGCGAGCGTCTTGAGTTGCTCCCCACCCTCAAGGGTTGGGACCAGGTGCATTACGAGGTGCTGGAGAATGGGCACGGAGCGCCGCAGGATAGCCGGTTCGGGAATATTGGGCATGACGAAATTGGCGAGTATCTCGTCGAGCGACTCGCCGGCCGCACCTTGAGAAGCCTGGAATTCCGCCGTTTCCGGCCTTTCTGCACCGGCGGCTGATTTCGTCCCCTGAGCACGGTTTGCTGCTTTGTCGACTCCATTCATCCGTCGCCGGCTGATGGCCTGGCCCCGCACACCTTCCGCCTGCCGCCCCTCGCGGCCCGACGTGTCAACCCGTGCCGTGTCGAATCGTGCCGCTTCAAGCCGCCGGTTCACGGATATTTCAGCGCGACCGTGGCGCCGCCCTTGGTCAGGAGAAGTTCGGTTTCGCCGATGTGTTTGACGGCCCAGCCGTCGTCGGTGAACGCACCTTCGTGATAGCGCGTGCCATCGGCTGCGATGACGTAGGGCCGCTCGCCATACCAGATCGCCTGCAGCCTCAGGCGCGGGGCCTGCTGCGCATTGCCAACCATGACGTTTGAGATGAGGGGAAGGTGAGCGCCGAACGACTGATCGAACCAGGATTGCGTTTGTGCCCAGACATCACTCTTGTCATTCGGGATCATACCCGAGACCACGAGGCGTCCCTCTGATTGCAGAACCGTTAATGTGCTTATGCCGAATTGCTCGAGGCGCAGCTTGAGCTGGCTTTCCGCTTCGGCGGCAGTGTGGATTTGCGCTGGCGATGAATCGTCCAGGATTTTTTCCCCTGCCTGGCCGGCGAAAGCCACTCTGACTGGTTGCCCGTCTTGAGAGGACGCCTTTGCGCCAATCTCTTGCTTGGCGAAAGAAAACCCGTTCGCGGCGATGGAAATTGCGAGAACCGCACAGAGAACGCTGCTCGCGACCAGCAGCGGGCGATTGGCAAAGGACCATCGATTGGGTACGCGTTGCAGGCTGACCAGCTTGATGCGCGCCTCGCCAACACTTATGGTGAGCGGCAGCCTGCAGCGGCTGCCATGTCCCTCATGGATGGTCTCGCCCGTGGCCAACGTGACATCGCCGCCGACGGCTTCGATTTCAACTTGGCTGCCCTTGCGCCGCAGCCTTGCGTGAATCGGTGCGATGCCGGCATCGCGCAGGACAATGTCCGACTCATTGCTGGAGCCGATCGTATATTGTGGCTCGACCAGACTGACTTCGGCGCCGGCGTGAAATCCGTGGGTCACGCTCAGCGCAATGGAATGTCCGGTGTCCGGGGAGGGGGCGATGATCGATCGGAGTTGGCGCGCCGGCGCTGCTGGTTCCAGATGTTTGCTGATAGGACGAGCGGTCATGCCACTTCATCTCCCGCCGATGACCATTTCAAATGCAGCCTGATGACGGCGCTGAAAAAATTGCGCCGTGCAAGGTACGCCGCCGGGTGGTTGCGGCGGCGCATGGTTCGGGAATCCGCCGCCTTAGGCCTTTTCAGCCGACTGGCCGAGCGTCCTGGCGGTGCTCATCAGCATGTCATGCTGGGATTTCGCGATCTCTTTCGTGATCTCCAGGCCAAACATGCGCTCCTGGTGCTTGATCATCTTGTCCAGGTTCTGTTCCGGCGACCCTGCAGAGCCGGAGGTAATGGGAGGGGTAGCAGCCATCATTGTCTCCTTGAGGGACTATTCAAGTTGCAAACTCCGGACTCACATCGCTGCAGTCCGGAGGGTTGCGAAGGCAGCTTAAGGCAGCATGGCCGAAAATGAAAGTCCAGTTGGAATATTTGAGACACTTCGGTTCCAACTGTTGCGTCGCCTGGGTTCAAGGAGTACCTTGGCAGGTGGGTGAATGGGGTATTTCAGAATGGAAAAAGGTCCTTTGGCCGAGCTTTTGGTCGACCGGTTCGAGACTATGCCACCGCAGTTGCGGGTCGCCGCACGTTTCGTGCTGGATCATCCCAAGGATGTCGCACTGATGTCGATGCGCGAGCAGGCGCACCAGGCCGGCGTTTCGCACAGCACGATGATGCGGCTGGCGCGATGGATTGGCCTTGAAGGCTACGAAGATATGCGCAGCCTTTATGCGCGCGCGCTGCGCGAGACCAGCGCGGGCGAGCCGGCGCGACAGGGCATCGGACAGCATGGCGATCCGGGATATTCGACTGCCGGCGTCGTTGCCGACACGCTCGCCGCCCAGATCTCAAGCCTTGGCGAATACCGCAACGCCATGCAGTTCATTGCGGCAGCCGGTCTGCTCGCCCGGTCACGCGATCTGTTCGCTGTCGGCTCGCGCGCCGCCTATCCGGTCGCGAGCCACTTCGTTCACATCATGTCGTTGCTGGCTGGCACCGACTGCAAGGTGACGCTTGTCGGCGAGATGGCCGGACCGGGCCTGGATGCCCTCCAGCACGCGGGACGTGGCGCGGTGCTTCTTGCGGTGGGCATATCGCCCTACGAGCGCACGACGATCGACGTTGCGCGCCAGTCGGCTCGGCAGGGCATCGGCGTGGTGGCGATCACAGACAGCAGCGTGTCGCCGCTGACACAGATCGCGCGGGAAACAATTATCGTTACGTCAAATTCGCAGTCGTTCTTCCGAAGCATGGCGCCGGCGTTCGCCGCCGTCGAGATTCTGGCGGCGCTGGCGGCAGCGCAGTCTGAAACGAACGCCGCAGAACGGGTAAAACAGTCGGAAGAGCAGCTTGCTGCTTTCGGCATTTATTGGAAGCCCCCTCGATAACATCCGAAAGGTTGCGATCGGGCGGGCGTGACGGCAGCCAGGCTGCCGGCAACGTTAATTTCCGGAGGTCGTCCTCATGGTTCGCCCGATAACGCCCACCAAGCCGCCGGTCCAGCCGCAAAAGGTCAATGCCAAGGCAAACGCCGCGCAGATAGCGCGGCTGGAGGCCCAGGCTGCCAAGCTGCGGGAGCAGATCAGGCTTGCCAACAGGATGGGCGAGCGTGATTGGGCGGCACAGGCCCGCCAGGAACTGGCCCATGTGAGCACGCAACTGGATTCGCTTCAGTCGCCGCCGGTTGCGGCTTCGGCAGCGCCGAGGGTCAACGTCGTCAACGCCAGCAACGGCACATCCGTCAATGGCAGGACGGTGACGCCGGCTCTCTACACGCAGACCAATGTCGCGGCACTGGCGGCGACACCGGTGAAACTGGATGGCAGCACGCCCGAAGACAACGGCGCGGAAGCGACGGCTGCGCGCAACATTGTCAGCGACGTTACCGGCGGCAAAAGCATCGACCAGATTGCATCTGCCCGGGGCGTGACGCGCGAACAGGTTATCGCCGCGCTCAGGTCCGGCGGGATGACCGTTTCAACCGCTCACCCGAGCGGCAATGGCGACGTGCTGACGACGAAGATCACGGATGCCAGCGGCCGCACCATCACGCAATATTACGACTACCAGCACGACAGCTACTACACGAGCGTGGAGCAACCCAACGGCACGGCAACCACTACGCCGATCCGGGATGGGCTCGGGCGCAAGGAAACCAGCAGCTATAATCCCGACACCGGTGCCATCACGACGCGTTACGAAGACGATCTGCGCACCGGAACCGTCACCGAGCGGACCACCTTGCCGAACGGCGCTTCGGTGGAAACCGTTACACCCGGGAACGGGCCGGCCTTGCCGGTCACCACCGTCAACGGTCCAGATGGTCGCAAGACTGTCCTCGCTGCATCTCAGGATCCGGGCGGGGCAACCACCCAGGGCATCAAGGATGATCTCGCGGACGGCAAGAGCATCGAGCAAATCGCGCAGGAAAGGGGTCTGACCAACGAGCAGGTCATCGCCGAGCTGCAGGCCGCGGGCTATCAGGTCACGACGCGCGAACCGACGAGCGACAATGGTGACGTGCAGTCGGTTGAAGTCGTCGATCCGCACACCGGCGTCAAGACCGTCTACTATCACGATTACCAGCATGATGAGCGCACCGTCGTGACGACGTCTGACGGCAAGGAAACGACGGGGTCGGAGGACGGGAACGGCAGGACGCGCAACAGCGTTCGCAACACCGAAACGGGCGAGACCACAACCACAATCGTTGATCCGAAGGCCGGAACGGAAACCACGATCGTCACCGACAAGGACGGTCGGGTGACGACAACGACTACGGAGGAGATCAATGGCGGCGAGCCCGTCGAGTACGAGGTCAAGCCAGGCGACAACCTGACCCTGATAGCGCAGCAATATGGCGTGTCGCTGGACGATCTGAGGAGAACGAACCCCGAGCTCTTCAATTCCCCTCGTGACCCCGACATCATTCACCCGGGCGAAAAGGTTACCATCGAAAACGGTACCCGCACGACCGTGGAAGTCACCTTCAACGGTTATACGCTGACCACGAGCCCTGATGGCAGCATGACGCTGCACAACAACACCACCGGGACCGACCTGAAGATCGAAGCAGGAAGTACGCAGGAGGCGTTGGCCAGGACGCTGTTGGCGGTGAACCCCAACAGCAGTGATGCCACGGAGGCAAAAGAGGGCGAGGTCGTAAAGACCTTCGTCGAAGGGCTGCTGGCGGGTGAAGCCTTGCCCAGTCTCATCGACGCGGCAGAAGAAGCCGGACAAAACAAACAGGACCTGATCGAGAGATATGGTCTAGGTACCGTCGCCACGCCCGAGCTGGACGGTGAGAACAGGGTTGTCAATCCATTCGGCGATCCGCCGCAGGGTAATGCACCCTCCGGCGGAAAGTGGACGCTGATGAAGATCGATGGCGTCTGGACCTGGGTCGATCCCGAGGTGGCCCAGGCCATCATAGCTGAGAACATCGCGCTGTCCCAAATTACAGAGACGCGAGCTCTGGCCGGTCAGCGGCAGGAACAGTTCAACGTCTATATGCTCGACTCCGCCTACAAGGATGCTGTTGATGGGGCGCAGACAGTTATAAACGAGGCGTTGGCACCCCATGGTCTGCAATGGACCCCGCAGAAACCGGAAGGCACGGTTGCCGATGCGCAGGAGCGGCTTACCAAGGCCAACACCTTGCTGCAGAACGCGCAGGATGCCCGTGGCGAATATGAGACTGCTGGGCGCATTCTCGCCGACGCCATCACCCAGCAGAGCGAACTTGCGCCGCTGATTGATCCCAATGCAGACGTTGCATCCGCGCAAGGGCAGCCAGGTCCCAATCGGCAAACGCAGTACGCGCAAGGCCTCGCGGATCATGCGGCTGTCGATCAGCTGTTCTCCGAAGTCGGCCTGCATCTGAGCAAGGGCGACAAGCTCACCATCGACTTCCTGGTGGGGCAAGCCGAGCTTGACGGCGTTCCGACCGACTCGAAGGAATATCAGGACCTCAAGGCGCTGCAGACGACAGCAGGCAATCAGCTCGAATTGGCGGAAGCCTATCAAAGCTACTTCAACGCCCATGCCGATGCCACGCAAGTAGGTGCGCAGCAGACGGACCTCGAGCAGAGACTGCTCGCCGAATACAATAGCGAGCACCAGTTTCTGTTCGAACAGGGAAAGAAACATCAAAGGGTCAGTGGCGATTATCTGGGTCTCTTCCAATCGCAAAAACTGGAGGTCCGCGACGGCCAGCTGTGGGTGGTCAACCAGTTCGAAGAGGGCACGACCGAGCAGCAGCTCACCTACAATCTGAGCGAAACGAACGTCAGGGATGAGTACCGCGATCGGCAACTCAACAAGGACTGGCAGCAGCTTTTGGGCGGCAGCAGTTCCACCGGGCCGGTGTGCACGGCAAATGGCCTGGAAGCGGTGAGGGCCAGCGAGGCGCAGGCGGCGCGGAATCTCAACGATGTCCTGGATCGGCAGCTCGGCGACAGCATTGAAGACCTGAACTCCGAGCTGTCAACGCTGCAGACCAACTTCAACAATGCGTTGACGGAGCACGGGCCAGGAACAGTCGATGCTCCTGAAGGCACCCTGCCCAATGGCGTGCAGCCTGTCGAGATCAACGTCGGCGGACAGACAATCAAGGTGGCGCCGGAGGTTGCCCAGACATACAACGAGATAGGGATCGATGCGTTGACCCAGAGCGGGAAGGCAGTCTGGATCGACCTGGATACAAACGATGACGATGCCAGCGGACGCTGGGTTGATCCCGAACTAGCGGTCGCCAAACTCAAGCTGGACGCGACAAGGCTTCAGATAACGCAGGCCGAGGAGCTGCGCGGGCTGGTGCAAGGCCTCAGCGACTATCATGAGCTTCGGTCCAGCGATCCCTCGTTGCTGGTTGACCGCAACAGCACGGTGGATAAGACCTATCTGGACGAGCATGAGCAGCAGACGCTTGACGGCATCTATCAGCCGAAGTTCCAGCAACTGCTCGACAGCGGCTACGACAACGAGTTCCGAGAACAGCGCGGCACGGCCCTTGAGGAGACGGTCGCCAGAACGCTCGGCATAGATCGTTCGACCGAGGAAGGTCGCGAGGCGATCGAGAATGTGACGGAAGAGATCCGCGATATCGGCGGCGACAATCCTTATGTGCGCAGCGTGCCGATTTTCTATGTTGACGACGAGGTCGGGACACAGCAGGTCGCGCTGTTTGCTGTGCGTGACGGAGACGGCAACACTCGCTATGTCGATGTGACCGGCAAAAAGTTCGACGACCTCCAAGATTTCCAGGACAACAACAACCAGTTCGGCGAAGATGGCAAGCTCGTCGTCCCCAAGGGTCTGGAGATGAAGGCCGGCGATGACGGCAGGATCGAACTGGAAGTCGTCAAGTCGCGCAATGTTTCTGCTTGGGACAAGGTCGTCGATCCGCTGGTTGGCATCGGGACGGGTATAGCCACCATTCTGTCGTTCACGCCGGCCGCGCCGATTGCAGCACCCTTGGCCTATACGGGCGCTGCCTATCTCGGCACCCGAGCGGTCATAAACCAGGTCAACCATCTGGAACATGGCGGCGAGTGGGACGATACCGAGTCGCTGATGAATGTCGCCAGCGTGGCAACCACGGTTCTGCCGATGGCTTCCAGCGGTCTGCGCACCATTGGATTAGCAGGAAGGGAAATGACGGCCGCCGGATTGGCGGGAAAGGAAATGACGGCCCTGCAGGCCTTCCGTGGCAGCATAGGCGCAACACGGTCCAGCTCGCCCCTGGCGCTCGAAACCCGAACCTACATGCAGTCGACCGCTGGTTTGAACAAGGCGGCCTGGGGAATGGATGTCGGCTCCGTGATTGTCGGTGCACCTTTGCTGGCGACATCGGTCTACGATCTCGCTGTCAACGGGGACCAGATGAACGGTCTCCAGCTTGCCAACGCGCTTACGGGTCTTGGCACCGGCATTGCCGGCACGGGCCTCGGCATTCACGGACTGCGGGCGCTGCGACCTGGAACGGGCACGCAGGCAAGCGTTTACAGGCCGACCGGGGAACAGGGATTTCAAGATCCTAGTCATCCTGTGATACCTGGAGAAGTGGTCAACACCAGTGACGCCAGCGGTGACGGTCCGACGATGCAGCCGGGCCGCGATCCGCATGGGTCGACTGGGCGCAATTCACCGCCTCCCGCTGATAGCGATCCCATCATTGTGCCGAACAAGCCGGCAGGAAAAGACGACTCGATACGCCTCGTCTGGGATCCGGAGACGCGCAGCTTCACCGGCATGCCGGAACCCGACACAAGCGGGCACACGTCTCCGGGCAGAACCCTGCGGCTCCAAGACAAGAACGGCGAGGTGATCGTCGCGGCGATGTTGGGCACGGAGCCCAGGAGCCCGGAACAGGTGTATGTGCCGCCTTCCGACGGACCGCGCGCGCCGGCCGATGCGCCGGAGGTCGCGGACAAGACGCACATACTGGTATACGACCCCAATACGGGCGAACCCGTGGTGCTACCCTGGATAGGTGGTGCTTCCGACGACCATGGGCCGGGGAATCTTGGGTATCCCGAGGAGGGCAATCAGCCTGTCGAAGGCGCGGGCGATCCTACAAGACCCTTGCGCGGCAATGTCGGCCCGTTTGTGTTCCGGGCCGATACCCGCTCGCCAACCGAGATCAGGGACGCGGGAGGCTTCTCGCCACCGCCCCCGACAGGAATCTGGGTGGACAATCCGCAAGGCATTGCCCTGAGCAACTATGTCATGGGCAATACCCATGGCCGTTTCGTCGGCACGAGCCAGTCAATCTCGGGAGCCAAGGCTTTCGTTTCGGAAGAGTCACGAGCCGCTCGGCAGCAAGGTTACACCTATCTCTACACGCTCAATCCAAGCAGACCGCGCCTCCACGTCCCGACTGAATTCGAGGCAATGGGCCGACCCGTCAGCGACAGGATGGCCCGCGTCGACGAGACCGCAGTCGACGGCAGCATACCATGGAGCGAGGTCTATGGCTGGCGGATGATGGATCCGGACGGGAATTTCGTCGGTGAGTTCACGCGCAATGAGGATGCCGTCGCGCCCGGCACATCGACACAAAAACGCCCACAGGTCATCTTGCGGCCGGCCGACGAGTTCTGGGATGTCAATACGCCAGCACAGACCGAAGCGCCGCCGCCCCCAGTGGCCGAGGTGGTCAGCAACGAAGCCCCAGCTGTGACTGGCGAAACGCCGCAAGCGGTGAATATTGCTGCCGAAACGCCGACAGCCGCTACATGGCCGCCGGCGCCCGACCGGGGCAGGGCGGTTTTTGACCCTGACCGCGGAAAGATCGTCAGCCTTGAGCTTCCGGTGAGCTCCGCCGCGGAACCAGGATATGCGGAACCGGTGCGGGCGCCGACCGGGCCGGAGGTCAGGGCGCTTTCAGCCGATCAGATTTCCGAACTGACAGGCACGCAATTGCACGCCATCAAGCCAGAGCATATCGCCAAGCTGGCGCCTGAGCAGGTTGCTGCACTGAGCCCCGAGCAGATCGGGCAGCTGACGTTTGATCAACTTGCGGCGCTTCGGCCGAAGCAGTTGCGGGCGCTGAGTGCCGAACAGCTCCAGGCGATCAGGCCAAGCAGATTGCAGGCCGTTGCCCCTGGCCGTATCACCGGCTTACGACCGGATCAGGTCGCTGCCTTTTTACCCGAGCAGCTCGCTGCCTTGACCATTGAGCAAGTGCGCAAGCTGACACCCGACCAGATCGCCAAGCTCAGTGATGAGCAGCGCAATGCCCTTACGTCGGAACAAGTCGCCGCCATGAGACCTGCCCAATTCGGCCATCTCGATGCGACCCAGTTCGCGGCGTTGAACCCTGATCTCGTCGCAGCACGCGATCCGGTGGCAACGGCAAAGCTGTCGCCGGACCACATCTCGGCGCTTACGCGGGAGCAGCTTGGCGCTCTGACCATTCATCAGATCGAGGCGCTGACGAAGCAACAGATAGCGGCGCTGACGCCGAAGCAGCTTGCCGAGTTGAGCCCAGGCCAGTTGCGCAAGTTCACGCCTAAGCAGTTTGCCTGGATGTCGACGGAGCAAACAAACGCCCTCTCCGTGCTGCAACTGACGACCTATCGGGCAACGCATAAAAAGGCGATGACGCCGGATCAGGCCACCAGCGTCGATCTGGCCCTCAGCTATGCCAGGATGCGGGAAAACGCTCAGGCGCTCGCCACCTTTGGCGGCATGTCGACCACCTCCTACATGTTGTGGAGTTCATTGCCGCCAACCTGGACCGCCACCGCCGGATCGGTGGCATTTGGCGTGCGAGGCATGGTTTTCGGCGCCCAGGCGCTCTTCCCCAACGCAACCGCAGGTCACAAGCCGTTCGGGCGATTCCTCAACGCGCTCGGCGGAGCCACATTCATTGCCGCAGCGCCAGGTGCCGCGACCGGGATGATCCAGGGTAAGGATCTTGTCGTCAACAGCACGTTCACGCTCGGCAACATCGTCTATGGCACGAAGTCGATGCTGCAGTCGTTCACCGGCAGACCGGTGATCCGAAACCTGGCCGAACATCTGGCTGGACCCGGCTATGTGCTTGGCTGCGCCGTCTATACGCTGCACTCCTGGCCGGCGCCGATCGCCACAGTCGCCGGCACCATGTTCACCTTCGGTTGCGCGGAATTCTGGGCGTCGGCCATAAGGACGGACCGGATGAATCGCCGTTCAGTGCCGCGAACCGATGCTGATATCGCGGCGGCGGAAAAGTCCGACAAGAGATGGGCTGCATGGGATCGGTGGACTCTGGGCATCACCTTCGGCGTTGGAATGCTTCTCTTCTCGCTGGACGCCCTGCTCGCGGAGCCTTGGGAGGGCGCGAAGACCCCCCCTCCACCCGATCCGAAAAAACCGGATGGCGATGCCTCGTCCCAGCAACCCGATGATCCTTCGGATGTTCCAGGTGGCCCGCAGATCCCGGGGGAGGATTTCCCGCAACTTGTCGTGGTCGCCGATGACGGCCTGAATTTGCGGACCCAGTCTGACGGGGATTCGACTGTGGGAACGGTTCTGCAACCCGGCACATTCGTCGAACAGACCGCGAAGCCATCGACCGATCCGTCAGGGGAGACCTGGATACCTGTCGAAGGTTTCGGACCGGACGGCGAAATGCATAGCGGCTGGGTTTCCGGCGACTATGTCGAGGCTCATGCCGAGGGCAGCAGCAATCCTGAGGGCCGCACGAACCCAACGCTGGAGAAAGACGGTTATCGGTGGGTCGAGGTCAGGGATGGCGACAGCATTCGCCTGATAGCCAAGACCCATTCTGCGGATGTGGCGGACACGGTTGTGCTCAACATGGATCATATTCTGAGCCCGGACGTGATCTTCTCAGGCGACCGCGTCTATCTGCCGATCACCTCGATCGGCTGAGAAACCGCGGGCCGAGCCTATCGTCCATTGACTCCTGCGCCTTGTCGGTTCTCGCGGCATACGCGTTTGCGACACTGGCGGCGAGTTTTGCCGCCCGCTCAGCTGCCGGATTGGACGGTTCGGAGGAGTAGGAGGCGGTAAACTGCAGATCTGACGGATGCCATTCGCAGTCGACAATGCGCAGTTTACCGCTTGCGGTATAGTCCTGGACGACTTCCTCAGGGAGAGAGGCGATGCCGATACCATTGAGTGTCATTTTGATGGAAGCGGCCAGCGAATTAGCGGGAAAGATACGCGGCGTCTCTTCCAGTTCGCCGGTCAGCTTGCGGTAAAGTTCGCTGTAGGGTCTGGTGGTCCGCGCATAGCTGATGATTGGGAATTGCATCAGATCAGTCAGCGTCAGCTTGCGCCGCGGAGGCAGGTTCAGGTGCGGCGAGCAGACCCACACGAGCGGAAAGGACGGCATCTCGATGTTCTCGATGCTGTGTTCCAGAATTGGGCCCATCAGCACCGCAAGATCGAGTCGGTGCGACATGAGTTCGTTGCGAAGGGTGGTCGTCGCATCAACGACGATATCGGTATCGATAAGCGGATAGTTTGCTTGCAGCTCCCGGAGGAAATCCGGTAGCCAGGTGTGAACGATCGTTTCGGCAACCCCGAGCCTAAGCACCCCTGCCGTCTCTGAAAGCGAGCTGGCCGTCAGTTGCAGCCGTTCCGCTACCCGCAGGACCCGTTGAGCAGACGGCAGAAGCCGTTGTCCCTGGGCTGTCAGCCTGACATTGCCGCTCTGCCGCTCGAACAGCTTGGCACCTAGCGCTTCTTCCAGCCCGGCAATTCGGTTGGATACTGCGGGCTGCGTGGTGTTGAGTCGTTCGGCAGCCTTTCGAAAGCTTCCGAAAGTCGCCACCAGTAGAAAGGTTTCGAGCTGCTTGATGTTGAAAGGGATCACAATTCAATGCCGGACAATAATCTGAGCGCCGACCTTTACGCGGTCAAACAGGTCAATGACGTCTTCATTGGTCATGCGAATGCAACCAGAGGAGTTGGCTTGTCCGACGGTCCACGGCTGATTGGTGCCGTGGACGCGATAAAGCGTGTTTCCGATATACAGTGCCCGTGCGCCCAAAGGGTTGTTCGGGCCTCCGGCCACGTGCGCAGGCAAGATACGGCCTTTTGATGCTTCTCTGGATCGCATTTCGGCCGGTGGCCGCCAATCTGGCCAGTCCTTCTTTTTCGAAATCGTGTCGCGACCGGACCACTCCAGCCCCTCCTTGCCGACCCCCACCGCGTATCGTAGCGCTTTGCCGCCCCCCAGCACGTAATAGAGACGCCGCTCCGTGGTGTTGATCACAATCGACCCCTTCGGCTGAGCCTCGCTGAATGTCACGACCTGCCTGGGAATCCCTGACTCCTCGGGCGTGAATTCTCCGTCCGCCGTCAGGCCGGAAGCGCTAGGCGAGACCAGTACATTTCTTCCCCGATCGTATGTCCAACTTCTAGGGTCATAACCGCTGTTCGATTGGGCCTGCGCCGACGCGATTGCGGCAATCGACGCCACCGCGACCAGAACCGATGCACTCAATGCCTCGATGAGACGCGTTGCCGCAAACCTCTTGCCTCGAGCAACGCCTGCGGGCACGTCCAGCTTCGCGAGCAGGCTGTTGGTTGCCGTCACCGAGACCACTCCTTTCCACATACCAATGACCCCGAACCCGGTGGTAACCGATTCCTACCCGCACTGTATCGTCTTGCGGTTCCTTCGCAACATTTGGCACAGGACGTTGGTATGCAATCCAATTGGACTTCCCATTTTCGAGTGTCCACGATAGAATGACATCGGCGGACAAGCTATGAAGCAAGCGAGGCGGGGCATTACTCGTGGGTCGCTTTCGATAGGACCAATGTGACGGGACCCAGCATCAGCCATGGTGATCGGTTATCTGGAGGCAGAGCTGCCCTAGTGGCCTGCCGGCTTGCCGTCGTCCTGGCGCTCGGCTTTGGCTCCCAGCCTGCGTTTGCTGCCGAACCGCGCTGGCCCCCTGGCCCGTACAAATACATCACGATCGATCAGTCCGTGACAGACGCGCTGGTTGAGCTCGGCCGCAACATGCGGGTGCCCATGCGTCTCAGCAAGCTGGTAAAGGGGCGCCTGAGCGCCGGCATGCCGGTTGGAACGGCTCGCGAGTTCCTCGAAGAGATATGCAATCGATACGGGCTGGTCTGGCATTTCGACGGTATCGTCATGAACGTCGCGACGGAAGCGGAAGTCCAGACGGAAATGATCCCGCTTGATGCCAACATGGCTGCTGGCGCCGAAGACAGGCTTTTACGGCTGGGCGTCAGCGACCCGAAGTTTCCAATAAAGGTTTCCAAGCAAGACGATGTCATCTCGGTATCGGGGCCGCCATCCTACATCGAACTCGTCAGGAAAACGCTCGGGGTTCCTGCCACGCCGAGCACGAAGCAGGAAGCCGGCAAAGCTGTGTCGGTCCGCGTTTTCCGCGGAAAGCAGGCGGAGGCGCAGACTGTCCCCTCCGCCAAACCGAACTAAAAACTGGAGGGCACATTCATGCAAATCGCGCCGATTGGAGCCCTAGAGGCTACGCTTGCAAACTTGACCACCAGCATAAGTTCGCAACAGCAAATCACCGCCGGCGCGGCAGCGCAGCCCGGTAACCGAATGGTGGGCGCCAAGCAAGAAAAGCACGATGCCGCGAAGGTCAATATGCCTGAGCGCAGTGATGTCGCGACGCCGGCTGGTCAGCAGGTGGCGCAGACGCCCGGCGCCAATCCGGCAATAGGCGGACAGACTTCCAAACCGGAGAAGACCGAGCCGATCGTCGAACACAAACTCTTCGACTACATGGCCGAGACGGAAAAAGCCGCAGGTGGGGTGTTCACGGAACCATCGGCCCTTTTCGGTTCTGCCGTTAAGTCGCTCGAAGGAACCATGCAGCAGGTCCAGAAGGCTCTTGGCCAGGCTAACGCTTCCTCAAGTGCTGAAACGGCCGCCACGCCGGATCGCGCCGACAAGACGGCCCCGTCCGGCAAGGAAGGCGAAGACTCCCCAGCCAAGAACGCAGAGCAACTCCTGGAACGATCGATTTCGGTGATGTGGGCAGCCGCCAATCTCGAGGTGGTTACGAGCAGCGTGACGGCCGTCACGTCGTCCACCAGCACGCTGATCAAGCAACAGTAAGCGCCGCGGAGTGTTCGCGCCCATGCCAACCTCGCAGCGGCGTTTAACGCGATTGGATCGATGCGGCGCCAGGTTTCGCGTTGCGCTCGTTGTCATGGGTATGCTTGTGCTCCAGGCGTGTTCGGTGGAGTTGTATTCCAACCTCAACCAGCGGCAGGCCAACGAGATCGTGGCCACGCTCATGCGTCACGGGATCCCGGCCCAACGCGAGGTCGGCAAGGACGGCAAGATGACGGTTTCCGTACAGAAGGGCCGCTTCGCCGAAGCTATGGCCATTCTCGACGAGAGCGGCTTGCCCAAACAGGAATTCCAGACGCTCGGCGAGGTGTTCAAGAGGGATGGGCTTGTGTCCTCGCCGGTGGAAGAGCGGGCAACGATGATCTATGGCCTGAGTCAGGAGCTGTCGCAGACGATTTCGGACATCGACGGCGTACTTTCGGCGCGCGTTCATCTCGTCCTGCCCGAAAACGATCCGCTGAGGCAGCAACTGGTACCGTCCTCCGCCTCCGTGTTCATCCGGCATCGCGCATCCGTTCCGATGAATGAGCTCATCCCGCAGGTCAAGATGCTGGTGGCCAAGGGCATCGCCGGGCTGACCTATGACAATGTTTCCGTCACCCTCATTCCGGTTGCAGCGACAGCCCCCGAGCAGGAAACCGGCGAGGCCGGGTTCACCAGCTTCCTCGGCCTGTGGCTACATCCCGACAGCGTCGCCGCCGCGATGTCACTGTTTTATGGCATGGCGGCGGCCATATTCGTGCTGGCTGGTCGGTTGGCCTACATGCAGTGGTATCGACGGCCCGGCATCTATGCGCTCGATGCTTCCGCAATGCCGGTGAAGAAAACATGACCCAGCCCGGCTCGGAGCAAACTGCCAGCCCGGAATGGCAGGCATTCATCTCCAAACCCGCGTCCTATGTGGATGCGGCTTGGCTCGCGGAGTGCTTTGACGGCGCGGTCGGCGAGGCTGCCTGCGAGCGCATGCTGCGCTCGCAACGCTTGCAGGAGCGACTGTCGAAGCTTCTGCTCGATCGGCATAGGCTCTCTCCAGTGGTCGAAGAGCCGGCCGACGAGGTGGATCGAGCGATCGCCTTGTCGTCTGGCGAAGAGCTGGAGGAACTTGCACTTCGCTCGGGCGCGATCTACTGGGCTGGGAGTCTGGCCGCTGTCATTGTTGGGCGCGAAGCGGCCGCATTGCAGGCGGCGCTTGGGGCTGATCTGTGCGCTTTCGCCCTCGCCAACCGCGATCTGGCCGGCCCGATTGATCGATTGGGGCCGCTGGAAGACATTTCCGGTCGCGTCTACGGCGACGGCCTGAGCTGCCTTGGCGCCTGGTGTCAGATCATGCCGGGCGATACGAGCATGCGGGTGCGTCTCAAGCTGGTGCCGCAAGAGCTCATCCACCAGCCGTCAGCCGAACAATTTGCCGAGGTCGGCCCCGCGATTGTTCGACGAGCGATGAGCTAGACGAGATGATCGAATCGGGCAAAGCGTCGGAAGCTCTGAGGCGTCCCTACGCTCGGATCCTGCGGGCCGCCGAGGTGCGCGCTCTCCAGGATGGGCATGCGTTTCTCGATGAAGCAAGGCGTGATGCGCAGCAGTTGCGCGACGCCGCTCGGCGAGCCTATGCGGCCGAATATGCGCAGGGCTATGACGACGGCAAAACGCAAGGCGATGCTGAGGCCACGCGGCTAGTCAGCGAGACGGCGGTCAAGGTGGATCGCTATTTTGGTGGGCTGGAATCCGAAGTCATTGGCCTTGCCGTCGATATCGTCAGGCGAATTCTGGGAGAATTCGACGTCGGCGCGCTTGTCGCCAAAGCCGCAAGACAGGCGGTGACTGAAATCCGCCGCGCCAAGTACCTGAAACTCCGAGTTCATTCCGCGTCCATCGAAAGGGTTCGTGATGAGCTGGACGCAGTCTTGCGCCAGAGTGATCTGGCGATGACGGTTGAGATCGACGCGGATGACGCGCTGGCTCCGGACGCCTGCATCGTTTCGACCGACTTTGCCGTCGTCGACGCGAGCATCGACGCGCAGCTCAAAGCCATAGCTGCCGCGATTGCGCCGAAGACGGAGGTCCGATGACCGCGCCCGCCGCTGATATCGAAAGCCGTCTGGCCACCATCATTCCGAATTTGCGTTCGGGCCTGCGCGACGATACCGGCCGGCCCAGGAAAGGGCGTGTACGGCGTGTCGCCGGCACCGTCATTCATGCGACCGTGGAGGAGGCCCGTATCGGCGAGATATGCGAACTCGTCGACCCTAGGACCGGAAGGGTGACCAAGGCGGAAGTCGTCGGCCTCATGGACGAAATGGCGATCCTTGTTCCGCTGGGCGATTTGGCCGGTCTTTCAAACCTGACTGAGGTCGTGGCGACCGGAAAAGACCAGCAGGTGCTCGTCGGCCCCAGCCTTCTTGGTCGCGTGATCAGCGCGCTTGGCGAGCCATTGGACGGCAAGCCGCTTTCGCCGGACGGCATCGCCGGCAGCTATCCGGTCAATGCCTATCCGCCATCTCCGCTGGAGCGCGGCTTGATTTCCCAGCCGATCCAACTCGGAATACGCGCACTCGATGCGCTGCTCACCTGCGCGCGCGGCCAGCGCGTCGGAATCTTTGGCGGACCGGGCGTGGGAAAGTCGATCTTGCTTTCCGATATCGTCAGCGGCACCGATGCCGATGTCGCGGTGGTCGCCCTTGTTGGAGAGCGCGGACGTGAGGTACGCGAATTCCTCGAACAACAGCTCGGGCCCGAGGGCAGGGCGAGGGCCATTGTCGTTGTTGCGACCTCCGACCGTCCCGCCATTGAGCGTGTCAAGGCTGCCTATGTGGCGACCAGCATTGCCGAATATTTTCGCGACCAGGGCAAACATGTGTTGCTTGCAATGGACAACCTAACCCGGTTTGCCCGTGCGCACCGAGAGATTGGCCTGGCCGCGGGCGAGCCGCCGACGCGTCGCGGCTTTCCGTCTTCGCTGTTTGCGGTCTTGCCCCGTCTGCTCGAGCGGTCAGGCACGGGTCGCGTCGGATCCATCACCAGCCTCTACAGCGTTCTTCTTGAAGGCGACGGTACGCTGGACCCTGTCGCCGAGGAAGTTCAGGCCCTCCTTGATGGCCACGTCTTCTTGTCGAGCGAGCTTGCGCAGCGCAACCATTTCCCGGCCATTGATGTCCTGCGCAGCCGAAGCCGCCTCATGGATGCGGTTGTGGCGCCGGAACATCGGTCCGACGCCGGCCACCTGCGTGAACTGCTTGCCCGCTACGCTGACATCGAGCTTCTCCTGCGCGTCGGTGAATACGAAAAAGGCAGCGATCCCGTGGCGGACGAGGCAATGGCGAAGATCGATGTCATCAACGCCTTTCTGCGTCAGGCGTCCGCCACTCATGAGAGCCTGGAGAGGACACGCCAACTCATGCGGGAGATCGTCGGTGAAAGATCGTGAGATGATCACTCGATTACGCGAGCTCAGACGCCGCCGTGAGGACCGTGCAAGGGAAGAGGTGATCAAACGGCACGCCGCTTTGGACCGGGCCGCGAGGGAGGGTCGGCAGGCGGCCAGTGCGGTCACGGAGCACCTGCAGCGCACGGTCGATGCCGAAGATGCAGCGTTCGGCTCGCTTATTGGGCATCCGATAAAAGCTGCCAGCCTTCACCAGCTACAGGGCCGGTTTGAAATCGCCGCCAGAAAAACCGAGCAATTGCGTGAAAACGAGAAGATGGCCGGCGTCGCCGAGCAGCAACGGCAAGCGGAACTGTCGGCAGCTCGCAATGATCATCGTGAGGCCATGAAAGCTCTGACGAAGCTGGACGGGGTATTGGAGCATCTGATCAACCGCACCGCTCGACGTTGCCTGGCGCTTGCCGAGCTTTCCGAGGAAGGAGAGCGCGGTCCAACGCGCCTGCCCACATAGCCCATTTTGTGATCGTGAATATGGATGTGATGCCCCAAGCCTTTGCGTCGGGAAAAACGAGAGCGCAGGTAAAGCCGGCAAAATGCAAGGCCTCACGGTCGAGCGTTGGCGAGCGGCTGGTGCTGAACTCTGTTGCGTCTGTCGACGTTGAGGCATTGAACGCCTTCTACCGCCGGCGCGCGCACGCGGAAATCACGATCGCGGGCAGGGCGGTGCCGATTGCCGCCGTCTGGCCGGCGCCGAACCCTGCGGGCCAGCGGTGGTACACCATTGCGTTCTCCGTCGGAGACACGATGGGCAAATTGCGCCTGCCGCTTTCCGTGGTCGAAAGAGGCTTCGCCAGGGCAGACGAACTGGTCGACATGAAGCGGCTGGCCCCCGCCCACGCCGCACTGCTGCTGGAATCCGCGTTTGAAGAGGATCTCGAATGGATTGAGGCCAAGCTGGGCGACACTATCGCGCTCACCTCGGTCACACAAACAGAAGCAGTTTCGGTTTCGGGCGAGACCCCGTTGGCTTTTGTCCTGACCGACAGCCAGGAGACGATTAACTGCGTCTTGAACACGAGTGACGCCAGCCTGGCGGTTCGGATCGGCCGTCTTTTTGACGAGATCGCTAAGGCCAGACCGCCGATCCCGGCCGAATTTCCTTTGCCGATCTGCCTTCGGCGTGGCGCACTCAAAGTAACCCTTGGCGAGCTGAAAAGCCTCCAGGCTGGCGACGTGGTGCTTTTCAGGAATGAGGCGGAAGAACGCAACGCGGCACTCATCATTGCCGAGCACCTTTATGCATCGGTGGCCCTGACTGCCGCCGGGCCGCAATTGCTTGCCGCGCCGACCCCCGTCGCCGGATCCAATTGGGAGTGGACCATGAATCAGAACTCGCCGCCGTCAGTTGGCCAGACCTTGGAAGAGTCAACTCTGGACGAGTTGCCGGTTGTACTCGCTTTCGAAATCGGCCGCACGGCAATGCCTCTCGGAGAGGTGAGGCAGCTTGCGCCCGGCGCCATCGTTCCGCTCGCCGATGTAACGGAGGCGATTGTCGACATCATCGCCAGCGGTAAACGTGTTGGCAGTGGCGAGATCGTGCGGATTGGGGAAAGCCTGGGCGTGCGGATCCTTCGTATGTTCGATAATGCTTGAGAATTCGCCCAATCTCCTTGGTATTCTGATCGCCGTCGGCTTCGTCGGGTTGCTGCCTCTGGCGGTGGTCACGATGACGGGGTTCTTGAAGATTTCGGTCGTGCTGTTTCTCATCCGCAATGCACTCGGCGTCCAGCAGATGCCACCCAATCTGGTGCTGTACGGCATAGCGCTTGTGCTCACCGTCTATGTCACGACACCGTTGCTGAGCGAGATGTCTGGCCGACTTCAAGAAGGGCAAGTTCAGTTCCAGACGACCGATGACCTCGCCAGGGCAGCGCAACTGGTCAGGGAACCACTGCAGCGACACCTTATGAAATTCACTCAGCCGCAGGAGCGGCAGTTTTTTCTCGATGGAACGAGCCGCCTTTGGCCGGAACAGGCGCGGCAGAACCTGAAGGACGACGATCTCTCGATCCTTGTTCCGGCCTTTGTTGCGTCCGAGCTTACCCGAGCCTTCGAGATCGGTTTCCTGCTTTACCTTCCTTTCCTCATCATCGACATCGTTGTCGCCAATATCCTGATGACGCTCGGCATGATCATGGTCTCGCCGGTCCTTATTTCGATTCCCCTGAAACTGTTCCTTTTCGTCGCCATAGATGGCTGGTCGCGCCTGATGCATGGCCTGATCCTGAGTTACGGCTGACGACATGGCGGGTGCGCATGAACAATGACTTCATCCTGGCGAAGGTCCAAAGCGCGCTTTTGACGGTGCTGTTCGCGTCCAGCCCAGCGATCATTGCGGCACTGGCGGTCGGCATCCTCGTCGGCCTTGCCCAGGCGCTGACACAGATTCAGGACCAGTCGCTGCCGCAGACGATCAAGCTTGTCGTGATCCTGCTGGTCATCATCGTCTTAGGTCCTGTGCTTGGCCAGCAGATCGCGCAGCAGGCATCGACGGCTCTGGACGAATTCCCCGTCGTCACACGTTGAGGCACGCAGGTGCCGGTCGAACCACTCTTCGCGTCTGTCAAAGACCTTCAGGTCTATCTCTTGGCAGGCGCTTTCGCGCTCGCACGCGTGGGTGGTTTCATGCTTCTGATGCCGCTGTTTTCGCGTGTGCCGCTATCAGGGCTTCTGCGCAATGGCGTGGCATTGGCGCTGGCAGTTCCAATCTTTCCAATGGTCGTGAGCAAGCTGACGAACAGCGACATCACGACCACGATGATCGCAGCCTACATTCTCAAGGAGGTTGTGGTCGGTGTAACGCTCGGGCTGTGTATGGGGATACCGTTCTGGGCAGCAGAGGCTGCCGGTGACATCCTCGACCTGCAGCGGGGCTCTACGATGGGGACGCTGATCGACCCTATGATGACGCACGAGACGAGTGCTACCGGCACCTTGCTCGCGGTCATCATGGTCACAATCTACCTGGCTGCCGGCGGCCTGCAGCTTTCCCTGACCAGTCTCTACGAGAGCTACGGCCTGTGGCCGATCGACAGTCTTCTGCCTGTATTCAGCAAGGATGCTGCGGGAATATTTCTGCGTCTGCTGAATCGCATCATGGCGATGGCGCTGACCCTCGTTTTCCCGCTCATCATCAGCATGCTCCTGTCCGACATTGTGCTGGCTTTCCTGGCGCGGGCGTCTCCGCACCTGAATGTTTTTGCACTGTCGCTGATCGTGAAGACGCTGGTGTTCAGTCTCGTCTTTGTACTCTATGCGGCTTTCCTGCTCTTCTACATGAACCGCGATCTTGGTTTCCTGCATGAGGCAAGCCGACAGATAGAAGCGATCGGCTGCCGCGAGTGTCAATGAGAATAAATATGAGCAAAAGCTAATAAAAAGCGCCATCCTTCGCCGGCCAATAAATACGATTTATCAATGAGGAAAGATTCTGATGATTTGACAAGCGGCAGACCTGCCGATGATCTTACGCGCTCTCGACGTGTCGTTGAAACGCGCATCCGTTGGAAGCCATGGCTCGCCCGATCACTTTACCGATCTACGAGGATTTGCGAATGGTCGATGCAGGCAGATTGCGCAGACTCGTCAGGATGGGTGCCTATGAAGGGCATACAGGAGGGCTTGCGCGCGGCAAGCTCCAGGCCAACGTCGTGATTGTGCCGCGCAGCTTTGCCGCCGATTTCTATCAGTTTTGTGTCCGCAATCCGAAACCCTGCCCTTTGGTCGGTGTGAGCCGTGCGGGCAGCCCATTTCTGCCTGCGCTGGGCGATATCGATATCCGGACCGATGCACCACAGTACAGCATCTATCACTTCGGCGAGATGATCCGCCACACCACAGACATCATCGACCTGTGGCGAGATGACTTTGCGGCCTTCGCGCTCGGCAGTTCGCTCACCGTCGAGGCCGCACTTGTCGAACGAGGCGTGAAACTCCGGCGTATCGGCCGTGGAAAAACCGCCCCCAAGTTCCGCACCAAGATCGAGACGTCCCAAGTCGGACCGTTCGGTGGCGAAATGGTCGTCTCCATGCGTCCGATACGGCATAGCGAAGTCGACAAGGTTCGCGTGCTCACCGCGCGCTTTCCGCATGCGCACGGGTCTCCCATCCATGTCGGAGAGCCCACGACGGTCGGCATCCGAAATTTGATGGCTCCCGACTGGGGTGATGCTGTCGAAGTCTTGGACGGGGAGATCCCTGTATTCTGGGCGAGCAGCCTGACCGCCCAAGACGCTCTTGCTCGTGCCGAACTCGCGATCTCCATCACAGTCTCGCCGGGCCATATGCTGATCACGGACGTGGATGCACGAGCGCTGTCTTGGATTAATTTCGAAATTGGCGCGAGCTTGCAATGATCGTGCTCAAGTCGGAGCTTGCCTGATCCAACGGCTCCGAATCACTTCGACTGCAGGGCGGACGCGAGGATAGCTACCCTTTGCCGCCGGATTCTGGACCTCGCATCCGTCGCGACCTCGCCCGACTGAAGATACTCATTAGGAGGTCAATGTTGTCGGGCGACCCGTACTAAATTAGAAGATCTGGTAGCAGGAGCGCGCTGCCGCCTTTGCCATACTCACCGGAGTACCAGTTCCGGCTTCGCTGCTGCGGCTGAACGAACGGAGCCTAATCCCGGATCTTCGCGTGCCGATTTTTTACTAGCTTCCCGCCAACGACAACCCACGGGCGCGCTCGCATAGCAGGGCAAGCAATTCGCTGCGCCGCGCTTCCGGTGTGTCGACGGGCAACACGAAGCAAAGCGTCTTGTTGATGGCCCCGTTGCCGTCGCGGATGGGCGCGGCCATGCACCACGTGAAGCGGTCGGCCAGAGCAGCCGTCTCGCTGAAACCTTGCTGGCGCGCCAGAGCGACATCGCCGAAGAACTCGGCTGGCGCAATGACGCGGCCGTCGGGAAGCGTGTAGTCGCCAGGCGGAATGAAGTCCCGTATTTCCTGTTCGCTCATATGGCCGAGCAGCAGCCTTCCGGACGCCGTCCACGGTATCGGCACCTCGACTCCGACATCGCTTGAAATCCGGAACGGGCCAGGCGAGTCCCGGCAATCAAGGACGACATATTTGGTCCCGCGCAAGCCGCACAGTTGGACGGTCTCGCCCGTCTCCGCGCCTAGTCTGTCCAGGGTTTCGATGATGCGCCGGTAATGGGCATTATGATGTGAGTAGGCCCAGCCGAACAGATGCATCGCCTTTCCGAAATAGACATAGCCTTCCGTTCCGACGTTCTCGAGCATTTCGGCTTCCAGCAGGCTGTTGACGATTTCATAAGTGGTTGAACGCGGCGCGCCGATCATCTTGGCGATGTCGCCGACGCGCATCGGCGCGCGGTGCCGCAGAAGGGCCTCGAGTAGCATGATGACGCGGTCGATCCCGCGACGCCGTTCGCCATTGCGCGGCTCGGCGCCGGCTTCCGTTTCAATTAGACCAGTGACGCCATCGCTCATGTAGGCCGCACCCGCGCAAAAATCATTCGGCCCTCGTCTCAAGACGCTTGAAAGATGTCAAGGCTCAGTCTAGCATCCCATTTGTCCGATATATAGGCCTGTTGTCTGAAATATCGGACAATAACGAGCCAAGCGCAGTAAGTCCTGACGAGAAAAACGGGCGGTTTCCGATGCGGCAACCGGCGGGTTTTCTCGTCCCGACCCCGCACGTCCAAGCATAACTTCAGAAGGGAACAATCATGACGAAATCATCGTTTTTCGCATCCGCCAGTGCCCTTTGCCTCGGCCTTCTCCTCAGCCTCGGCGCCGGTTCGCAAGCCAACGCCGCCGCTAAATGCATCAAGGGCGATCGCAAAGCACCATATACGATCGGCTGGGCCAATATCTATTCAGTGCCGACCTGGATGAAGCAGACACAGGGCACGATAGAAGCCGAAGTCGAGACTTTGAAGAAGCAAGGCTTGGTCGACAAGCTCGTCGTGACCGATGCCCAGGGCGACGCCAACGTCCAGATTCAGCAGATCCAGTCGATGATCGATTCCGATGTCGATGCCATCATCCTGATCGCTGGTTCGTCGACCGCGCCGGCGCGCGTGCTGGCGGACGCCTGCGCCAAGGGCATCGCCATCATCAACTTCGACAGCCTCGTCGATACCGACCAGGTGACCGCCAAGGTCAACACCGATTCCTCACAGTGGGGCGATCAGGCGGCCAAGTTCTTGATCGACGCCATCGGCGGCAAGGGCAAGATCCTCATCCTCAATGGCCCAGCCGGCGTTTCGGTCAGCGACGACCGGCGCAAAGGCGCCGATGCCGAGCTTAAGGCCCATCCCGATGTGAAGGTGCTTGCCGAGACGAACACGCCCTACAATGTCGCGCCCGCCCAGGAGGCCGTCACCAGCCTGCTTTTCGCCAACCCCGAAATCGATGGCATCCTGTCGCTGGGCGGCGCGTTGTCGGCGGGCGCCGTGCTCGCGCTCGACAAGCAGGGCCGCGACCAGGTGCCGATCACCGGCGAGAATGCGCGCCAGTTCCTCGAACTGTGGAAGGAAAAGGGCCTGAAGAGCTGGGCGACGATGCAGCCGAACTGGCTCGGCGCCTTCGCCACCTACACCGCCGTCCAGGCACTGGAAGGCGAGGATGTGCCGGCTTTCGTCAAGATCCCGTTGCCGGTGATCGACAATTCCAACATCGACGAATACCTCGCCCGGGCGAAGGATTTCCCGGCTGACGGGTATATCTATTCGCCGTATGATGAGGATCTATTTAAGAAGCTGCTGGCCCAGAAATAAGCCTGAAGGGTTGTAGCATTGACAACCACGGCTCCGCTTCTCGCCGCGCGGGGGGTGTCGAAGTCCTTCTTCGGCAACCCCGTTCTGCGCAACGTTTCCATCGCTCTCCAGCCGGGCCGCGTGCATGCGCTGCTGGGCGAGAACGGCGCAGGTAAGTCGACACTGATCAACCTTTTGTCCGGCGCCTTGCGCCCGGACGGCGGGGCGATCGAGGTCGATGGGCGCCCGGTCTCGCGCATGACCCCCGCTAATGCGCGACAGGCCGGGATCGCTGTTGTCCAGCAGGAACTGAGCCTGACGGCCAGCTTGTCCATTGCCGAAAACATCGGGCTCGGTGCCTATCCCAAACGGTTCGGCTTGATCGACTACAACGAGCTTGCCGTCCGGGCCAAAGCCGCATGCGATCTTGTCGGGCTTTACGAACCGCTGTCTACGCCGGTGGGGCACCTGTCCCTCGGCCGCCGGCAGATGGTGGAGATCGCCAAGGCGCTTTACCGCCGGCCGCGCGTGCTCATTCTCGACGAACCCACCTCATCGCTATCGGCAACTGAGACAAAAATCCTCACCGACCTGCTGGAGAGGCTTCGGGGCGAGGGCATCGCTATTCTCTACATCTCACACCGACTGAACGAGGTGATGACGCTGTGCCAGCATGTCACCGTGCTCAAGGACGGGACCTGCACGGCGGACTGCTCGCTGGAAGGAACCGATGCCGCCGGGCTGGTACGGCTGATGGTCGGCCGCGACCCCGGCGATCTCTTTCCACGATGGCGGCCTTCGCCATCGCCGGCCGACGCCATCTCGGTTCGTAAATTTTCGGCCGGCCTGATGCGCGACGTCGATCTCGACATCAGGACGGGCGAGGTGCTTGGCATTGGCGGCCTGGTCGGGCAGGGGCAGGAAGATCTGCTGCTTGGCCTCTACGGCGCGATCCCCGCCAGGACGGTATCCGCGACGGTTAACGGTGTTTCGGGTTTGCCCCGCGGCGTGCCGAACGCCAATGCGCTCGGCCTCGCTTATGTCCCGGCTGACCGCAAGCGCGAAGGCTTGCACCTGATCCATCCCATCATCACCAATATGATGCTGCCCGCCTTCGCAAGGCTGCCGGCGCTGAAGCTGCGCAGCCGGCGTGCCGAGCGCGATATGGCAAAGGGTCTCGCCGCCCAGCTTGCCATCAAGGGCGACCTCGACCGCCCGGCGCAGGCACTCTCAGGTGGCAACCAGCAGAAGGTCGCGCTGGCGAAATGGATGCCACACGAGCCGCTTGTACTTCTCCTCAACGACCCGACGCGCGGCGTCGATGTCGAGACCAAGCGTGAGATCTACATGATGCTTCGCAAACTCGCCGCCGCCGGCAAGGCGATCGTGCTGCTCAGTTCCGACACACCCGAACTGGTGCACCTTTGCGACCGCGTCGGCGTGGTCCGCGAAGGCCGCATCGTGGCCATGCTCGAGCGCGAGGCACTGAGCGAGGAAGCCATCGTTTCCGCCGCAATGGGTGCCGAACAGCAGAAAGTTGCGGCATGAGCGCGGTTGCATCCTCAAGCCAAGCCGGCGCGCTCTACTGGCCGGTTCAGCTGCGCCGCAATGTCGGCGTGCGCAGCCTGTTCGCTGTGGTCCTGGCGTTCGTCATTGCCTACGGTTCCCTGTTTCCCGGCCTCTTGACAGCGTCCGGTTTCGCCAAATTCACCCAGAGCTGGTTTCCGCTGGCGCTGGTCGCCATGGCCCAGGCGATCCTCATGCTCACCGGCGGCATAAGCCTGGCCATCGGTGCCATGGTCAGCCTGGGCGCGGTGATCGCTGCGACGACGATGACTGGGCCGCTGGGCGTAGCCGGGGGTGCCGCTGCGGTGGCGCTGACCGGTCTCGGCATCGGTGCCGCGATCGGGTTCATCGTCGTGAAACTTCGGTTGCCGGCAATCGTGGTGACGCTCGCTGGCTCCTTCATTATCGGCGGCGCTGCCCTGCTCATCCTGCCGAGGCCGGGCGGCGCCATACCCGAGTGGCTGTCGGACCTGCTTGCCGGCAACACGCCGGCGGCATTCGTGCTGCTGGTACTCATCGTGCTTTTGTGGAAACTCTATCTCGCCACGCCGCTTGGTTTGAGCATCTATGCTGCAGGCGAAAATCCCGTCGGCGCCTACCGCTCCAGCGTGCCGGTCGACGGTGCCCGGATCGCCGCCTACGCGATTAGCGGACTGCTTTGCACAGGCGCCGGCCTGTTCATCGCCGCGCAAACGGGTTCGGGCGATCCAGTCATCGGCACGGCGTTCACGCTGAATTCCATTGCCGCCGCAGTGCTCGGCGGCATCGGTTTCCTCGGCGGCCAGGGTACCATGCGCGGCGCTCTTGCGGGCAGCCTGCTGCTCAGCCTGATGATCAGTGTCATGTTCTTCCTCGGCTTCACGCCGGTCGCCCAATATGTCGCCCAGGGCCTCATCATCATCGGGGCGGTCGCCATCCCGCAATTCCGCAAGGTGCAGCAATGACAGCACGGAAAGACAGCGTGAGCGGCAGGCGCGCCGTGACGATTCTGCGCAGCCGGCCCTTCCTTACGATCGCTATAGTTGCGGCGGTATGGATCGCGGCGAGCTTCGCTTCACCTGGCTTCGGCGCTTATGGGCATTTGCGCTATTTGGTTGAATTGGGCGCGGTGATCGGCCTGGTCGCGGCGGGCCAAACTTTCGTGGTGATTGCCGGCGGCATCGACCTTTCCGTCGCGGCGATCGTCACGGTTAGCGCTGTCAGCCTGCCGCTGCTTTCGTGGCAGGCGGATCCGACAGGGCTCACCGCCGTTCTTGCAGTTCTCACGTTGACGAGCGCAATCGGTCTGGTGAACGGGCTGGGCGTGGCGCTGTTGCGCGTTCATCCAATGATCATGACACTGGCGATGGCGACATTCCTGCAAGGTCTGCTGATCATCATCGCCGGCGGCAGTGCCGTGACCGCCGAGAACCCGCTGGTCCGCTGGCTCGGCAATGCGCGGCCGGTCGGTATTCCGGCAGGCGTGCTTTTGTGGGTGGTCATTTCAGTGATCGTTCTGACCACGATGCATGCGACATCCCTTGGCGCCCGGATATTCGCGATGGGCGCCAATCCGCTCGCCGCGGCGCTGTCCGGGGTTCCCGTCGCCTCGACCACGCTGGCGGTCTACGGCATCAGCGGCTTCTGTGCGGGACTTGCCGGTGTGTTGGTCCTCGGCATGAACGGACAAGGCTATGTCGGTATCGGCGATCCTTATCTGCTCGCCTCGATTGCCGCCGTGGTGCTTGGCGGCACCTCGATCCTCGGCGGGCTCGGCACCTATGCCGGCACCATCCCCGGCGCCATCCTGCTGGTTACGATCACGGCGCTGATCACCGTGGTCAACGCATCGCCCGGCTGGCGCAGTATCCTGTTCGGGTCGCTGATCCTGGGGCTGCTGCTTCTCTCAGGCAGAGAGCAGGCCCGCCGATGACATATCCTCCAGCCGATAAATGCGCCGTGCATTGCCGTAGAACAGTGCCGTCTGCTCGTCCGCGGAAAGCTCTCCTGCAATGGCCTTGAAGCTGTCATACACCGCATCGAACGATGCATGCAGGCCGGCGACTGGAAAGTCGCTGCCGAACATCGCGCGCCGCGTACCGAAACAGTCGATGCAATGCATGACAACCGACCTTAGGCTGTCGAGCGTCCAATCATGATCGTAGGCGACCAGATCCGATATCTTGATAGCGACGTTCTCGCGCTCCGACAAAAGCCGCAGCCCTTCGCGCCACACCCGCATCCCGTCCGCATCGCGATCGACCGGGCTGCCGCAATGGTTGAGAACAAAGAGCTGGTCCGGAAAGGCCGCTGCGAGGCGCGCCGCGCCGGTGAGCTGGCGCGGAAACACCATCAGGTCGAAAACCAGCCGGCGGCGCCCAAGCAGGGACAGGCCGGCACGCCAGGCCGGATCGTCCATGATGCCGTCGCGGGCGGCAAAACGACGGGCGGGATTCGGATCCCAGCTCAATATGTCGCGTACGCCGACGACACGGTCGAATGCCGCCTGCGCCTGGACCAGCGCCGGCGCTTGGCGGTTCGCCAGAGGTACGTGAACGACGTAACGGGCGGCCACGCCGCGCGACTTGTCGAGGGTTTCAAGCCACCGCGTTTCACCGACGCAGTCATCCCCGGCCCAACCGGCTTCAACATGGACGGTGGCGACGACACTGTGCTGGCCGGCGTCGCGCAAATAATCTTCAGGAAGGTAGTTTCGCCGCAAGGGGCCAAGCTCGCCCAGACCGCCGCGTTCGCCAGCCGTGGGCGTGAGCCAGGGATGGCGGCCGAGGCCGAGATCCCAAAGGTGATGGTGGGCATCGATGATCGGTCCGCAGTAACGCTTTGGCACGTATCTCTCTCATGGTGTGGCCGGCATCGGAAATCGATCCGGACTTCATCCTGCGAAAGCGAAAGGACTAGCATCGGATGACCGAAAACTCACCCGTACTGTCGCTCGCGACCCGTGAAAATTTCCTGCTCGACGATCGTATCCGCGGCGTGCCGCCTGGCACCCTCGGGCTGGACAGCAGCTTTGTCGCATCTGAGCGCTGGCATCCAGCGCATGGACGTATGTCGTTGCCGGTGTTGACCCTCGACGAGGAGGCCTTCATCGCCAATCGTGACCTGTTCCTGGGGTATGCGCGAGAACAGGGCGCCGTGATCGCCCCGCATGCCAAGACCCCGATGGCGCCTGACCTTGCCCGGTCGCTGATCGAGGCCGGAGCATGGGGCACGACCGTCGCCGACATAAGGCAGGCCACAGTGATGCTCAGAGCCGGGCTCTCTCGGCTGATCATCGCCAATGAGGTCGGCGGACCAGGTGGTGCGAACCGACTTGCTGTCCTTGTCGGCGCCTGGCCAAGCGCCGAGTTCTACGTTTTTGCCGACTCTTTCGACGCAGTGAATGCGCTTGCTGAAGCTTGGCGCGCCAATGCGACGCTGCCGCCATTGCGCGTGCTCGTCGAACTTGGTGTGGGGAGGGCAGGCGCCCGGACCACCGGCGAAGCCGAGGCGATCGCCGACGCGGTTGTAGCAGCCGGAGGGCGGCTGCTGATCGCCGGCGTCGCAGCCTACGAAGGTGCCGCGGCGCAAGCCGATCCTGGCCGCACCGATGAGGCGATATCCGCCCTGTTGGCAATAACAGCCGATATGTTCCTGCGGCTCCGCGCCCGCGTCGGCGGCGACACCCCGCTGATCGTCACCGCCGGCGGCTCGGTGTACTTCGACAAGGTGGTCGCAGCGCTTTCGCCCCTCGTCTCCAGGGACGGCAATGCCACGTTGGTGCTGCGCAGCGGCGCCATCTTCTTTCACGACCATGGCGTCTACGACAGGTCGCTCGGCGCACTCGATGCCCGCGACGGTTTTGCGATCGGCGGCGTCAGTGCTTCCGCACGAAATTCCTTCCAACCGGCTTTGCGCCTGTGGGCCGAGGTACTGTCGCGGCCGGAGCCCAGCCTTGCTATCTGCGGTATGGGCATGCGCGACGTGTCGTTCGACCAGGGCTTTCCGAAGGTCGTGACCATCTTTCGTGCCGGCAAGCAGCTGCCGAAAGCGCGTGCCGAGGTCTTCAAGCTCAACGACCAGCACGCCTTCCTTACAATTGCGTCGGGCGACGATATTGCCGTTGGTGACGTCGTTGAATTCGGCATCTCGCACCCCTGCACCTGTCTCGATCGCTATCGCGTGATTTTCGGCGCCGACGCGGACGGGTATGTCCGCCACGCCTTTCCCACCTATTTCGGCTGACCAGATATCGCGGCCACTTCCAAAAAAGAGAACCTCGAAAGGATCTGATATGATCAAGTACTTCCAGTCCGGCTCCCGCATGTCCCAGGCGGTCGTCTATGGCGGCCTCGTGCACATCGCAGGCCAGGTGGCAGACGACCGCAAGGCCGGCATCGAGGGTCAGACGCGCGACGTACTCTCCAAGGTCGAGGCGCTCCTCGTCGAGGCCGGCAGCAGCAAGTCGAGGCTAGTGGCGATCAACATCTTCCTGCCGCAGATCGCCGACTTCGATGCCATGAACAGCATCTACGATGCCTGGGTGGATCCTGCGCGCCTGCCGGCGCGCGCCTGTGTCGAGGCGCGTCTCGCCGATCCCGACCTCCGCATAGAGGTCACTGCGATCGCAGCTGTCTGAGCCGCCGCCATGCACACCGGCCTCAGCCATACGCTCGACTTCGACCGGGACGGCAAGACACTCGGCCATCTCAGCATTCCGTTTTCGATCGACCGTTCGCCCTATTTCCAGGTCAAGGTCCCGATCTGCCTTGTCCGCAACGGCGAGGGCCCGTCGGTGCTTCTGATGGCCGGCAATCACGGCGACGAATACGAAGGCGAGCTGTCGCTCGCAAAGCTGGTGCGCCGGCTCGATCCCAAGCGGATCAAGGGTCGCGTCACCATCCTGCCGATGGCGAACGTGCCGGCGGTGATCGCCGCAAAGCGCTGCTCGCCACTCGACGGCGGCAATCTCAACCGCGCCTTTCCGGGCGACCCGTCAGGCACGCCAACAAGCCGGCTTGCCAATTTCCTGGAGATGGAACTGTTTCCCCGCCACGACGTCATCTTCGACATTCATTCTGGCGGCACCTCGATGGAGCATCTGCCGACCGCGCTTGTCGAGCACAATACCGATCCCGACCGGCACCGGCGCGGTGTAGAGCTAATGCGGACGCTCAGCATGCCATATGGGTTCGTGGCCGACAACGGCCAGGCCTCACCGACCTCCATGGGTGCGGCGCGCCGGGCCGGCGCCATCGGCGTCAGCGGAGAGTTCGGCGGCGGTGGCACGGTCACGGTCGATACGATGGAGATTACAGCCCGCGCACTCGACGCCCTGATGGCCGCCTTGGGAGTGGTTGAGGCGCCGGTTCTTGCACCCGCAACCGGGCCTTCGGCGCCGACGCGGCTTCTTTCGTTGTCTCGGCACAGTCAGGGCCTTTATGCCACAAGCCGTGGTTGGTTCGAGCCGGCAGTCAGGCTGGGCGACAGCGTGACTTCAGGCCAACTGGCGGGCTGGTACCACGACCTCGAACGGCTCGACCTCGCCGAGCAAGCCCTGCACTTTGTCGAAAGCGGCATTGTGCTTTCGCGGCGGCTGCACACGATGTGCGAGGCGGGAGACTGCCTCATGCAGGTCGCCGAGCCGGTCGACTGATAAGAAGCCCTCCCGACCATACGCCAATATCGGGATCAAGACTGAGGATAACCGGATGCAACTGTCCATGTGGACCTATCCTTGGGATGTCCAGGATCTGGGCTTGGAGACGGTCGAGCGCGATCTTGTCGAGCGTGCCGGGCTCAACATGATCAGTCTGGCGACTTCCTATCACGCTGGCCGGTTCCTGCAGCCGCGCAGCCCGCGCCGGAAAGCCTATTTTCCGGAAGACGGAACCATCTATTTTAAGCCAGATGCGGCACACTGGGCCGACCTTGCCATCCAGCCCAAGGTGGCGGACGTGATCATGGAAGGCGGCGATGTGCTTGGCGACCTTGTGCGCCGGCGCGAGGTGGGCGGGCTCGGCGTTTCGTGCTGGACGGTCTGCTTGCACAACACCCGGCTCGGCATGCTTCATCCGCAGGCCGTAACCCGCAACGCCTTCGGCGATGCCAACTACTACAATCTCTGCCCATCACATCCGGAAGCACGCGCTTATGTCCGCGCGCTGATCGCCGATATCTCGCACAGCTACAGGCCGGACCGGATCGAGCTTGAAAGCCCGTCCTTCATGGGCTTCGCCCACGAATACCATCATGAGAAAGATGGTGTCGGGCTGACGCCGGAAGACGATTTTCTGTTGTCGATCTGTTTCTGTCCGTCTTGCCTTGCGCGCGCGGCCGAGGCCGGCGTCGACGGCGAAGTAGCGCGCAAGCTCGTCGGGCAATGGATCGTCGAGACCTGCGAGCGCGCCGTGCCCGAACGGCGCTTTCCAGACTTTCCGGGGAGCGGCCCCGACACTTTTTTGCCATGGCCGGAACTCCATGGCTACCTGCTGTGGCGGTTCGAACCGGTGACCAGCCTGGTCGCCGAACTGCGCGAGGTGGCCAATCCGGCGACCCGCGTTGTCATCATCGATTTGAAAGACGGTTGGCTTGGCGGCTGCGATCTCGCGGCGCTCGGCAAGGTCTGTGACGGGGCAATCCTGTGTGCCTACGACATGCAGCCCGGCGATGTCGCCAGCCTGATGGCGGCCGGACGCGCAGCCCTTGGCGTGGAAAAGTTCCTCGGCGCCGGCTACCGGCTGTTCTATCCGGAAATGGCAGGCCCCGACATCCTCACCGCCAAGGTGAAAGCTGCGATGGCGCCGGATGTCGACGGCATCAATTTTTACAATTATGGCCTTGTCCCTGCCGCACGACTCGATTGGGTGAGTGCCGCAACATCCGTTTGAAAAACCGATCCGTTGCCGCAGTCTGCTAGGACTGACCTCACTTTGCCTTGGAGCTTTATGAGCATGCCGACTATTCGCTTCGGTCACATTGGCCGGCGGCGGCCGGACAAGCTGAAAGCATGGCCATGACGGTCCATGCGGATCGAAGATCATACGCCCGACCATATTTGCTGCATATACGCTTCCGAGTATACAGAGTTTGATACGGAAGAGCGTATATTGAAATTTATCTGCGCGAGCGTATAATACCATGGCCAGAGAGGTACGCTGTGGACCAAATCGCCCGAACACCCAAGCAGATTGGAGATGCCGTCCGCCGGCAGCGTCGCAAGCTCCGCCTGAACCAGACCAATGTCGGGGACCAAACGATGCTGCGTCAGGCGACCATCTCGGCCGTCGAGAGTGGCGCGCCTGGGACCCAGCTCGGAACGCTTTGCGACATTCTCGCAGCGCTCGACCTCGAATTCGTCGTCCGCCCTCGGACCAAGGCAAAGCCGGCCGAGATCGAGGACATCTTCTGATGGCTCGTCCGCGGCGGCACATCCCGCTAAATATCTTCTTGAACAGCCGTCTCGTCGGGCGGCTGAATAGACAATCCAGCGGCGCGATCGATTTTCAGTACGATCCGTCTTGGCTTGCTTGGGAGCACGCGCTGCCCGTCTCGCTATCACTGCCTCTGCGTGAAGATCGTTATATCGGTGCGCCCGTCATCGCCGTCTTCGACAATCTCCTGCCCGACAACATCCCCATTCGCCGCCGTATGGCGGAGCGTGTTCATGCTCAAGGAATAGACGCCTACGACCTGCTTGCCGCTGTCGGACGCGATTGTGTCGGCGCATTGCAATTCCTGCCGGATGGTGTCGAGCCAGGCCCCGCTGGTATTGTCAACGGCAAACCCGTTGACGATACCGAGATTGCCCATCTTCTCCGCGATCTGGCATCGGCTCCCCTTGGGCTTGGCGAGGACGAGGACTTCCGGATCTCGATCGCTGGCGCTCAGGAAAAGACTGCGCTCTTGTTCTGGAAAGGACGTTGGTACAAGCCGCTGGCGACGACTGCCACGACGCACATCCTCAAACCACAGATTGGACGGTTGCCAAATGGCATCGACCTTTCCTTCAGTGTCGAGAACGAATTTTTCTGCCTCAAGCTGACAACCGCCCTAGGGCTCCCGAGCGCCGTCGTCGCAATCGAGGAGTTCGAAGGCAATCGCGTGCTCGCGGTCGAGCGGTTCGATCGCCGATGGACCAGTGACAATCGTCTCCTGCGTTTGCCCCAGGAAGACTGCTGCCAGGCCCTTTCTGTGCCGCCGTCACTGAAATACGAATCCGACGGCGGGCCTGGCGTTCCGGCTATCCTCAATTTGATGAAGGGAAGCGACCAACCGGAGGTAGATCAAGCTGCGGTTTTAAAAGCCGTGGTTGCCTTTTGGCTTCTCGGCGCCACAGATGGGCACGCCAAGAATTTTAGCGTCTTTCTTTCTCCCGGCGGCCGGTTCCGCATAACGCCGCTCTATGATGTGATTTCAGCGCAGCCCAGCCTTGATGCGGGACAGATCAAGCACAACAAAATGAAACTGGCGATGGCCATTGGTGACACACGCCACTACCTCGTCGACAGCGTCATGCCACGCCATTTTATCCAGACCGCCGCCAAAGCAGGGATCGGTCCGAAACCCGTCAAGGCGATCTTTGATGAGCTGCGCCAACAGGCGCTAGCGGCGGTCGAACTGGTTTCTGCATCGCTCCCAAAGGATTTTCCTGCGGAAGTCGCTGATGCCATCGGCAATGGGGTCAGGGCTCGTGTACGCAGACTGGAAGAGGCGTGATGCTGAAAGTCGAGACGCAACCAGACTGATGTCGCCATTGCGACAACGTTCAAATGGTCTTCTTCAGCAGCAGCAGCATCCCGGCGGCCACGGCCGCCGCTGCGTCGTCCAGCATGATGCCGAACCCACCCCTTACCTTCTCATGCGCGATAGGATGGGCCAAGGTTGACCACGTCAAAAAAACCGGAAAGCAAGGAACCTGCCGATTACCAGAGCGGCTCGAGCGGCAGCATGGAAAGTGTGACGCGGCGCTACCCGATCCTAGCCAGTGCCTTTCTGGGATAGGATCAACTCACGGATTTGCCAGCCTGTAACTTTCTTACGAGGCCGATCAACTGATCCAGATCAGCGCGTGGAAGCGCAAGTATCTCGGGCGGGGGCTTGTGATATTCCCTTGTCAATTCCTCAATGGTTGCAGCACCCTTGGCCGTAAGCTTGACAAGTTTGACACGGCGATCGCTTGGCGACGGAACACGTGCGGCGAGCCCCGCCTGCTCAAGCCGGTCGACCAGCCAGGTCGCCGTCGATGGATCGCACTGCCATTGAGCAGCCAATGCGCCGATCGGCTTGCCCGCGTCTTTGTCGAGGGTGAAGAGGGCGCGGGAGTCGTTGGGCGTCAGGCCCAATTTCCGCTGGATCTCCAACCGGTCCGGCGCGGACCGGATCAGGAAATCAAACATCAGGCGCCATGCCTCGGTGGCGTGCTGCAAGCGATCTTGGCTCGGTCTCATTCCACGCTCCTTCGAGTCTTGACACATACTTGGACCAATCATATGATTTGATCAATCAAAATGTTTTTGTGGTCAAAGCAATGAGAGGAGATCCGAGATGACCAATACCACGGTTCTCGTCGTCGGAGGCGGCCTGAACGGTCTGACGGCGGCCGCCCTATTGGCTCACAACGACATTGCGTGTGTCCTCGTCGAGCGTCATCCCGACACGTCAATCCAGTACAAGTTTGCCGGCATCTCCCCGCGCAGCATGGAGATTTTCCGAAGCCTCGGCCTCGAGGAGGAGATTCGTACAAATCGGACGGGGGACCAGCAGGCAGGCGCTATTGCGCGCGCCAGGAATCTCGCCGATCCGGAGATTCAATGGGGCGGACCGGCGTGGCCGGATGCAAGTGCCCTCAGCCCCACGCAACCGGCGACGTGTGATCAGCACGTCCTGGAACCGATTCTGCGCCGCTACGCCGAGCGGAACGGTGCAGACGTGCGTTTTAGCACGGAGCTGGTGACTTTCGATGAGGACGAGACCGTCGTCCGCGCGGAAATTCGCGATATCGCGACTTACGCAAAGGAGGTCATCTCGGCCGACTATCTGATCGTCGCGGACGGTGCGAACGGTTCCCTGCGAGAGAGGCTGGAGATCAGCCGCAGCGGGGCAGGCGGCCTTCAGAACTGGATGAATGTAGTCTTTGACATGGACATGCCTCCGACGATAGGCGGCAAGCGCTTCACGTCGTGCTTCGTGACGGACCTCAACGGGACCTTCACGCCCAGGGAGGGTGGACGATGGCTTCTGGCGCTCCAGTACTTTCCCGAAAAGGGCGAGAAACCACAGGATTTTGATGAAGCCAAGTGCAGGGAACTGATCATACGAGGTGCGGGCCGGTCGGACATCACGACGAGGCTTGTCGATGCGCGCTCCTGGGAAGTGGCCGCCCTCACAGCGCGCCAATTCCGCCGAGGCCGCGCGTTTCTTGTGGGGGATGCCGCACATGTGATGCCCCCAACAGGCGCTTTCGGTGGCAATTCAGGTATCCACGACGCCCATAACCTTGCCTGGAAGCTTGCGATGGTAGCACGCGGGCATGCCGATCCCTCGTTGCTGGATAGCTATGACATGGAGCGCCGGCCGGTCATCGAGGCTACGTTGGCGCAAGCGCTCGCCCGCCTACAGAAATGGTTCGACGATCCGTCGAAGCGGTTGCCTCCTCCTGTTGCGATCGTCGAGGATTACGACGTGGTATTTGGCCAACGCTACACTGCAGGCATCGTGGCTCGGGAATCCACACCGGACGATCACCCGTTCCAAAAATCCGTCGAGCTGTCGGGTCGCCCTGGCACGCGTTTACCGCATTTCGCGGTCGGGCGCGCCGGCCAGCGGATTTCGAGTCTCGATTTGTGCGATCGCGATCTTCTTCTCCTCTGCGCCGACGAAGCATGGTGTCAGGCCGCTGACGCCGTAAGCCAACGCCTCCGTATGCCGCTGACCTGCCACGCCTTGGGTGCCAATGGGGATCTGATTGACTTGGACCATCGGTGGCCTTCCGCGCTCGGGGTTGAAAGCGGCGGTGCCGCCTTGGTCAGGCCGGACGGCTTTGTCGCGTGGCGGTCAATGCACGGTGTGCCTGATCGCGTACAGGTGCTGATCGAAACACTTGATGGGTTTGGTTTCCGTACTCAGGCACACGAACACCATCGGTGAGCGGCGGCGAGTGCGGATGCCTCCTGCGTTCTGGCACGCCGATGTCGTCGCCGGGAATGCGGGCGATGCCAGGGCGCAGACGGCCAGCGCACGAAGCCCGGCCGCTACGACTCCCTTGCCGATCCCATCGCCTGGAATGGCCGCGATCCTGTGGCTTCGCATCGGTCCGGTCTTCCCTTGTGGCGCTAAACTCCGATGGACCACCGTGGCCTTGGCAGACCGAATGTCGCCGTTACCGCAAATGGTTAATCAAACCGTTCAGCAGGAGCAGCAACGCCCCAGCGGCGACAGCCGCGGCCGCGTCGTCCAGCATAATGCCGGCCCCACCCCTTACCTTGTCATGCATGATACGGATGGGCCAAGGCTTGAGGACGTCGAAAAACCGGAAAGCAAGGAAGCCTGCTGCCCACCAGAGTGGGTCGATCGGAAGCATGGAAAGTGTGGCGGCGGCGCCGAAGGTCTCATCGATGACGACGATCTGCGGATCCTCCGTCCCGGTACGGGAGATAACATGCGATGACGCCCATACGCCAACGGCGAACAGTGCCGCATAGGCAAGCACGGTCAGCCAAGGCGATGCAGGTATCAGAGCTGCAGCAACCGCCACTCCAACCATTGCGCCGACCGTGCCCGGCCATATTGGAGATAATCCCGCGCCAAGAGAGGTCGCGAGCAGGTAGGCAAACTTGGGTGAAAATTTATGCATCGAGTTTCGGCCGGCTTCCGACGGATGGCAAGCAATCATAGTCACATCGTTCGGGTGCGGCCGCCAGACCGCCGGCCGATTTGCTCCGTCAGCTTGGCGAGCGCCTTATTCCGCCGGCCGCATTCGTCGAAAGAAATCGCTGTTGCGGCGAGTTGAGAATGTTGCTGAGCCCGGTCTCGGCCCGCTTTGACCAATTGGAACGTTAGCGACGGTGGAACAAACCCGCAAATTGCTGGTAAAGCTCGGTGAAACGACATCATCAGAGGAGCCGCCATGATCGCCGGTCTCATGAAAAGTCGCATCGACCCGCTATGGGAGCAGGCCGCCTCTCCGCTGATCGGGATCGGCATGACGCCGAACCAGGTTACGGCTAGCGGGCTCGTGCTCGTCGCTTTGTCCTCGGCCGCCTATGTCTATCACCATTCAAGTCTTGCCTTTGGCCTTTGCCTGGCGTTTGCCTTCACCTTCGATGCGCTGGACGGTGCGGTAGCCCGCCGGACAAATATGAGCACCAAGGCCGGTGGCTATTTCGATGCCGTCGTCGACCGTTATCAGGAATTGGCCGTCTTTGCGGCAATCGGCTGGGTCGCCGATCTGTGGGCGATCGCAATGTTCGCGTTCGCCGGCGGGATCCTGACCAGTTACGCCAAGGCGCGGACGGCGCTGGAAATCCCTGTGGAAAACCACGGTTGGCCGGATTTCTTCGAGCGGATGGAACGACTGGTTTTCATTTGCGTGCTGCTCGCCACGGACGGAGTCGCGACCGCCATGGGCGCGGCTTCGCCCTGGATTCTGGCGGGTGGGTTCGCGCTGTACGCAGTGCTGGCCAACGCCACAGCGCTGCAACGGATCAGTCGCGCATTTGCGATGCTGAAACGAGCCGACGGGAAGCAGCCGTGAGACCGCTAGAACGCGAGCATCGTATCGACCGCCGTGGGTTTTTCCAACAAAGTCGCGCGTCAGCGCCAGCCCAAGCCAGGGGCGACATGGGTCAGGATCGCCTCGATGACATGGGCATTGTAGTCGACGCCGAGCTGGTTGGGGACGGTAAGCAGCAGCGTATCGGCCTCGGCGATGGCTTCGTCGCCCTTTAGCTGCTCGATCAGGACGTCCGGTTCGGCGGCATAGGAGCGGCCGAACACCGCGCGTCTGTCTGCCTCGATGTAACCGAAATGATCTCCGCTCTGGTTGCCGCCGAAATAGGCCCGGTCGCGATCGTCGACCAGCGCAAAAATGCTCCGGCTCACCGACACCCGCGGCTCGCGCGTGTGTCCGGCCGCCTTCCAGGCCTCACGAAAAGCCCTGATCTGTTCGGCCTGCTGGATGTGAAACGGCTTTCCGCCTTCGTCGAATTTGAGCGTGGAACTCTGCAGGTTCATCCCCAGCTTCGCCGCCCATTCGGCGGTGGCGTTTGTGGCGGCGCCCCACCAGATGCGCTCGCGCAGGCCCTCCGAGTGCGGCTCGACGCGAAGCAGGCCAGGCGGGTTGGGAAACATCGGCCGCGGGTTGGGCTGCGCAAAGCCTTTGCCCAGCAACACTTCGAGCAGCACTCCGGTGTGTCTGCGGGCCATGTCGGCATCGCTCTCGCCCTCTTGCGGGGCGTAGCCGAAGTAGCGCCATCCCTCGATCACCTGCTCCGGCGAGCCGCGGCTGATGCCCAGCTGCAGACGCCCTCCGGCGATTAGGTCGGCGGCGCCGGCGTCCTCGGCCATGTAGAGCGGGTTCTCATAGCGCATGTCGATCACCGCCGTGCCGATCTCGATTCGGCTGGTCTTCGCCCCAACCGCTGCCAGCAGCGGGAAGGGCGAGGCGAGCTGGCGCGCGAAGTGATGCACGCGGAAATACGCGCCGTCCGCACCCAATTCCTCGGCCGCGACGGCCAGCTCGACGGACTGCAAAAGCGCGTCGGCTGCCGTCCGCGTCTGCGATTGCGGCGAGGGCGTCCAATGCCCGAACGAGAGGAAACCAATCTTCTTCATGAAAATAGCCAGCCTAGAGGGAAAACAGGTGCAGACTATGCTTCGGCGCAGAGCAAAGCATCCCGAAATCGGAACCGACCGCCCCAGTTTGAGGTGAACGGTCCGTTGTTGATCAGCGATGCCGTCAATGGCGAGCCTGTTGCCGGCGCCGCATCTAGGAAGGTGCCGCGAACGCGAGCACTATCGCGATGAGGATCAACAGCGGCCCCATCCATTTAAAATGGGTTCCAAAGTTGGTCCACCATGCCTGCTGTTGGCCCGGGCGAGCTTGAGAGGGGTCCGAGAAAAATCCGAAGCCGACGCCAGCCATCCACAACCCGGCGCAGAACATGATGAACTCGTCGATGTATTCCGCGACCACGCTTCGAAACTTTCGAATTTATGCCGCCGCTACATGCGCCGAATTCGAGCCGATATAGTTACGGATTGTTTCGATGATCCGGTCCTGGTCAGCCTCGCTCAGATAGGGATGCATCGGCAGGCACAGGATGCGCTTCGGCAGCTCTTCCGAAACGGCAAGGCCGGTCGGCGTGCGCGGATAATCGCGATAGGCAATCTGGCTGTGCAGCGGTTTCACATAGTAGATGACCGACGGAATGCCCTTTTCACCGAGATGTGCCTTGAGCCCGTCGCGTTTCGGCGTTTCGATGGCGTATTGCGCCCAGGCCGAGCGGCCGCCGCCCAGATTGCGCGCTGCCTTGACGATATCGCCGAGACCTTCGGCATAGCGATTGGCGACCGCTTGCCGCACCACCATCTCGTCTTCGAGAATGGCCAGCTTCTCTATCAGGATCGCCGCCTGCAGCGTGTCGAGCCGTGAATTGATGCCGACGCGGACATTGTCGTATTGCGTTTCGCCCTTTCCGTGAAAGGCGAACGAGCGCAGCTGTTCGGCCAGCGCATCGTCATTGGTGAACATCGCACCGCCGTCGCCATAGCAGCCGAGCGGCTTTGCCGGATAGAAGCTGGTCGAGCCGACGGTGCCGAACGAGCCGCACATCTTGCCGTGAGCCGAGCCGCCGGTCGCCTGCGCCGCATCCTCGATGACCATCAGGCCTTCGCGATCGGCGATGGCCATGATCGCCTCGTAATCGGCGGCGAGGCCGAACAGGTCGACGGGAATGATTGCCTTCGGCCTCAGCCGGCCCTCCGCCTTGATCATGGCGATTGCCGCCTCGAGGCTGGCGATGTCGATATTGTAGCTGTCGGCATCGACATCGACGAACACCGGTTCGGCCTTGGTCAGCGCCACCACTTCGGCCGTGGCGGCGAAGGTGAAGCTCGGCACGAACACCGCGTCGCCCGGGCCGATGCCGGCGGCAAACAGCGGCAGCAGCAGCGCATCGGTGCCGTTGGCGCAAGCGACCACATGCTTGGTGCCGATATAGGCGGCGAGCTTGTTTTCGAGTTCGGTGACCTGAGGTCCGAGAATATAGCGGCCTTCGTCGACAACCCGGTCGATTGCGGCTTTCAGCCTGTCGCGGATGCGTTCGCGCTGCGCGCCAAGATCGATAAACTGCATGTCGGCCTCAAACGGTTTTAGCCAGATAACCGGCCGCTGGTAGCAGACTTGGCACGGCCGAGAAAGCCGCAGGGCAAAACCCTGAATTGCTCAAGTGTCGCAGCCTGTTACCTCTGATTTCCGATCTGCCCTCTTAAACGCGGGGAAATCCGGGCTTCGGCCGGCCTGATACGGGCTTCGCATCCCGCCCGCCAGGCTGGACGAAACATAAAGTGATCGCCGGTGAGCAGTCCATGGGCTGCGCACCAGCCGGTCAAGCGAGTTCATGCCGCCATGGCGGATTGGCGCCGGCCCGCGATACCGTCACCGCCGCGGCCTTGGCGCCGAGCGTCAGCGCCTTTTGGATGGCGCCTTCCGGCAAACTGGAGATTGCCGTCTTCGAGAGCAGACCCTGTTCGTGCAAGGAGGCAAGAATGCCGGCATTGAATGTGTCGCCGGCGCCGACCGTATCGACCACCTCGATCTTGTCCGGCACGACGGTGACCCGGTGCTGGCTGCTGTAACCGACCGCGCCCTCGCTGCCGTGGGTGACGACGATCAGCTTCGGACCGCGGTCCAGCCAGTTGCGGACTACGTCCTCATGCGAGCCGGCTTCGCCGAACCAGTTCAGATCCTCGTCCGACAGTTTCACGATGTCGGCCATCGCCATCATGTTGCGGATGCGCCTGAGGTGCTTGGCCTTGTCGGGAATGAAGTTTGGCCGGATGTTGGGGTCGAGCATCATCACGCGGCGCTCATGCTCGCGTCGCATGAACTCTTCATAGGCCGACCCGGCCGGCTCCGAGATCAGGCTGATGGCGCCGAACAGCATGGCCTCGATCTCGCTGCCGAGTTCCGGCAAGTCCTCGATGGTCAGCATGCGCCCGGCGGTGTTCTCGTCGTAGAAGGTGTAGGTCGCCTGGCCGTTGTTGAGCCGCACGAAGGCGAGAGTAGTCGGACGCGGCGAGGTGTGCGCATAGGTGGAACTGACCTTGCTGGCCCCCAGCGCCTCCCTGAACTGCCCGCCGAACAGATCGGACGACAGGCCGGAGAAGAAGCCGGCCGGCGCTCCGAGCCGGCCGAGCGCAATGGCCGAGTTGAAGACGGCACCGCCGACATAGGGCGCAAAGGCCGGCTCGCCCTCCGTCGTGGTGCGCGGCAGCATGTCGATCAGGGCTTCGCCGCAGCAGAGAATCATGAAGTTTTGCTTTCCGGCGGATAGATCACGCCCTTGCGAATGATGATGTTGGCATAAAGCCGCGGCTCGCTTGTCGCGACGATCGCATGCGCGGCCTTGACCCGTGCATAGAAGTCGGCGCCGGCAAGCGCAACCACCGTGCGGCCCGGCGCACGCCTGGCGCAGATCGCTTCCATCTCATGGTGAACCGGATCGGCTAGCAGGGGATCGCCTTTGGCCGAGGCGCGAAACAGCGCGTGCGGCACGGCGTCGTCGACCGGCAATACGCTCAATACCGCATCGAGCACGGGGACGAGATGATGACCGTCGGCGCGGATCAACCGTTGTGCCTGTTGCTCGGCCGGGTAGTTGCCGTCGACCAGCGCGATCTCGTCGCCATGGCCCATTGCGCGCAATATCGCCAGAAGCTCCGGGCCGAGCAGCGCCGGGATGCCGATCAGCATGCTCAGAAGCTCCGGGAAATCGTGGTCGAGCCGATGAGGAAGCGCTCCGATAGCGGCAGGCTGGCACCACCCAGCGCCCGCGCATGGATGCCGACCGTTCCCTCGCGAACGGTCGGAAGCCGCAGGCCTTCGCCGTCGATCCTGCCGATTGCCTGGATGACCGCATCAACAAGCCGCCTGCGCACGGCAAGCGGCATCCATCCGTCGATCACCGCGGCTTCGAAATCGATGACGGAGGACGCCGCAACAATGGCATAGGCGAGCGCCTGCGAGGCGCTTGCGATCCAGTCGTCGAGCTCGGCGCCGATCTCGCCCCAGTCCTGTGGCGAGGTCCACAGATGCGACGCCTCGACGCCACGCGCGTTGAGCGCCTTTTCCAGCGTGGCGATCGAGGCCACGTCGATCAATTGCGTCGGCTTGCCGTCCGGCCCGGGCACCGGCATCGAGCCCAGCGCGCCGGCATTGCCGGTTGGGCCGCCAAAAAGCCGGCCGTTCAGCACGATGCCGCCGCCGGCAAAGGCGCCGATGTAGAAATAGACGAAATCGCGCGCCGCACCCGCCGCCTGGCCAAACACGAGCTCCGCGCCGCAGGCCGAGGTGGCATCGTTCTGCAGATAGACTGGAAATTCGCATTGCGCCTGGATGTCGGCGCGAATATCGCGATGGCGCCATTCGTCCATTATTTCGAGCGGCGCGCCGGCGGTGTCGGCCCAGTTCCACAGTTCGAACGGCATGGCGATGCCAAGCCCGGCGATGCGTTTGTCCTGCGCCGGGGTGAGTTCGCCGCGCATCTTCTTCATGCCGCTCGTGACGAATTCCACCGTCTCGCGCGGCGCCGGATAGCGGTAGGAATGCTGCAGCATCGAGCGTACGTTGCCGAGGAAATCGATCAGCACCAGTTCGGCGCTGCGGCGGCCGATCTTCAGGCCGATGAAATAGGCGCCGTCGGGATTGAGCGCCATGGGTATGGAAGGCTGGCCGATCTTGCCGCGCAACGGCGCCTGGCGGACGAGCAGGTCGTCCTCCTCCAGCTCGCGCATTATGACCGAGACCGTCTGCGCCGAAAGGCCCGTCATGCGCGCAATGTCGGATTTGGCCAGGCTGCCGTGCTGACGCACCAGCGACAGCACCAGCCGCTCATTGTGGTCCCGCATGCCGCTTTGATTGGTGCCGCGGTGCAGACGGCTTTCGGCCGCATCGGGCGAGCCGTGCCTCGTAATGCCGGTCTCCACCCTGTTCCTCCCGTCGGTTCCCCTCAATGCTTTTGGTCTAGAGTGAGTGAACAATCCTGCGTTGTCAATAATAAATAAGAGTGATTTAATTATTGACAGTGCTGGCGGACTGGTGTCTCTTGCGATCGGCGTCGACACTGGGAGATTTCGTCGGACGCGCTGCAGATGCCGGTTGGCCGGCATCCTAAATGGTTCCATGGGAGGAAAATCGTGACCACGTCAAAACTGTTGAAATCCACCGTGTTTGCCGCGGCCGGACTGAGCCTGATGGCCTTTGCGTCGACGGCATCGGCCGCCGGGGTCGGCGCCTGCTTGATCACCAAGACCGACACCAATCCCTTCTTCGTCAAGATGAAGGAAGGTGCGACGGCCAAGGCCAAGGAGCTTGGCGTCGATCTCAAGACTTACGCGGGCAAGATCGACGGCGACAGCGAGAGCCAGGTGGCTGCAATCGAGAGCTGTATCGCCGACGGCGCCAAGGGTATCCTCATCACCGCGTCCGACACCAAGGGCATCGTGCCGACCGTGAAGAAAGCGCGGGACGCCGGGCTGTTGGTGATCGCGCTCGACACCCCGCTTGATCCGATCGATGCGGCTGACGCGACCTTCGCGACCGACAATCTGGAAGCCGGCAAGCTGATCGGCGCATGGGCCGCCGCGACGCTTGGCGACAAGGCCAAGGATGCCAAGATCGGCTTCCTCGACCTGACGCCGTCGCAGCCCACGGTGGATGTGCTGCGCGACCAGGGTTTCATGACGGGCTACGGCATAGACGTGAAGGACCCCAACAAGATCGGCGACGAGGACGATCCGCGCATCGTTGGCCACGACGTGACGAACGGCAATGAAGAGGGTGGTCGCAAGGCGATGGAGAACCTTCTGCAGAAGGATAACACCATCAACGTCATCCACACCATCAACGAGCCCGCAGCTGTCGGCGCCTACCAGGCGCTCAAGGCCGTCGGTCTCGAAAGCCAGGTGCTGATCGTCTCGGTCGACGGTGGCTGCCCCGGCGTGAAATCGGTGGCCGAAGGCGTGATCGGCGCTACCTCGCAGCAATATCCGCTCCAAATGGCGGCGCTCGGCATCGAGGCGATCGCCACTTTCGCCAAGGACGGGACGAAGCCGAAGCCGACCGAAGGCAAGAACTTCTTCGATACCGGCGTCAACCTAGTCACCGACAAGCCCGCCAACGGTGTGAAGTCCATCGACACCAAGGAAGGCCTCGCCAAGTGCTGGGGCTGAGCCTGGCCTGACCGGCAACAGATCGCGGTCGGCCGGGGCTTGATCCCCGGCCGCTCCGGGTGGACGATGTGCCGATCTAAACGCAAATAGTGCCGGCGGCAGACCGGAAGGCGTGGATGGCGTCGGCGGTTGGCCGAAGCCCAGGGGAGGAAACATGGCTCAAGCACAAGAATTCGAAAAAGTTCTATCGAGCAGCGACACAAGCGTCGCCGCGTTCGACGAGCATAAATCGGCCGTCAAGCGTGCCCAGCATTTCCTGCATTCCACGCCGGCAGCGGTGCCGCTCATCGTGCTGGTTCTGGCGATCATTATTTTTGGCATCACCATCGGCGGGCGTTTTTTTTCATCCTATACGCTGACGCTGATCCTTCAGCAGATCGCGATTGTCGGCATTCTGGGCGCCGCGCAGACGCTGGTGATCCTGACCGCCGGCATCGACCTGTCGATTGGCGTGATCATGGTGATTTCGGCTGTGATCATGGGCAATTGCGCGGTCAGCTACGGTATGCCGGCCGTGCTCGCGGTGGCGATCGGGCTTCTCGCCGGTGGCGCATGCGGCCTGCTCAACGGTGTGCTGGTCGCCTACATGAAGCTGCCGCCCTTCATCGTGACGCTCGGCACCTGGAACATCGTCATGGCCACCAATTTCATCTATTCGGCCAATGAGACGATCCGCGACACCGACGTCGACGTCCAGGCGCCTCTGCTGCACCTGTTTGCCCTCAGCTTTAAGGTCGGCACGGCCGTGTTGACGCTTGGCGTCATTGCCATGGTCGTTCTCGTGTTGGTCCTCTGGTACGTGCTCAACCACACCGCGTGGGGCCGCCATGTCTACGCGGTCGGCGACGATCAGGAGGCTGCGAAACTGTCGGGCATCCAGACGAAGAAGGTGCTGATGACCGTCTATGCCCTTGCCGGGCTGATCGCCGCCTTCGCAGCCTGGGTCTCCATCGGCCGCAATGGCTCGATCTCTCCTTCCGCCGCGGTCACCGACTACAATCTTCAGGCCATCACCGCGACGGTGATCGGCGGTATTTCTCTGTTCGGCGGGCGCGGCTCGATCCTCGGCACGCTGTTCGGCGCCATGATCGTCGGCGTCGTCTCGATGGGCCTCAACATGCTGGGCGCCGACCCGCAGTGGAAGGTGCTGCTCACCGGCGTGCTGATCATCGGCGCCGTGGCGATCGATCAATGGATCAGAAAGGTTTCGGCATAGCCATGACCCAGGAACCCATCCTCATCGCGCGCGGTCTGGTCAAGCGCTATGGCCGCGTCACCGCCCTCGACAACGCCGATTTCGACCTCTATCCGGGCGAAATCCTTGCCGTCATTGGCGACAACGGCGCCGGCAAGTCGTCGCTTATCAAGGCGATTTCCGGCGCGGTCGTGCCCGACGAAGGTGAGATACGACTTGAAGGCAAGCCCGTTGCGTTCAAGTCGCCGATGGAGGCCCGGGAGGCCGGCATCGAGACGGTCTATCAGAACCTGGCTCTGTCGCCGGCGCTGTCTATCGCCGACAACATGTTCCTCGGCCGGGAGATCCGCAAGCCGGGGTTCCTCGGCGAATGGCTGCGCATGCTCGACCGCCCGGCGATGGAAAAGCGCGCCCGCGACAAGCTCACGGAGCTTGGCCTGATGACCATCCAGAACATCAGCCAGGCCGTGGAAACGCTTTCCGGCGGCCAGCGTCAGGGCGTGGCGGTGGCGCGCGCCGCCGCCTTTGGCAGCCGGGTGGTGATCATGGATGAGCCGACGGCCGCGCTCGGCGTCAAGGAGAGCCGCCGCGTCCTCGAACTGATCCTCGACGTGAAGAAGCGAGGCCTGCCGATCGTGCTGATTTCACACAACATGCCGCATGTTTTCGAGGTGGCGGACCGCATCCACATTCACCGGCTCGGCCGTCGCCTGTGCGTCATCGATCCGAAGCAGTATACGATGTCCGACGCGGTCGCCTTCATGACCGGCGCCAAGGTGCCGCCGGAAGCGGCGCTGGCGGCTTGAGCAAGAACTTGAGGCCCATCGCCGAGGGCCCAAACGCGCTGTTTCCAAATGCCAAATTGCCGCAGGGCAACCCGGCTTGCGATCACCCGAATCAATTGAACATCCGGTGGGATGCACTAGCATTGGCAGAGATGGTGAAAGCCGCATGATCCTGGCAACGTCACGAGAGGCAGCATGACGCGCGCGATGACAACCGAAGCTCCTCTGCCCACGCTCAAAAACCCGGATCCCAAGACGCTCGCCGAGGAAGTCTTGCAAGCCCTCAAATACAGGGTCGGCAAGGGCACCAACGTTGCAACCCAGTACGATTGGCTCACCGCCTCAATCAAGGTTGTACGCGACCGCATAGTCGATCACTGGATGCAGGCGACCCAAGAGGCCTACGCCCAGCAGGAAAAGCGCGTCTACTACCTGTCACTGGAATTCCTCATCGGCCGCCTGATGCGCGATGCCTTCTCCAATCTCGGCCTGATGGACAATATGCGCGAGGCGCTGTCGTCGCTTGGCGTCGACCTCGACATCATTGCTACGCTCGAACCGGACGCTGCCCTTGGCAATGGCGGTCTGGGCCGGCTCGCCGCCTGCTTCATGGAAAGCATGGCGACCGTCAATATCCCCGCGCATGGCTACGGCATCCGCTACGCCAACGGCATGTTTCGGCAGGAGATCCATGACGGCTGGCAGGTGGAGCTGCCCGAGACATGGCTCGATCACGGCAATCCCTGGGAGTTCGAGCGCCGCGAACGCTCCTTCGAGGTCGGCTTCGGCGGCTCGGTGGAATCGGTCACGTCGAACGACGGCCGGCTCGAGCGCCACGTCTGGAAGCCGACCGAACATGTTCTGGCAGTCGCCTATGATACGCCGGTTGTCGGCTGGCGGGCCAACCGCGTCAACACGCTGCGTCTGTGGTCCGGCATGCCGGTCGACCCGATCCTGCTCGACAAATTCAACGCCGGCGATCACATCGGCGCGCTCGCCGAAAGCAACAAGGCCGATGCGTTGTCGCGCGTCCTTTACCCGGCCGATTCCCACAAGGCCGGCCAGGAGCTGCGGCTCAGGCAGGAGTATTTCTTCTCCACCGCCTCGCTGCAGGACATCGTCCAGCGTCATCTCAGCCAGTATGGCGACCTGCAATCGCTGCCCGACAAAGCGGCGATCCATCTCAACGACACCCATCCGGCGATCGCCGTAGCCGAGCTGATGCGCCTGTTGATGGATGTCCACGGCATGGATTTCGACCAGGCCTGGAGCATCACCAAGCGCACCTTCGGCTACACCAACCACACGCTGCTTCCCGAAGCGCTGGAAAGCTGGCCGGTGCCGCTGTTCGAGCGGCTGTTGCCGCGCCACATGCAGATCGTTTACGCCATCAACGCCGAAGTGCTGCTCGAGGCGCGCGCCTCCGACCAGTTCTCGGACGAGCAGATCAGCCGCATCTCGCTGATCCAGGAAAATGGCGATCGCCGCGTGCGCATGGGCAATCTGGCCTTTGTCGGCTCGCACTCGATCAACGGCGTCTCTGCCCTGCACACGGAATTGATGAAGGAGACGGTGTTTGCCGACCTCCACAGGCTCTACCCGGATCGCATCAACAACAAGACCAACGGGATCACACCGCGGCGCTGGCTGATACAGTGCAATCCCGGCCTCACTGCACTCACCCGAGAGGCGATTGGCGACGGCTTCCTCGACGACATCGACGAGATAAAGCGGCTTGATCCTTTCGCTGAGGACGCCGCCTTCCGCGACAAGTTCGCCGCCGTCAAACGGGCGAACAAGGCGAGGCTTGCCAAGCTCGTTGCCGACCGGCTCGGCATCAAGGTCGACCCATCGGCGCTGTTCGACATCCAGGTCAAGCGCATCCACGAATACAAGCGCCAGCTCTTGAACATTCTCGAAGCGGTCGCGCTTTACGACCAGATCCGCTCGCATCCGGAGCGCGACTGGATGCCTCGCGTCAAATTCTTCGGCGGCAAGGCGGCGCCCAGCTATCACAACGCCAAGCTGATCATCAAACTTGCCAATGACGTCGCCCGGGTCATCAACCGCGACCCGGCGGTGCGCGGCTTGCTGAAAGTGGTGTTCGTGCCGAACTACAATGTCAGCCTTGCCGAGATCATGATGCCGGCCGCCGATCTTTCGGAGCAGATATCGACCGCCGGCATGGAAGCGTCCGGCACCGGCAACATGAAGTTCGCGCTGAACGGCGCGCTGACCATCGGCACGCTCGACGGCGCCAATGTCGAGATCAAGGAATGCGTGGGCGACGACAATATCTTCATCTTCGGCCTGACCACCGATGAGGTCGCCGAACGACGCAACAATGGTTACGATCCGCGCGCTGTGATCGAGGGATCGCCTGAATTGGCGCAGGCGCTGGCCGCGGTTTCATCCGGAGTCTTTTCACCTGACGATCCGGATCGTTATCGCGACCTGATCAACGGTCTTTACCAGAGCGACTGGTTCATGGTCGCCGCGGATTTCGATGCCTACGCCGCCACACAGCGCGACGTCGATGCCGTCTGGCGCAACAGCCCGGACTGGTACGCCAGAGCCATCCGCAATGTCGCGCGCGTCGGCTGGTTCTCGTCCGATCGAACGATCCGCCAATATGCGAAAGACATATGGCACGTGCCCGCCTGATATGATTGCATGAGGCCACGAACAATGTGGTCCTAGTGGAGTGGATTTGACCCTCGCATCCCTTGGAGGGTTAGGCGGCATGCGAATGTCGAATTCAAAACTCCACTAGAAACATACACTTGGTGCCCGGGGAGGGTCACTGCCTGATGAGCAAGCCGCGCGCGACCGTTGCGACAAGCGGGCCGGACGGACTGGCGCCAGCCGGCGATGTCGCGGCGATTGTCGCCGGCACGCACGGCGATCCGTTTGCCGTGCTTGGCGTGCATGAGGCGGGAAAGGGCTTTGTCGCCCGCTGCTTCGTCCCTCATGCCGAGTTCGTCACCGCCTATACGCTGACCGGCAAGAAGGCCGGCGAGCTGTCGAGACGCGACGACCGCGGTTTCTTCGAAGGCAAACTGTCGCTGCGCAAACGCCAGCCGCTGCGCTATCACGCCAGGAATTCCGGCGGTGACTGGTGGCTGACCGATCCATATTCCTTCGGTCCCGTGCTCGGCCCGATGGACGATTATTACATCGCCGAAGGGTCGCATCTCAGGCTGTTCGACAAGCTCGGCGCCCATCTCATCGACCATGAAGGTGCATCGGGTGTGCATTTTGCGGTGTGGGCGCCCAATGCAAGGCGCGTCTCGGTGGTCGGCGACTTCAACGAGTGGGACGGCCGCAGGCATACCATGCGCGTCCGCCGCGACACCGGCATCTGGGAGCTGTTCATTCCCGACATCGGCGCAGGCCGCCCATATAAGTATGAAATCATCGGGCCGGATGGCGTGAGATTGCCGCTCAAAGCCGATCCGTTCGCCTTCAAGTCCGAACTGCGCCCGGCCACCGCCTCGGTGACGGCACTGCCGCCGGCGCATGAATGGGGTGACGAGGCGCACCGGAACTACTGGCGCAATGCCGACCACAGGCGCGAGGCCGTATCGATCTACGAGGTCCATGCCGGGTCATGGCGGCTTCACGACGACGGCAGCTTCCTGTCGTGGGATGAGCTCGCCGACAGGCTGATCCCTTACGTGGTCGAGAGCGGTTTTACCCACATCGAATTCATGCCGATCTCCGAACACCCTTATGACCCGTCCTGGGGCTACCAGACGACGGGTCTTTATGCGCCGACTGCCCGCTTTGGCGATCCGGACGGTTTTGCCCGCTTCGTCGACGGCGCCCACCGTGCAGGCATCGGCGTCATCCTCGACTGGGTCCCGGCGCATTTCCCGGTTGACGAACACGGTCTGGCAAAGTTCGACGGTACCGCGCTCTACGAACATGCCGATCCGCGCAAGGGCTTCCATCCCGACTGGAACACCGCGATCTATAATTTTGGGCGCCGCGAAGTGATTTCGTTCCTGGTCAACAATGCGCTGTTCTGGGCCGAGAAATATCACGTCGACGGACTGCGCGTCGATGCGGTCGCCTCGATGCTTTATCTCGATTATTCTCGCAAGGCCGGTGAATGGATTCCCAACGAGAAGGGCGGGCGGGAGAACCTCGAAGCGGTCAGCTTCCTGCAGCGTATGAACAAGGAGGTCTACGGCCACCATCCAGGTGTGATGACCATCGCCGAGGAATCGACCTCGTGGCCGAAAGTCTCGCAGCCGGTGCATGAAGGCGGACTGGGCTTCGGTTTTAAATGGAACATGGGCTTCATGCATGACACTTTGGAGTATTTCTCCAAGGAGCCGATCTTCCGCAAGCATCACCACAACGACATCACCTTCGGTCTGGTCTACGCCTTCAGCGAGAATTTCGTGCTGCCGCTGTCCCATGACGAAGTGGTGCACGGCAAGGGCACGCTGCTCAACAAGATGGCCGGCGACGACTGGCAGAAATTCGCGACGCTGCGCGCCTATTACGCGTTCATGTGGGGTTATCCCGGCAAGAAGCTGTTGTTCATGGGCCAGGAGTTCGCACAGCGCCGCGAGTGGAGCGAGGGGCGGGCGCTCGACTGGAACCTGCTCGATTTCCGGCTCCACCGCGGCGTCTGGCAGACGGTGCGCGATCTCAACTATCTCTACCGCTCGCGCCCCGCGCTGCATGCCCGCGACTGCGAGCCGGAGGGCTTTTCCTGGCTGATCGTCGACGACAGCGCGAACTCAGTATTTGCCTGGCTGCGCAGCGCGCCGGGCGGCAACCCGATCGCGGTCATTTCCAACTTCACGCCGGTGCCGCGCGACAATTACCGCGTGCCGTTGCCGCACGCCGGAAAATGGCGCGAGATCATCAACACCGATGCCACGGATTATGGCGGTTCCGGCAAGGGCAATAGCGGCGGCGTCGAGGCTCAGGCGGAAGGAGGAGGCATTTCGGCGACGATGCTTTTGCCGCCGCTGTCGACGATCATGCTCGAATTCGTCCCGGACTGAGCTATGTCTGGAGCATCTAACCTGGGAGGATAGGAATGGCTGAAATAAAACGAACACAGCCGCTGGCACGCGACGCCATGGCTTATGTGCTGGCCGGCGGCCGTGGCAGCCGGCTCAAGGAACTGACCGACCGCCGCGCCAAGCCGGCGGTCTATTTTGGCGGCAAGACCCGCATCATCGATTTCGCGCTCTCCAATGCGCTCAATTCCGGTATCCGCCGCCTCGGCGTCGCCACCCAGTACAAGGCGCATTCGCTGATCCGCCATCTGCAGCGCGGCTGGAACTTCCTGCGGCCCGAGCGCAACGAGAGTTTCGACATCCTGCCTGCCAGCCAGCGTGTATCGGAAACGCAATGGTATGAGGGCACCGCCGACGCCGTTTACCAGAACATCGACATCATCGAGGCCTACGGGCCGGAATACATGGTCATCCTGGCCGGCGACCACATCTACAAGATGGACTACGAAATGATGCTGCGCCAGCATGTCGAGGCCGGCGCCGACGTCACCGTCGGCTGCCTCGAAGTGCCACGCATGGAAGCCACCGGCTTCGGCGTCATGCATGTCGATCCCAAGGACACCATTATCTCCTTCATCGAAAAGCCCGCCGATCCGCCGGGCATTCCCGACAAACCGGATTTCGCGCTCGCCTCGATGGGCATCTATGTGTTCAAGACCAAATTCCTGATGGAGCAATTGCGTCGCGATGCGGCGGAGCCCGGCTCGAGCCGCGACTTCGGCAAGGACATCATCCCCTACATCGTCGAGCACGGAAAGGCGATCGCCCATCGTTTTGCCAAATCCTGCGTGCGCTCGACCGCCGAGAACGAGGCCTATTGGCGCGACGTCGGCACGGTCGACGCCTATTGGGAGGCCAATATCGACCTGACCGACATCACGCCGGAACTCGACCTTTACGACCGCGATTGGCCGATCTGGACCTATGCCGAGTTGAAGCCGCCGGCAAAATTCGTGCATGACGAGGATGGCCGCCGCGGGTCGGCCGTGTCGTCTCTCGTGTCGGGCGATTGCATCGTTTCGGGCGCTTCGCTGAAGCGAAGCCTGATCTTCACCGGCGCCCGCATCAATTCCTATTCGACGCTGGAGGAGGTCGTCATGCTGCCGGACGTCCATGTCGGCCGCAACGCCAGGCTGAAGCGCGTGGTCATCGATCACGGCGTCAGGATCCCGGAGGGTCTGGTGGTCGGCGAGGATCCCGTCCTCGACGCCAAGCGTTTCCGCGTTTCGGAAAAAGGCATCTGCCTCGTCACGCAGGACATGATCAACAGGCTGGGATCGTAGTGCATGCAGGTTCTGTCGGTGGCGCCCGAGATCTTTCCGCTGGTCAAGACGGGCGGGCTCGCCGACGTGACCGGCGCCTTGCCCGTGGCATTGGCCGGCAAGGGCGTCATCATGCGCACGCTCGTCCCCGGCTATCCTCAGGTGATGGGCGCCTTCAGGAAAAAAAAGCCGGTTCAGCAATATCCGTTGCTGCAGGGCGGCAAGGCCTCGGTGCATGCCGTCCAGATCGCCGGGCTCGACCTGTTCGTGCTTGACGCGCCGCATCTTTTCGACCGTCCCGGCGGCCCATACGGCAACGCGACCGGCGCCGACTGGCCGGACAATTGGCGGCGGTTCGCGGCCTTGAGCCAGGTAGGCGGTGATATTGCCGGCGGCGCAATCTCGGGCTACCTGCCCGATATCGTCCATGCCCATGACTGGCAGTCGGCAATGACGCTCGCCTACATGCGCTACGGCAAGGCGGTCGGCACGCCGTCGATGATCACCGTGCACAACCTCGCCTTCCAGGGTCAGTTCGGCGCCGGCATCTTTGGCGAGCTTGGCCTGCCGGCGGCGGCGATGGCGCTCGACGGCGTCGAATATTACGGCGGCGTCGGCTTCCTCAAGGCCGGCCTGCAGGCGGCGTGGGCGATCACCACGGTCAGCCCGACCTATGCGCAGGAAATCCGCTTGCCCGAATTCGGCATGGGCCTCGACGGCCTGATCAACATGCGCTCCGTCGATCTCCATGGCATCGTCAACGGCATCGATACCGAGATATGGAACCCGGAAACCGACAAGCATCTGGTTTGCAACTACACCGCAAAGACGCTCAAGGCACGGATGCCCAACAAGGCCGCGGTCGAGGACCGCTTCAGCCTCGATCGCGATGACAGCCCGATCGTCTGCGTCATCAGCCGTTTGACCTGGCAAAAGGGCATGGACATATTGGCGGCGGCCGTCGACGGCATCGTTGCAAGAGGTGCGCGGCTGGCGATCCTCGGCTCCGGCGATGCCGGGCTCGAAGGCGCATTGCTTGCCGCCGCAGCCCGCCATCGCGGCCGCATCGGCGTCGTCGTCGGCTATGACGAGGGACTCTCCCACACCATGCAGGGCGGCAGCGACGCCATCATTATCCCATCGCGCTTCGAACCTTGCGGGCTGACACAGCTTTACGGCCTGCGCTATGGCTGCGTGCCGGTGGTCGCGCGCACCGGGGGCCTTGCCGACACGATCATCGATGCCAACGAAGCCGCCATCTCTGCCGGCGTTGCGACCGGTTTCCAGTTTGCGCCCGCCAATGCCGGCGCCTTGCTGCACGCCGTCCGCCGCCTTGTCGAGGCGCATGCCAATCCCGCAGTGTGGACGTCGATGCAGCGGCAAGGCATGAAGGCCGACGTTTCGTGGGACAAAAGCGCCGAAAAATATGTCCAACACTATCGCTTGCTGCTTTCGAAAAGGGCTGCCTGACTGATGATCCGCACCGTCGCCACCAAACCCTATCCCGACCAGAAGCCCGGCACCTCCGGGCTGCGTAAAAAGGTCCCCGTGTTCCAGCAGGAGCACTATGCCGAGAACTTCATCCAGTCGATCTTCGATGCGCTGGACGGGTTCGAGGGCAAAACCCTGGTGATCGGCGGCGACGGCCGCTTCTATAACCGCGAGGTCATCCAGAAGGCCATCGCCATGGCCGCGGCAAACGGCTTCGGCAAGGTGATGGTCGGGCAGGGCGGCATCTTGTCGACGCCGGCCGCTTCGCATGTCATCCGCAAATACAAGACCTTTGGCGGCATCATCCTGTCGGCCAGCCACAATCCGGGCGGCCCGCATGAGGATTTCGGCATCAAATACAATGCCGGCAATGGCGGCCCAGCGCCGGAAAAGCTGACCGACGCGATCTTCGAAAAAACCAAGGCGATTTCAAGCTTCAAGATCGCCGATATCGGGCAGGTCGACATCGACACGATCGGCACGGTCAAGACGGGGGACATGACCGTCGAAATCATCGATCCTGTCGCCGACTATGCCGAACTGATGGAAAGCCTGTTCGATTTCGACGCATTGCGGGCGCTGTTCAAGTCGGGCTTCCGCATGCGCTTCGACGCCATGCATGCGGTGACCGGCCCCTACGCCAAGGAGATCCTCGAAAACCGGCTCGGCGCGCCCAACGGCACCGCCCGCAATTTCATTCCGCTGCCGGATTTCGGCGGCCATCATCCCGATCCCAATCTGGTGCATGCAAAACACCTCTACGACGAGATGATGGGGCCGGATGCGCCAGACTTTGGCGCCGCCTCGGATGGCGACGGCGACCGCAACCTGATTATCGGCAAGGGAATTTTCATCACCCCGTCTGATTCGGTGGCGATGCTCGCCGCCAACGCCCATCTGGCGCCGGGCTACAAGGCTGGGCTGAAAGGCATCGCCCGCTCGATGCCGACCAGCGGTGCTGCCGACCGGGTCGCCGAAAAGCTCGGCATCGGCATCTACGAGACGCCGACCGGCTGGAAATTTTTCGGCAATCTGCTCGATGCCGGCATGGCAACGATCTGCGGCGAGGAGAGTGCGGGCACCGGCTCCAACCATGTCCGCGAAAAGGACGGCCTGTGGGCTGTGCTTTTATGGCTCAACATCCTTGCCGTGCGCGGCGAAAGCGCCAAGCAGATCGTCACCCAGCATTGGGCGGCCTATGGCCGTAACTATTATTCGCGCCACGACTACGAGGAGGTCGAGATTGATCGTGCCAACGCGCTTGTCGACGAGCTGCGCGCCAAGCTCGGCTCGCTGCCTGGCACCAGCGTGCGCGGCATGACGATCGCCAGCGCCGATGATTTCGCCTATCACGATCCGGTCGACGGCTCGGTCAGCAAGAACCAGGGCATCAGGGTGTTGTTCGAAGGCGGCTCACGCGTCGTCTTCCGCCTGTCCGGCACCGGCACCTCGGGCGCGACGCTGCGGCTTTATGTCGAGCGCTACGAGCCGGACAAGAACCGCCACGATCTCGACACCCAGGAGGCACTTGCCGATCTGATCGTGGCGGCCGACGACATTGCCGGGATTCGCCGCCATACCGGCCGCGCCAAACCGAGCGTCATCACCTGATGTCGTCGGGACTATCCGCCGGCTATCGTCCGCGATTTGGCGGGCTTGCCGGGGAGGGCGGCATCCGCTTCGCCGCATGGTCCTCGTTGGCTCGGCGCATCTGGGTTTCGATTTTCGACGAACACGGCAACCGCGAAATCGACCGGCTGGAACTCCAGTCGGAAGGCGAGGGCGTCCACGCACTTTTTGTTGCCGGTCTCGCCGCTGGCACCCGATACGGGTTCCGTGCCGATGGCGACTACGCGCCGGAACACGGTTTCTGGTTCGATCCCGACAAGCTGCTGGCCGATCCCTATGCCGTCGAGATCGACAGGCCCTATGCCTATGACGGCCGGCTAGCCGCGCGCCGGGGTGAGGGGGCCGACACGGCGCCGCTGATGCCGAAAGCCATTGCTGGCGCCTTGCCGGAACCCTTGCCTGCCTTGCCGCCTCTGTTTCGGTCCGGCGGCCTCATCTACGAAGTGCCGGTACGCGCGTTCACAAAGCTGCATAAGGACATTCCCGAGAAGCAACGCGGCACCATTGGAGCGCTCGCTCACCCCCTCGTTGTCGAGCATCTGCAAAAACTCGGCGTGGCAGCCATTGAGTTGATGCCGGTGACTGCATCGATCGACGAACGGCATTTACCGCCGCTCGGTCTGCGCAACGCCTGGGGTTATAATCCCGTGACCTTCATGGCGCTCGATCCGCGACTGGCGCCCGGCGGTCTGGCCGAGTTGCGCGGAACGGTCGCCGCGCTGCGCGAGGCCGGCATCGGCACCATTCTCGACCTGGTGTTCAACCACACCGGCGAAAGCGACCGGCTCGGCCCGACATTGTCGCTGCGCGGGCTCGACAATCGCGCCTATTACCGGCACGAGGCCGACGGCGCTCTGGTCAATGACACCGGAACCGGCAATACGCTCGCCTGCGAACATCCGGTCGTCCGGGAAATGGTCCTCGACACGCTTCGCCACTTTGTCCAGCGCGCCGGTGTCGACGGATTCCGCTTCGACCTGGCGCCGATCCTCGGCCGCGTCGACGGCGTTTTCGACGCCGATGCGCCGCTGCTGAACGCCATTCGCAAAGATCCTGTTCTTGGCGACCGGGTGCTGATCGCCGAGCCTTGGGATATCGGACCGGATGGCTATCAGCTCGGCAATTTTCCGCCACCCTTCCTCGAATGGAACGACAAATGCCGTGACGATATCCGCCGTTTCTGGCGCGGCGACGGCGGCATTATCGGTGCCTTGGCGACGCGGCTTGCCGGTTCGTCCGATGTCTTTGCCAAACCAGGCCAGACAACGAGCCGCAGCATCAACTTCATCGCCGCGCATGACGGCATGACGCTGGCCGATATCGTTGCCTATGAGCACAAGCACAATGAGGCCAATGGCGAACAGAACCGCGATGGCCACGACGACAACCTGTCCTGGAACAATGGCCTCGAGGGCGAGACCGGCGACCAGTCAATCGTTACGGCCCGTTTCGATGACCAGTGCGCGCTGCTGGCGACGCTCTTTGCCTCGCGCGGCACGATCATGCTGACGGCCGGCGACGAGTTCGGCCGCACGCAGCGCGGCAACAACAACGCCTACGCGCAGGACAATGACATCACCTGGCTCGACTGGGCCGGGCGCGACCGGGCGCTGGAGCTGTACACGGTTCTGCTCGCCAAGATGCGTCGTGCCGTGCCGGCGCTTTTGGACACAACATTCCTGACCGGAGAACCGCCTGCGGGCTCGGAAATCCCAGACGTAGCCTGGCTGACGGAAACCGGCATGCCGCTCGACGAGGCCGCCTGGCACGATGCCAGGCGGCACCGGCTGGTCATGGTTCTCGGGAGCGGTGAGAACAGTCGCCTTGCGGTGGTCATCAATGGCGACCGCCGGGCCTGCATGTTCACGCTGCCGGAACGGGCGGGTTTTCATTGGCGCCCTGCCATCGAAACGGATACTGGCGACATCTCACGGCCGGTGCCTGGGCGAACGGTCATGTTCATGTTCGAACGCGGGGCCGCGCGGGTGGGCGCAGGGGAGAGCCACGATGGCTGACAATGCCGAATGGTGGCGCGGCTGCGTCATCTACCAGATCTACCCGCGCTCCTACCAGGACACGACAGGCGACGGCAGCGGCGATCTCAGCGGCGTCACCTCGAGGCTGGCCCATGTCGCATCGCTGGGTGTCGACGCGGTTTGGCTGTCGCCTTTCTTCAAGTCGCCAATGGCGGATATGGGTTACGACGTTTCGGATTACTGCGCCGTCGATCCGATGTTCGGCACATTAGAGGATTTCGACGCACTGATTGCAGAGGCGCACCGGCTCGGCCTGAAGGTGATCATCGATCAGGTCTTGTCGCATTCGTCGGATCGGCACGAATGGTTCGTCGAAAGCCGCACGAGCCACGACAACCCCAAGGCCGACTGGTACGTCTGGGCCGATGCGAAGCCCGACGGCACCGCCCCCAACAACTGGCTGTCGCTTTTCGGCGGCCCGGCCTGGGAATGGGACGCAACGCGCAGGCAATATTACCTGCACAATTTCCTCGCCTCGCAGCCGGACCTGAATTTCCACAACCCAAAGGTGCAGGACGCCTTGCTGGAAACGGTGCGGTTCTGGCTCGAGCGCGGCGTCGACGGTTTCCGGCTGGATACGGTCAACTATTACGTCCACGACCGCTGGGTGCGCAGCAACCCGCCTTTGGCGGAAAGCGTCGCCGGCACCAATACGGCAACCAGCCCCTATCTCTATCAGGAGCATCTGTTCGACAAGAGCCAGCCGGAAAACCTTGCTTTCCTCAGGCGCTTCCGGGCCTTGCTTGACGAATATGAAGGCCGCGCCGCTGTCGGCGAGATTGGCGACGAAACGCGTTCCTTGCAGACACTCGCCGCCTATACCGGCGGTGGCGACAAGCTCCAAATGTCCTACACGTTCGACCTGCTCGGCCCGCAATTCTCGGCGTCGCATGTGCGTGGCTGTGTTGAGGCCTTCGAGAGTACGGTGTTCGACGGCTGGGTTTGCTGGGCGTTCTCCAACCACGATGTCGTGCGCCATGTCAGTCGATGGACAAGGCCGGGCGGCGATCCGGACAGGGTGGCGAAATTCTCGATCGTGCTGCTTTCCTGCCTGCGCGGATCGATCTGCCTCTACCAGGGCGAAGAACTCGGGCTGGAGGAGGCCGAACTGGCGTTCGAGGATTTGCGCGATCCCTTCGGCATCCGCTTCTGGCCGGCAATCAAGGGACGGGATGGGTGCCGAACGCCGATGGTCTGGGAGGCTGGCGCCGACAATGCCGGCTTTTCGACCGGCAAGCCGTGGCTTCCGGTCCCGGCAAGCCATCGTGCCCAGGCGGTCGACGTCCAGGACGGCGAGCAAACCTCCGTCCTGGCGAGCTACCGGGCGATGCTGGCCTTGCGCAAGCAGCATCCGGCGCTGGCTCGAGGCTCGATCCGGTTCCTCGATGCCGAAGGCGACGTCCTTGCTTTCATTCGCGAAGGCGGTGACGAAAAGCTGCTCTGTGTCTTCAATTTCGCCGACGAGCCGGCCGGCTGGCAATTGCCACCGGATCTGGAAGCGATAGAGCCGATAGACCTTGGCGGTGCTGCCGGCGTCTTGCAGGAAAGAACTCTGTCGCTGCCGCCGCTGGGCTGCTTCCTCGGCCGGATCGGCTGAGCTCTATTTCATTATCTCATTGAACGAGCACGGAGCGCCCGCAAGTCGCGCCGACAACCCGCACATCGGCCTCGCCGACATGCACGCCGACAGCTGCAAGCACGTTATAGACCAGTTCGTCGACCGGCGCCGTCACGCCGTTCAGAACCGTTACCACCGCCGGCTTAACCGTTCCGAGCAGGGCCGTCACGTCCAGCCCGAGGCCCAGTGCATTGACCGAGAGCGAGAGGCCGCTGACCAGCGATGTCGTGAGTGATTGCGTCAGGTTTTTTGTGGCGACAGTTTTTATCGTCTTGTTGGCGATATCGGTGCTGTCGAACGTCAATGCGGTCGGATCGTTGTTGGTGATGGCAAGTGATGACGAACCCTTCACATCGAGCAGATTGAGGGTGAGTAGCAGAAGCTTTACGCTTACCTGTGCAATCGTGGCATCGGAGAACGATTGCGGATTGCTGAAATCGGCGAAGGCCGATGGGTTGTTGTCGGCGTCGCTGGTGGCAAGGTGCAGCGAGGCCACGCCAGGCTGCGCGGCGATCGAGACCTTGATGCTATCCGGCCGGCCCGTCGGGCAGCTGATGTCGGTTAGCTTGGCTTCCGCATAGGCGACTTCGACATGCAGAGGCAGGTTGACGGACAGCAGACTGATGCCGCCGCCGAGATTGGAATTGCCGATGCCAACTGTGGTGACCAGCTTGATGCGCGTCTGCGCGGTGCGCACCACGGTGCCTTTTTCCCCGACGGCCAGCCAGGGTGAATATTGCATTGGCTCACCGATGGCGATGGCGAGCGTGGTGGCGGTAAGTCCCGGAATAGTGGCGCCGAGATCGACCTGGACCTGGTTTGAGCCATTGGCCAGCGAGGCGGCGGCACCCAGCATGCCCATCGCGCTTGCGTCGACGGAAAAGCCGGGAGACTTTTGTCCGAGGCCGAGCTTACCGATCGAGCCAAGATCGATAAGATGACTGAGGGGTATCTTGACTGTGTTGGTGGCCCTCGACGCGATCGTCTGCAGCACAAGTTTGCTGGCGCTGCCCGACCCGGACGCATTGGCCATGGCGGTCGCGATCTGGCCTACCGTCGCTTTTGACGCCAGCACGTCGGAATAGCTGACACCTGTCAGTTGCAACTGTACGGCAAGGGCATCGACGAACGAAAGCACGTTTACATCGGCCGAGATCAGCGCGTTGTAGTCCATGACGCTGAGCGAAATGTTGGCGCCCAGCAACTTGCTGAGAAGCGCGTTGAGGATGCCGCCATTGACGCTGAGGAGCCTGGACCCGACCGAGAACATCGCTTGCGGGGTCACACTGGCAATGGCTTCGGTGCCGACAACCGGAGTAGGGATGAGCGAACTGGCGAAATACCGGGCGGGGATTTTTTGCAGAGTGACGCGAACGGCGTTGTAAGGCGCTTTACCGGCTTCGAAGCGCTTGTCGACGCCAATGGAGGACGCCGCTGAGTATCGGCCGCCGGTCACCGACACGACGGTTTTGCCAACCGTGGGAACGATTGTCTGACCTGGCTTTTGAACAATGATGCCGGGCATTCGGTTGTCACTGAGCGTGGTTACCGCCGCGGCTTCCATATCTTTGATGTTCGACGCCGCGGTGATCGCCGCCAGGTCGGTCATCGCCTGGGCCTCCCTGCGCTCCGTGTAGATCGAACCTTCGTCGACAGCGAAGGCCGCCAGCCCCAGCGCGAATGGCGCTGTCAGCGCCGTCATGACGGCAAAGTTCGCCTTCTTGTCGCCAACCATCGAGCGAGCGATCCGCCCGATGCTCCTCAGCAAGAACTGCGACATTTCAAATGCCTCCAATCCTGATGGTAGATCTGCGCGAGATCGTGGTTTGCGGCATCGCAAGGCTTGGTAACAGGTTCCAGATCGGCAGGTTGCTGGCATCGTACTGGATTGACACGACAAACTGATTTCCGTCGGCCGTGCTGTCCGTCGCCTGGTAGGTCAGCTTGCCGGAATCGACGAACGGGTATCCAGTGGCATTGTTTTTGACGAAACTCGCCACCAGCGCCTGGCGCTCGGTTTGATTCAATCCGGCAATTGCGGTGCGGGCGGCATCGGCGGCGATTTGCTGCAAGGAGTTGCTTGCACCAAAATAGATACCATATGCAACCATTCCGAGCACGAGCAGGATAAAGATCGGCGAAAGCAGGGCAAATTCGACCGCGGAAGTTCCGGACTCATCTCCAATTTTGCGTAGATTCGCCCGTATTTGGCGCAATATTTTACGCTTTAATGCGACAGTGTTACTGTCTATCTTGTTCATTGCCCTTGCCCGTTGGAACTCAAGGTCGATGTGCCGATCCCATTGAAATTTGTAACCCTTGGTTGCTAAGAACCAATTAATACATTCCGGTAAACTGAAATGATCGGCCAGATTATTTCCCAGATCGGCGTTCTGGCCAGGAAACCCAGTCAAACTCATGGCTTTGACCATTGATTGGCCGCTCGCAAGGCGACTGTCCCGGCCCCTTACTTTGCGTGACCCCGAGAGTCTGTTGAAATAAAAAATCTCCACGTTACTGTTTGGCCACCAGCTGCCGGAAAGGGAACCGGCTGCGCGCTCGAAAGGAACCAACCAATCGGTTTCGGGGGCGTCAACACTTAGAGACGTGGCCGAAGGGCGACGTCATTAGGGAGAACTCCATGCTGAAACATGTGCTGAAGGCGACGGTACTCGCCACGACCATGGTCTTGGCCGCCGGTACGTTCTACACGCCGGCTTTCGCCGAGACCGTCTACAACCGCGGAGCCGCCGCCGAAGCGGAGACGCTCGACCCGCACAAGACCTCGACGGTCTACGAAGCCGATATCATACGCGACCTGTTCCAGGGCCTCGTCATGCATGACCAGAAGACGAATCTCATTCCGGGCGCCGCCGAAAGCTGGACGGTGTCCGACGACGGCACTGTCTACACCTTCAAGCTGCGCAAGGACGGCCTCTGGTCGGATGGCAGCCCGGTGACGGCGGACGACTTCGTTTATTCGTTCCGTCGGCTGGAAGATCCGGCCACCGCTGCCGAATACGCTTCCATGCTCTATCCAGTGAAGGGTGCCGAGGAAGTCAACACCAAGAAGGGCAAGCCGGAGGATATGGGGGTCAAGGCGATTGACGCAAATACCCTGGAAGTCACGCTCAAGGCGCCAACGCCTTACTTCCTGGAGATGCTGACCCATCAGGCGACCTATCCGGTCAACAAGGCGTCGATCGAAAAGCTTGGCGCCGACTGGATCAAGGCAGGCAAGCTGGTCTCCAACGGGGCCTTTACAGCGGCAGAGTGGGTTCCCAACGACCATCTGAAGCTGGTCAAGAATCCGAAATTCTGGGATGCCGCGAGCGTCAAGTTCGACGTGGTCAACTACATCCCGACCGAGGATCGTTCGTCGGCGATGAAGCGCTTCGAGGCTGGCGAACTCGACAGCTACGGTGACCTGCCGACGGAACAGCTCGGCGACCTCAAGGCCAAATTCGGCGACCAGGTCCGTGTCGGGCCATATCTCGGCACCTACTATTATGCGATCAAGACCGATAAGGCGCCGTGGGACAATGTCGAACTGCGCAACGCCATCTCGATGGCGATCGATCGCGACTTCCTCGCCGAAAAAGTCTGGCAGAATTCGATGCTGCCCGGCTATTCGATGGTGCCTCCGGGGATCGAGGGCTACACGCCGGCACTGGCCAAATACGCCGACATGCCGCAGATCGACCGGGAAGATGAAGCCAAGAAAATCCTGGAGAAGCTCGGCTATACGCCCGAGCATCCGTTGAAGATGGAAATCCGCTACAACACCTCGGAAAACCACAAGAACACCGCTGTCGCCATCCAGGAACAGCTGAAGCCGCTTGGCGTCGAGGTCACGTTGCTCAACACCGATACCAAGACTCACTACTCTTTCCTCGAGCAGAAGGGCGACTATGATGTCGCGCGTGCCGCCTGGATTGCGGATTACAAGGATCCGGAAACTTTCCTTGGGATCTCCCGCAAGGCTAGTGGCAATAACTATTCGAACTACAACAGCCCGAAATACGAAGAGGCCATGGACAAGGCCGCCGCCGCCGGCGGCAAGCCCGAAGAGCGCATGAAGGAACTCGCCAAGGCCGAGCGCATCCTCGTCGATGAGGTCGGCAACATTCCGATCCTCTACTATAGCTACCACGACATCGTTTCCTCGAAGCTGCATGGCTTCGACGACAATGTGATGGATATCCATCCGTCCCGCTTCATCAGCAAGGACTGATCCCTTAGCCAGGCCGCGGCGCAACTCAATGCGCGGCGGCTCTGGTTTGCCATCGCATCGGCCCGGGAACCGGATTCGATTTTCGACAATGTCGGTGCGAAGATTTGAAGGCTAGAGCGCAATCGTCCAGCCGGACGCGCGCTGCTCTGGATCAAGCGGGGCATCGATGCTGCGTTACGTATTCCGGCGGCTGTTGACCGCCATCCCGACGCTGTTCGTCATCGTGACCATGGCGTTCTTCCTGATACGCGTCGCACCGGGCGGACCGTTCAACCAGGAGCGGGGCCTGAGCCCCGAGATCAGAGCCAATCTCGAAACCCAGTTCGGCCTCAACGACCCGCTCTGGCTGCAGTACCTCCATTATCTAGGCAATCTTCTGCGCGGCAACTTCGGTCCCAGCTACAACATGCCGGATTTCACCGTCGGCGAGCTGTTCAGGGAAGGCCTGCCGATCTCGATCCAACTCGGCGCTTCGGCGCTCGTTCTGGCGCTGCTCCTGGGCACCGTGCTCGGCACTGTTGGCGCGCTCAACCAGAACAAGCTTGCCGACTATTCGGTGATCGCGCTGGCGACCGCCGGCAGCACCATACCGACCTTTGTCATCGCCCCAGTAATCCAGCTTGTATTCGGATTGACCTGGAAGCTGCTGCCGATCGGTGGCTGGGGCGATGGAGCCCTCATCAATAAGGTCGGCCCGGTGCTGACGCTCGCTCTGCCGCAGATCGCCATCGTTGCCCGCCTGATGCGCGGCTCGATGATCGAATCGCTGCACTCGCATCACATCCGCACCGCGCGCGCTCTCGGCCTGTCCGACTGGTCAGTCGTCGTCAAGCATGCACTGCGCGGCGCCATCCTGCCGATCGTCTCCTTCACCGGTCCGGCAGCTGCAGCCCTTCTCACCGGCTCGATCATCGTCGAGACCATCTTCTCTATCCCGGGCATCGGCCGCCATTTTGTCGTTGCCGCGCTCAACCGCGACTACACACTGGTGATGGGGACGGTGGTGGTCATCGCGCTCTTCACCATCGTTTTCAACCTGATCGTCGACGTCCTCTATGGGGTCGTCGATCCGAGGGTGCGCTATGACTGATATCGCAGTTGCCGCACCGGTCGTCGGCCGGTCCCTGTGGGGTGACGCCTGGGCGCGCCTCAAGGCCAATCGCGCGGCCATGTTCAGCCTCTATTATCTTGCCTTCATCGCCGTCATCAGCGTGTTTGGGCCCTATTTCGTGCCGCACCAATACACCACCATCTATGCCGACTATGTCCGTACGCCGCCGAGCTTCTCGGCCTATCCGAAGGCCGACATGATCGAAGGCGCCCTCGATGAGGCGATCAGGCGTATGCGCGTCGACATCAAGGAGTGGCGGCAGGAGGACAGCCGTGTGTTCGTTACCGTCAAATCGTCCAAGCCGATCGATGACCGCAACATTCGCTACCTTGATCGTTCCGATACTTTTGATGACACAAAGATCGAGAGCAAATCGCCGGACGGTCTCGAAATGGTGATGAGTGCCTCGATCAAGCAGCAATATTTCCTGTTCGGCACCGACAATACCGGCCGCGATCTCCTGTCCAGAACGCTGATGGCCGGGCGCATATCGCTAGCCATCGGCCTGCTTGCCGGCATTGTGGCCGTGCTCATCGGCGTGCTCTACGGCGCCACCGCCGGCCTTGCCGGCGGCAGGGTCGACGAGGTGATGATGCGTGTCGTCGACGTGCTTTATTCTTTGCCGTTCATCTTCTTCGTTATCATGCTGGTGGTGTTCTTCGGCAGGAACTTCGTGCTGATGTTCCTGGCGGTCGGAGCGGTGCTGTGGCTCGACATGGCGCGCATCGTGCGCGGACAAGCGCTGTCGATCCGCCGGCAGGAATATGTCCAGGCGGCGGAGGCGATGGGCGTCGGCCAGCGCGGCATTCTGCTGCGCCATGTGATCCCCAATTTGCTCGGGCCGGTTGTGATCTACATGACGCTGCTGGTGCCGCAGGTCATTATCCTGGAGAGTTTTTTGTCGTTCCTCGGGCTCGGTGTCCAGGAGCCGATGACCAGCTGGGGCGTGCTGATCTCGGTCGGCGCCCAGAACATCGGCTCGGCCAACTGGCTGCTTCTGTTCCCGGCCTTCTTTCTCGTCTCCACGCTGTTCGCGCTGAATTTCGTCGGCGATGGGCTGCGCGATGCGCTCGACCCGAAGGATCGTTGAGATGGCCGCTTCCGAAACCATCCTCAGCGTCAAGGACCTTCGGGTCCGCTTCCGCACCCTCGACGGTGTGGTGGAGGCGGTGAAGGGCATCAATATCCACGTCAAATCAGGCGAGACCGTCGCCGTCGTCGGCGAATCCGGTTCCGGCAAGAGCCAGACGATGATGGCGGCGATGAGCCTGCTCGCCTCGAACGGCGAAGCCACCGGCACAGTCGATTATCGCGGCCGCAATCTTTTGACCTTGAGCAAACCCGAGCTCAACAAGATCCGCGGCCGCAAGATCAGCATGATCTTCCAGGAGCCGATGACGTCGCTAGACCCGCTCTATTCGATCGGCAACCAGCTGATCGAGCCGATCCGCAAGCATCGCGGACTTGGCGCCGCCGCGGCGCGCGAGGAGGCGCTCAAGCTGCTGCGGCTGGTCCATATTCCCGATCCGGAGCGGCGGATGAAATCCTATCCGCACGAGTTGTCGGGCGGTCAGCGCCAGCGCGTCATGATCGCCATGGCGCTGGCCAACGACCCCGACATACTGATCGCCGACGAGCCGACGACCGCGCTCGACGTCACCATCCAGGCGCAGATTCTCATGCTGCTCGCCGAATTGCAGCGCAAGCTCGGCATGGCGATCGTCTTCATCACCCACGATCTCGGCATCGTCCGGCGCTTTGCCGACCGGGTCTATGTGATGCGCTACGGCGAGGTGGTGGAGGAGGGCGAGGCGGAAGCGATCTTCGCCAACCCGCAGCACGGCTACACCAAGATGCTACTTGCCGCCGAACCGACCGGCACCAAGGCGCCGCCGCCTCCGAATGCCCCTGTCCTGCTTGAAGGCAGGAACGTCGAGGTGACCTTCAAGATCGGCGGCGGATTTCTTGGCGGCGAGCCGCTGCTGCTGCGCGCCGTCGATCGCATTTCGATACGGCTGAAGCGCAACCAGACGATCGGCATCGTCGGCGAATCCGGCTCGGGAAAATCGACGCTCGGCCGCGCCTTGCTGCGGCTCCTGCCCAGCGACGGTATCATCCGGCTTGGTGACCGCGACATTTCCCACGCTGACCGCCAGGCGATGCGGCCGCTGCGGCGCGAATTACAGCTGGTCTTCCAGGATCCATTCGGCTCGCTGTCGCCACGCATGACCGTCGGCCAGATAATCACCGAGGGGCTTCTGGTCCACGAGCCCAATCTGTCGGGCAGGCAGCGCGATCTCCGCGCGGTCGATGCCTTGCTCGAAGTCGGGCTCGATCCGAACACGCGCAACCGCTATCCGCACGAATTCTCCGGCGGCCAGCGGCAGCGCATCGCCATTGCGCGCGCCATGATCCTCAAGCCGAAAGTGGTGGTGCTGGACGAGCCGACCTCGGCGCTGGACCGCTCGGTGCAGAAGCAGATCGTCGAATTGCTGCGCAAGCTGCAGGCCGACCACGAACTGTCCTATCTGTTCATCAGCCACGATCTCACCGTTGTGCGCGCCATGGCCGACTACATCATCGTCATGAAACAGGGCAAGATCGTCGAGGAGGGGCCGGCCGAGGCGATCTTCAGCAACCCGCAGGCAACCTACACACAGACACTGATGGCCGCGGCCATCGATGTCACGCGATTTCGCCTGAGCGCATAGCCTTGCTGGCGATCCGCCACATGTCGACGTCGCACAGCACAGGCCACATGGCGCGGGTGTAGCGAAGCACATTCGGGGTGACATCGTCGCCGAGCCCGGCTTCCACGCGGCAGGTGCGGAACGCCTTCTCGATGCGCTTTGTCGGTTCGCCCAGGCTGTCATGGACGACCGGCCCGCAGTCGCAATCGATACGCTTCCAGCGGCGCATATGGGCGATCAGCCGTGACGGCAGTCGCGCCGGCGGACGCCATTTCTTGCTTTTTTTCGCGTGCTGATCTTTGCAATAGAGCACGCCGCGGCCTAGGTCCGGCCAAGCTTGTGCGGCCTCGCCATCCCAATTGAGTTGCAGGATTGAACGATGTCGGCAGCCAGTGTAGAGCCCCACAATGATAAAGCGGCAGAGATGAGCGTACTGACCGTGCTTCCGGCGCAGCCGCAATGCCGCGCGCAGCAGTCCCGCTGCTTCCTCGCGCGTCAGCCAGCGCTCGCGCGCTGCTGGTTTGTCTGGCAAGGTGACGGACGGCTTCGGATCGAGACCGTATTCCTTGGCCCAAAAGTTGATCGCCGAGCGGAGGTCCTCAAGATCGCGACGCGGGCCTGATGTAAAGTCCTTGTCTCGCCACGCCGGGAGTAACGCACGGCGGGTCTCCATCGCCGCGGCGTTGAGCTTGGCGATTCGCTCACGCTCTACCCGATTGCGCTCGCGCGAACGGTGCTCGACATAGGCGCGGCAGCGATCTCCATTGATGCTGGCGACCGGCTCGGTGCCGAAGAATTCGTTCAGAAAACGCATCCTGGCGAGAAATTCCTTGCGACCGGCAATCTTGGCCTGGCGTCCTTCGGTATAGGCGGCGAGGATGTCACCGACAGTCAGGCGGCGGGCATCTGCCCTGGAGATCGGGGGCTGATATTTGCCGGCGGCGGCAGGCCCGAGTTGAGGGCGCAGCATACCTGAAGCGCTAGACACCGCTGCCGTGCGGGCATGATGATGGGTCGTCACAATGGTCCCCTTTTTTTTGCTCCGAAGTTGTTCGTCCTGCGGACGGGGATCACTAGAAGAGGCAACAAGACCGGCTCTGCAACAAGCAAAATGGGCGATAGTGCCGTGAGATGCAAAGACTTGCGAAAGGCGGCGCAGAATCGCGCCGGCTTGGCTTTCCCGCCGGACGACGAGTCTTGGTGCATTCCCGGAGGGTAGCTGACAGCCGCATCAAAATGGTGGCTCGGGCTATCCCATGTTGCGGTTACAACTGAGGTGTAAATCTCACGCCGGCCTTCACGGGACGATTTGGCATTCCGAAGCGGGGGAGGTTTCGGGTGCCTTGGAAAGTCGCTTTTTGTCGGTGACGAACATCCGCTCGCGTCGGCATTAGCCGCGATCCGATGCCCCTGCGGGCACCGCTTAGCCTCTCCTCGGCCAGACCTGCCTTCTTGTCCGAATGTATCAGGGCAATTTGGAAAGAGCGCCTACGGGCTCTGAACCGGGATGGACGTATTTTTTCTGGTCGGAGTGGCAGGATTTGAACCTGCGACCCCATCGTCCCGAACGATGTGCGCTACCAGGCTGCGCTACACTCCGTGACCAGACCGCGGGCTTATAGCCGCCGCATTTGGTTACTGCAAGCGCCAATGGCAGCGCTTCTGTCGCATTTCTTTCGCTTTCGCCGCCACGTCATACAGGTTTCAGTTTCCTGTCGCACAAACACGGCTTAAAGGGCTTCTGGATAACCGTCCACTTGCCTCGAAGCACCTGATTCAGCCACCTGGAGTTTGCAGCTTTGTCGATGAAGATCGTTAGCGATGTCAGACCAAACACATTCGAGTTTGAAACCTCTGCGTTGATCAAGCCGTCCGGGTTTCGCGAATATGATGCGCGCTGGTGGTTCGGCCATCCCGGCTCGAACGAAACGCCGGAACTCAATCTGATCGGCGTCCAGGCGCTCGGCATGGGGCTCGGCACGCTTATCCGCCGTCTGGGTGCCGGACCCGACATCGTCACCGGTCACGATTTCCGCTCCTATTCGCTTGCCATAAAGCTGGCGCTGGTTTCCGGGCTGATGGCGGCCGGCGCACGGGTCAAGGATGTCGGGCTGGCCCTGTCGCCGATGGCTTATTTCGCCCAGTTCGCGCTCAACACGCCGTCCGTTGCCATGGTCACTGCCTCGCACAACGAGAATGGCTGGACCGGCGTCAAGATGGGCGCGGCGCGCCCGCTGACTTTTGGTCCGGAGGAGATGAGTGCGTTGAAGGCGATCGTGCTGTCCGGCGATTTCGATCTTGTCGGTGGCGGCTCCTATGACTTCGTTGCGGACTTCCGCAAAACCTACCTTGACGATCTGACAGCGGGAAAGCGTATCTCGAGGAAGCTCAAGGTGGTGGCCGCCTGCGGCAACGGCACCGCCGGGGCTTTCGCTCCCGAAGCACTGGAAAGGATCGGCTGCGAGGTGATCCCGCTCGACGTCGAGCTCGATCATACGTTTCCCAATTACAATCCCAACCCCGAAGACATGCAGATGCTGCACGCCATTCGCGACAAGGTGCTGGAAACGGGCGCCGATGTCGGGCTTGGCTTCGACGGCGACGGCGATCGCTGCGGCGTGGTCGACAATGAAGGCAGCGAGATTTTCGCCGACAAGGTCGGCGTCATGCTGGCGCGCGACATTTCGCACCTTTATCCCGGCTCGACTTTCGTTGTCGACGTCAAGTCGACCGGATTGTTCATGACTGACAAGGTGTTGCGGGAAAATGGCGCGGTCACCGACTATTGGAAAACCGGACACTCCCATATCAAGCGGCGGGTGGCCGAACTCGGCGCCGTTGCCGGTTTTGAGAAATCGGGCCATTTCTTCTTCAATCCTCCGATCGGCCGCGGCTATGACGATGGCCTGGTCACGGCAATCGCCATCTGCCAGATGCTGGATCGCAGCCCGCAAAGCAGCATGGCCGACCTCTATCGCGATCTGCCGCTGACCTTCGGCACGCCGACCATGTCGCCACACTGCGCCGACGAGCTCAAATACGGCGTCGTCGAGCGCGTCGTAGGCGACTTTCGCAAGATGAAGGACGAGGGCACGGTCTTCGCCGGCCAGAGGATTGCCGAACTGATCACCGTCAACGGCGTCAGGGTCGTGGCGGAGGATGGTACCTGGGGGTTGGTGCGCGCATCATCGAACAAGCCGGAGCTTGTGGTGGTGGTGGAGAGCCCGGTATCGTCCGAGCGGCGCCGGCAGATGTTCGAAGCCGTCGATGCGGTGCTGCGCCGCAGCCCCGAAGTCGGCGCCTACAATCAGACCTTTTGAGCACGAGGCTTGTTTTCATGACCGAACGGATCGTCAGTTTTGTGATGAGCGGCGGCGTCGGCTCGCGGCTGTGGCCGTTGTCGCGCGAGGACAATCCCAAGCAGTTCCATGATTTCTCCGGCGACGGCTCAATGCTGGCCAAGACGCTGCGCCGGCTCACTGCGCGGCCGGAAGGCGAAACGCCGGTTTTCCTGATTGCCTCGGAAAGGCATGCCGACCGCGTCCATGCCGACATTGCCGGTCACGAGCTTTCCGGCGGCGGCCCGCTGTTCGAGCCGACCGGACGCAACACCGCCGCGGCCGTCGCCTTGGCAAGCCTGCGCACGCTGTCGGAATTCGGCGACAGCCTGGTGCTGGTGGTGCCGTCCGATCATGAGATCGCGACCCCACAGCAATTCTGGCGGAGCATCGAGGCCGGCACGGCGGCCGCGCGCCAAGGCAGGCTGGTGGTGTTCGGCATCAAGCCCGCCCAACCCGAGACCGGTTACGGCTACATCGAGGTGGCCGGCGAGCGCGATGGCATCTGCGATGTCTCGCGTTTCGTCGAAAAACCCGATCTCGCCACGGCGCAGAGCTATCTCGAGGCCGGCAATTTCTACTGGAACACCGGCATCTTCCTGTTTCGCGCCAGTGCCATGCGCGACGCGTTCATGGCCTTCCAGCCCGACATCTGGAGCGCCACAGAGGCTGCCTACCAGGCTGCGACATCGGATCTTTCCGGCCTCTACATGCCTCTGGAGCTCTATGCCGCCATCCCATCGACATCGATCGACTATGCGATCATGGAGCGCGCCAGCGGCATCGCCATGGTGCCGGCCAGCTTTCGCTGGAACGATCTCGGCTCCTGGCAATCGCTGCTCGACGTCGGCCCCTCCGACACGCAGGGCAATGTCATCGTCGGCGATGTCGTCGCCATCGATTGCGAGAACTCCTATATCCGCAGCGACGGCCGCCTGCTGTCGGCTATAGGCCTGAAGGACGTCGCCATCGTGTCGACCGCCGACGCCACTTTCGTCGCCCCGGTCAGCCACAGCCAGAACGTCAAGAAGATCGTCGAGCAGCTCGAAAAAAGCGGCCGCCTTGAGACCAGGTTCACGCCTGCCGACGACCGCGTCATCGAAAGCGGCGCCTGGCAGCGCCGCGTGCACCATTGGCTGTTCGAGGAGACGGTGCCGTTGTGGTCGACGGTCGGCGTCGATGAGCGCCACGGCGGGTTCCACGAGGCGCTCGGCTTCGATGCCGCCCCGCTGATGAAACCCAAGCGCATGCGCACGCAGGCCAGGCAGATCTACGCCTTCGCCGTCGCCAAGGCGCGCGGCTGGAACGGCCCGGCCGATCGGCTGATCAGCCACGGCCTCGAATTCATGGCCAGGCACGGACGTACCGACAATGGCGGCTGGGTACGCACGCTCAACGTCGACGGCACCGTCGCCGACGCTGCCGAGGATGCCTATGACCATTCCTGCGTGCTCCTGGCGCTGGCGCATGCCCATATGTGCGGCAATCCCGATGCGTTGCGGCTTGGCCAGGAGACCTTTGCGTTCATCGACGCGCATCTCGAGGACGAACGCCTGACCGGCTTCCGCGAGACCTCGAGCGGCGAGGGCGAGCGCCGCTCCAACCCGCACATGCATCTGCTCGAGGCATTCCTGGCCTGGCATCAGGCGACCGGCGAGCGCGCCTATCTTCGCCGCGCCGCGCGCATCGTCGATCTGTTTCGCAGCCATTTCTTCGACCCGGAAAGCTGGACGCTGGGTGAGTATTTCGACCATGAATGGCGGCCGGCCCCTGGCGAGAAGGGCACGTGGACCGAACCCGGCCATCATTTCGAATGGGCCTCGCTGCTGGTCGACTTCGCCGGCCGCAGCGGCCAGAGCGGCTTGACCGGCCTTGCCCGGAAGCTTTACGCGTCGGCGATTGCCAATGGCCTGAACCGCGCCACGGGCCTCGCCTACGGCGCCGTCTCGCGGCAAGGACTGCCGCTCGACCGCGTCTCGCGCAGCTGGCCGCAGGCCGAAGCGATCAAGGCGGCGATCGCGCTGGACGGTTCGGGCGGTCCCGACCTGAAGCCGGAGATCGAAGCACGGGTCGGCCGGCTGTTCCGCTGGCACATCAATCCGGCACCGCTCGGCCTGTGGATCGACCGCATCGACGAGCGTGGCCGCTCCTTGGCGAGCGAGGTGCCGGCCAGCATCTTCTATCATCTCGTCTGCGCGCTGACGCAGTATCTGGACGGCACGGCGCCCAAGGATCAGTACGGGCTGGCGACATCCCCGGTCTCGACATAGACCGACTTCAGCTGCGAATAGAGCGCCAGTGCCGCGAGCGAATTCTCGCGTCCGATGCCGGACTGCTTGAAGCCGCCGAAGGGGATTTCGACCGGCGTCAGATTGTAGGCGTTGATCCAGCAGGTGCCGGCCTGCAGTTCGGCGATGACACGATGGGCGCGCGCCAGGTCGCGGGTGAACACGCCGGCGGCGAGGCCGAATTCGGTGTCGTTGGCGCGCTCGATCACCTCGTCCTCGCTGTCGAATTTCAGCACGCTCATGACCGGCCCGAAAATCTCCTCGCGGGCGATGCGCATCGTGTCGACGACACCGGTGAACACCGTCGGCTCGACGAAGAAGCCGCCCTGAAAACCCTGCAGCGAAGGCACGTTGCCGCCGCAGGCGAGCACCGCGCCATCCTGCTTGCCGGCCTCGATGTAAGAGACCACCTTGTCGTGCTGCGCCTTTGAGACCAGCGGCCCCATCTGCGTGTCCGGATCGAGTGGATCGCCGATGCGGATTTTCTTCGTCCGTTCGGTCAGCCTCTCGACGAAATGGTCATGGATGCCGCTCTGCACGAAGACCCGCGTGCCGTTGGAGCAGATCTGGCCGGTCGAATAGAAATTGCCGAGCATCGCGCCGCCGATGGCATTTTCGAGGTTGGCGTCTTCGAAGACGATCAGCGGCGACTTGCCGCCGAGCTCCATCGTTGCGTGCTTCATCTTCGAGCCGGCGAGCGACAGCACTTTGCGGCCTGTCGGCACCGAGCCGGTCACCGAGACCTTTGCGACAACATCATGGCCGACAAGGCCGGCGCCGACATCGCCAAAACCCTGCACGACGTTGAACAGCCCGTCGGGCAGCCCGGCCTCGGTGTAGATTTCGGCGAGCGCCAGCGCTGAAAGCGGCGTGTTTTCCGATGGTTTGAAAACCATCGCATTGCCCATGGCGAGGGCGGGTGCGGATTTCCAGCCGGCGATCTGGATCGGATAGTTCCAGGCGCCGATGCCGACGCACACGCCGAGCGCCTCGCGCCTGGTATAGGCAAAGGGTCCGCCGAGATCGACGGCCTCGCCATTAAAGGTGGTGACGGCACCGCCGAAATATTCGAGGCAGTCGGCCGCCGACGGGGCGTCCGCAACCAGCGTCTCCTGGATCGGCTTACCGGTATCCAGCGTCTCGATGCGCGCCAGATCGGCATTGCGCGCGCGCAAAATGTCGGCGGCACGGCGCAGGATGCGGCCGCGCTCGACCGGCTTCAGCCGAGCCCAGGCCGGCTGTGCCGCACGCGCGGCCTCGATCGCGAGTTCCAGCACGTTCGGCGTCGCCGAGCGCAGCATGGCGATGGTCTCGCCGGTTGCCGGATAGATAACCGGCAGCGCTGCGCCGCGCTCGTCGTCGATATAGCGGCCGTTGACATAATGCGATGCCGTTGGCTGGGCGCGCATGACTGTTCTCCAAATCGTCTTGTCGCGGCATGCGGAATATGCGTCCGCCGGATCATGGCCTATCTGTCCGACACCTGCCAGCGCGGATTGATCCATGGTTCCTGGTTGGACGGTGGCAGCGGCGTACGCCCGAGAATGTGGTCGGCGGCCTTCTCGCCGGTCATGATCGACGGCGCGTTGAGATTGCCGTTGGTGACGCGTGGAAAGATCGAGGAATCGGCGACCCGAAGCCCTTCGACGCCAATGACGCGGCATTCCGGATCGACGACGCTCATCGCATCATCGGCACGGCCCAACTTGCAGGTGCCGCAAGGGTGGTAGGCGCTTTCGGCGTGGTCGCGAATGAAGGCGTCGAGCTCTTCATCCGATTGTACATGCGAGCCCGGCGACAGTTCCTTGCCTCGGTACGGATCGAAGGCCGCTTGCCCGAAGATCTCGCGGGTCAGCCGGATGCAGTGGCGGAACTCCGTCCAGTCGTCCGGATGCGACATGTAGTTGAAGCGGATCACCGGCTTCGATTTGGGATCGGGCGAGCGCAGCGTGACCGAACCGCGCGACTTCGACCGCATCGGCCCGACATGCGCCTGGAAACCATGCGCCTTGGCCGCCGCCTTGCCGTCATAGCGGACCGCGGCCGGGATGAAGTGATACTGGATATCCGGATAGTCGACGCCGGCGCGCGAGCGTACGAAGGCGGCCGCCTCGAAATGATTGGTGGCGCCGAGGCCGGACTTGAAGAACAGCCATTGTGCCCCGATCAGCGCCTTCGAGAACGGGTTCAGCACCGAGTTCAGCGTGATCTGCTTCGTCGATTCCTGCTGGATGTAGAGTTCCATATGGTCCTGCAGATTGCGACCGACGCCGGGCCGGTCGACAATCACCGGAATGCCGTTCTCCCTAAGGTGCTGGCCGGGGCCGATGCCGGACAGCATCAGGATCTTGGGTGAGTTGATCGAGGACGCGGCAACGATCACCTCGCGCCGCGCTCTGATCACCTGAATTCGTTTGCGCACTTCGATCTCGACGCCGGTGGCGCGTTGATTCTCGATGATTACCCGCCGGGCGAAACCCTTGACCAGGCTGACATTTTTCCGCCTCAGCGCCGGCCTCAGATAGGCGCTCGCTGCGGACCAGCGACGGCCGCCGCGGATGGTCTGCTCCATCGGCCCAAAGCCTTCCTGCTTCGCGCCGTTATAGTCGTCGGTCAGCTCGAAACCGGCCTGACGGCCTGCCTTGACGAAGGCGCCGTAGAGTGGGTTCGTCCTCGAGCCGCGCTGCACAGTCAGCGGGCCGCCGTGGCCGCGCCAGCCATTCTCGCCGCCATTGCTGTCCTCCATGCGCTTGAAGTACGGGAGCACATCGGCAAAGCCCCAGCCGGTCGCGCCCTGTTCGGCCCAATGGTCGAAGTCGCGGGCATGGCCGCGCACATAGACCATGCCGTTGATCGACGACGAGCCGCCGATGACCTTGCCGCGCGGCGTCGCCAGCACGCGGCCGCCGAGGTGCGGCTCCGGCTCGCTGGCAAAGCCCCAGTCATAGAGGCTCATATTGAGCGGGATCGACAGTGCCGACGGCATCTGGATCAGCGGGCCGATATCGCTGCCGCCATATTCGATGACGATCACCGAATGCTTGCCGTCCTCCGACAGCCGGTAGGCCATGGCCGAACCGGCCGAGCCGGAGCCGATGATGACGAAATCCGCTTCAAGCATGGTTCATGCGCGCCCGTGGTTCATATGCGCAATGAAATCGGCCAGCGAGACGTTGCCGCCGGTTGCCATTACGAGAACGGTCTTGCCGGTGACGTCGACCTTGCCGCCGAGCAACGCCGCCAGCGAAGCAGCGCCGGATGGCTCGAGCACCAGCTTCAGCCGCTCGAAGGCGAGGCGCATGGCGCGCCGCACCGAAGCATCGTCGACGGTGACGCCGCGAACGCCGGCGGCCTTCACCGCTGCGAACGGCGCGTCGCCGGGCCGCCGCGACATCAGCCCGTCGCAAATCGATTTCGGCCCGATCGGCATGGTTTCGATGGCGCCATGCGCCAGCGACGAGCCCATGCCGTCAAAACCTTCCGGCTCGACACCGATGATCTTCGTGGCTGGCGACAGGTAGTGAAAGGCCAGTGAAACACCGCCGATCAGGCCGCCGCCGCCGACCGAGCAGAACAAGAGATCGGCCTCCGCTTGCCTGGCGGCGATCTGGTCGAGTGCCTCCAGCCCGGCACCGGCTTGGCCGGCGACGATCTCCGGATCGTCGAACGGGTGTAGCAGCGCCAGGCCTTCGCTCGCAGCGATCTCGCGCGCCTTGGCGGCGGCGACTTCCTCACGCGCGCGCTCGCCATGGTCAGTCAGCACCACGCGCGCGCCGTAACCCAATGTGGCGTCGCGCTTGGCGGCCGGCGCGTCGATCGGCATGACGATGGTGACGGGAATGCCAAGCGCTTGGCCAGCCGCCGCTAGCCCCTGCGCAAAATTGCCGGAGGAGTAGGCGACGACGCCCTTTTTGGCTTCGTCAGGCGAGAGCTTCTTCAGCCGCCAGTAGGCGCCGCGCACCTTGAACGATCCTGCCCATTGCAGCGATTCGGCCTTGACGAAGACGCGGGCGGCGCCGGTCTCGCGCGCGAGTGCCGCCGATTCCAGCAGCGGCGTGACCTGCGTCGCCTTGGAGGTGACGGCATAGGCCTGCCTGAGATGGTCGAGCGAGGGGACGAGACTATCTGCCATCATTCGCCTCGCGGAAAGCGCTTCTGCTCTTCGAGCAGGTCGAGGTTCATGTGGTTGCGCATGTAGCGCTCCGATGCCTTCTGCAGCGGCTGGAATTCCCAGGGATAATGGGTGCCGTTGCGCAGCGCCGGGTAGACCACCCAGCGGCGTGCCTGGCTGGCACGCACCGCCGCGTCGAAGGCCGCCATGTCCCAGCGCGCCCGCACCTTGTCGGTGAAAGCGGCCACCAATGCCGCATTGGCCGGATCGGCGGCGAGATTGGTCAATTCCTGCGAATCCGATTCAAGATCAAACAGTTGCGGCGGATCGATCTCGCAATGGATGAATTTGTAGCGGCCCTCGCGCATCGCCACCATCGGCGCGTTGGAGCCTTCGGCGGCATATTCCATCAGCACCGGCGCGGAGCGTTTCTTTCCGTTCAGCAACGGCAGCAGCGACTGGCCGTCAGTCCACGGCGCAATCGCGCTGATGTTGATGCCGGCGAGGTCGCAAAGCGTCGGCGTCACGTCGAGATTGGAGACCGGCGTCTCGATCAGGCTGGCGGCGATGCTCTTGCCGGCGATCATCAGCGGCACCCGCGCCGAACCTTCGAAAAAGCACATCTTGAACCACAGGCCGCGCTCGCCCAGCATGTCGCCATGGTCCGAGCAGAACAGGATGATCGTGTCGTCGAGCATGTGTGTGTGCTCGAGCACCGACATCAATTCGCCGAGCTTGTCGTCGAGATAGGAGATGTTGGCGAAATAGCCGCGCCGTGCGCGGCGTATCTGCTCAGCGGTGATGTCGAACCTGTCATAGTCGCTGGCGCGGTAGAGCCGCTGCGAATGCGGGTCCTGCCTGTCGTAAGGAATGAAGCCGACCTCAGGCTCGAGCGCCGGGCAATCCTCGTAGAAGTCCCAATATTGCCGCCGTGCGACGTAAGGATCGTGCGGATGGGTGAAGGAAACCGTCAAGCACCAGGGCCGACGTGCGGCATCGTCGGAGACGCGGGCAAAATCATAAAGCTTCTGCACCGCATGGAAGGCGACCTCGTCGTCATATTCCAGCTGGTTGGTGATCTCGGCAGTACCGGCGCCGCTGACGGAGCCGAGATTGTGATACCACCAGTCGATGCGCTCGCCGGGTTTGCGATAGTCGGGCGTCCAGCCGAAATCGGCCGGATAGATGTCGGTGGTCAGCCGCTCCTCGAAACCGTGCAATTGGTCCGGCCCAACGAAATGCATCTTGCCGGAGAGGCAGGTGTGATAACCGGCGGCGCGCAGATGATGGGCAAAGGTCGGGATCGAAGACGCGAATTCGGCGGCGTTGTCATAGACCCCGGTGCGTGACGGCAACTGGCCGCTCATGAATGCGGCGCGGCCCGGCGCGCAGAGCGGCGAGGCCGTGTAATTGTTGCAAAAACGCGCCGAACGCGCGGCCAGCGCCTTCAGATGCGGCGCGTGCAGGAAGTCCGCCGGCCCATCCGGAAACAGCGTTCCGTTGAGCTGATCGACCATGACGATCAGGATGTTGGGTCGCTTGGATGTCACTGCTTCTGCCGTCCGCTGAGCTTCGTTTCGAGATAGTCCTCGACCAGTGCAATCGCGGTCGCGGCATCAGGAACACCGTCCTTCAGCGCGCGCCTGATATAGAGCCCGTCGATCAGCGCCGCGGTCGCTTCGGCGACCCGGTCGGCCTCGCTTCTCGGCAGGATGCCGGCCAGCCCGCTGAGCAGATTGGAATGCAGCCGGCGCGCATAGACCTTGAGCAGCCGGCGGAGTGCTGCCGATTTCTGCGCCTCGACATAGAAGGCGAGCCAGGCGGCGATCGTTTCGGGCTGGAACTGGATGTCGGAGAAATTGACCGCGACCACCGCCGAGACGCGCTGGCGCGCCGTGCCGGCCGCGCGAAGTGCACGGCGCGTATCGGCGGTGAGCTCGCTCAGGATGTGCCGCATCGTCGCCAACAGCAATTCGTCCTTGACGCCGAAATAATGGTGGGCAAGCGCCGAGGACACGCCGGCGCGCCCGGCGATTTCCGACATCGTCACATCAAGCGAACCGCGCTCGCCGATCGCCGAGATCGTTGCGTCGATGAGCGCCCTGCGGCGCAACGGCTCCATTCCGAGTTTCGGCATTCCTGCTCCGGCCTGTTGGGACAAGATTATTTTTTATTGACGCATCAATCAACAAAAATCCAGCCTGATTTGCTGGCAAAAGCCAGGCACTATGACCAGATGATCAAGATCAAGCGATTGTGCGGTTCTGGCCCCTTCACGAAGCCGGCTGAACGGTTCATGCTTGAACAATGCTGAGGCGGGCCGCGACATACGTTGCCCGGCCCGCAGGATGGAGGTTGCCATGACAGCATGCATCGTCGGCTGGGCGCATTCGCGCTTCGGCAAGCTCGAAGGCGAGACGCTGGAGGGCCTGATCACCAAGGTGGCAGTCGAGGCGCTCGATCATGCCGGCATCGGTCCAGATGACGTCGACGAGATCGTGCTCGGCCACTTCAACGCCGGGTTTTCCGCCCAGGATTTCACCGCGAGCCTGGTCCTCCAGGCCGATGACCGGCTGCGCTTCAAGCCGGCGACCCGCGTCGAGAACGCCTGCGCCACCGGCTCGGCGGCGGTCAGGCAAGGCATCCGCGCCATCGACGCCAATGCCGCCCGTATCGTGCTGGTGGTCGGCGCCGAGCAGATGACGACGACGCCCGGTCCCGAGATCGGCAAGAACCTGCTCAAGGCCTCGTATCTGCCGGAGGACGGTGACACGCCGGCAGGCTTCGCCGGCGTCTTCGGCAAGATCGCCCAAGCCTATTTCCAGCGCTACGGCGACCAGTCGGATGCGCTGGCGATGATCGCCGCCAAGAACCACAAGAACGGCGTCGACAATCCCTACGCGCAGATGCGCAAGGATTTCGGCTACGAGTTCTGCCGGCAGGAAAGCGAAAAAAACCCCTTCGTCGCCGGTCCGCTGAAGCGCACAGACTGCTCGCTGGTGTCGGACGGTGCCGCCGCGCTTGTCCTTGCCGACACGGCCACGGCGCTGAAGATGCGCCGCGCCGTCGCCTTCCGCGCCAATGAGCATGTTCAGGATTTCCTGCCGATGTCGAAGCGCGACATTCTCGCATTCGAAGGCTGCGAGCAGGCCTGGAACCAGGCGCTGAAGAAGGCGGGCGTGACGCTCGGCGACCTGTCCTTCGTCGAGACGCATGACTGTTTCACCATCGCCGAACTGATCGAGTATGAGGCGATGGGCTTGGCCAAGCCGGGCGAGGGCGCCAAGCTGGCCCTGGATGGCGAGACGGCGAAAGATGGAAGGCTGCCGGTCAATCCGTCTGGCGGGCTGAAGGCCAAGGGCCACCCGATCGGTGCCACCGGTGTATCGATGCATGTGCTGGGCGCGATGCAACTCGTCGGTGAGGCGGGCGGCATCCAGGTGCCGGGAGCAAAGCTCGGCGGCATCTTCAACATGGGTGGTGCCGCGGTCGCCAACTACGTTTCCATTCTCGACCGGATCAGATAAACCCGCCCGCATTTGCGGGAGGTGACATGACAAATCCGGTTCTGGTCGAAGTCTTGCGCGGCGCTATCGTCGAGAGCGCCCATCGCGGCGCTGTTGCCGTCTTCGACGCCGACGGCAAGCCCGTCTGGGAGATCGGCGACACGGCACAGCCTGTGTTCCCGCGCTCGGCGGTCAAGGCGATCCAGGCGTTGCCGCTGGTCGAGAGCGGCGCTGCCGATGCCTACGACTTCGGTGACCGGGAGCTGGCGCTGGCCTGCGCCTCCCATTCCGGCGAGCCGCCGCATGTCGAGCTGGCGCGCGCCATGCTGGCGAAAGCCGGCCTCGACGAGACGGCACTCGAATGCGGCGCGCATTGGCCGTCGAGCCACGGGGCGACGCTGGCGCTCGCGCGCGCCGGCCGTGCGCCGAACACCTTGCACAACAATTGTTCCGGCAAGCACTCAGGCTTCCTATGCACCTGCGTTCACAGCGGCATCGCCCATCGTGGTTACGTCAAGGCTGGCCATGCTTCGCAGGAGATGGTGCGCGAAGCGATGCAGGCGGTGACCGGTGCTGCCCATGACGCCGATCACCGCGGCACCGACGGCTGCTCGATTCCGACCTATGCCGTGCCGTTGCGCAGCTTTGCCCTTGGCTTTGCCCGCATGGCGACAGGTGCCGGCTTCGAGCCGGTGCGCGCCCGGGCGGCGAAGCGGCTGCTTTCTGCCTGCATGGCCGAGCCGTTTTTCGTCGCCGGCACGGGCAGGTCCGACGTCGCGATGATGGAGGCCGCCCCGAGTCGGATTTTCGTCAAGGGAGGCGCCGAAGGTGTTTTTTGTGCAGCCCTTCCGGAGCTTGGCCTTGGCATCGCGCTGAAATGCGACGATGGCGCCGGCCGCGCCGCTGAAGTGATGGTCGCGGCCGTGCTGGCTAAGCTGCTGCACGCCGACCACGCGCTCGCTGTGAAATTGATCGAACAGGCAAATCCGCCCATCGAAAGCCGGATCGGCGCCAAAGTCGGCGCGCTCCGGCCGACGGCCACCCTCAACTGACGTGGTTGCGCTCGACGGTCAAATGCGCGTAGCCGGCATTGCCTGATGCGGCGAGGTCACCGGTCACTCGCTCGGCCCAGCGTTGGCCGACGATCGCGCCGTTCTGGACCCCGTCGATGACGTTGTCGGAGATGATTGCCGTTCCGGCACCTTCGACCACGCTGACGACGATGCCGGTTCCGGCCTTGCGGACGATGTTTCCCGTGGCGACCACATTGCGCATGAACGGTCCCCAGCCGATCTGCATGCCGTAGAGCGGCGCATTCTCGACGACATTGCCGGAAACGGTGGTGTCGGCCTCGACGCTGATGCCGACGCCGAAGCCGGGCGCGTCCGCAGGGTAGGGACCGCTGGTCGACAGATTGCGGACGATGTTGCCGGAGCACACGCCCATGCGGCCGCCTTCGTTGAAGTTGACGATCGAAATACCGTTCGCAGCACCATCGACGATGTTGTTGCCGATGACGGCGCCTTCGAACGAGAATTCGGAATACACGGCCGTCTCGCCCGAACGCGAGCAGGTGTTGCCGGTGATCTGCAAATTGCTGGAACTGTTGGCGCGGATCGCCGAGAACGCGCAATCCGAGACAATATTGCCGGAGATGATGACGTTGCCGGCGCGGAACGCATTGATGCCGTTGCCGTTCTGGCCGGTTCCGCCGCTGCGCGCCTGGATGCGCTCGATCCGGTTGCCGCTGACGATGGTGCCGTCTTCCGCCGCCTGCCAGCGGTGCACGAGAATGCCGCCATTGGCGCAGTCGGAGACGCTATTGCCTGATATTTCCAGGCCATCGGCCTCGACCGAATAGATGCCGGCATCGGCCGCACCGGATATCGCCGAGCGCTCGATTCGGCCCGAGGCATGTTCGAGCGCCAGACCGTTCTTGCCGCTGCCGGTCATCTGGCAGTTGTCGACGACCAGATGGGCGATGCGGCGCAGATCGAGCAGGCCTTGCGTGTAGTCGCCCATCCAGCGGTTGCTGCCATCGAACACCAGCCCGCTGAGTTCGATATGCTCGGCCCGTTCGGCCATAATGAGATGGCCATTGCCGCCATAGACGATCCGCGATGCGCCCGGCACGCCGGACAGGCGCACGCGGCCGGGCAGCGACAGGTTGGAAACGATATAGATCCCCGGCGGCAGGAACACCGGCATGTCGCGGTCGTGCGCGTCGCGCAGCAGCTTGGTGAAAGCCTTGCTCTGATCGTCTAGCGCGCCGGGCCGGACGCCGAGCTCGGTCGCGTTGATCGCGCCACGCGTCGCGGCTTTCTCAATGCCGGGCAGGTTCTTCGCCGCTGCCTTGCCAAGCGAAAGCCTCATGATGGCAAAGCCGGTGGTCTGCGCAAGCAGCGTTCTTCTGTTCAACATCGGCACAGATCCCTTGCGGCCAACGCTCACGCCGCAGGATTCGTGCCAGACTAGCCCGGTCGAACTCGTGGTGAAAATCTGAAGCTTGCCAGCCAGGACGGAATATCGCTTTCGGCCCTTCTGTGGGCGATCAAACGAAGCCCCTCTTGAGCCTCTCTTCGATCCTCGTTGGCTCGGCGAACACCGCATTTACCCCGTTGAAGGCAAGTTGCACGAATGTCTGGTCGATCTCCGCGGGGGACAGCTTCGTATCCCTCTCAAGCCACCAGTGCATCACTTCAAAGAACGCGCCAACGATGAAGCGTGTGGCGATCTCAAGTCTGACTCCGCCTTCATCACCTTGGATATTCGCCAACTCATGGCGAACCTGCCTGCTTATCCAGCCGCGGATCTCTTCTGGCATTTCGCGCTTTTTCCCGCCCATCAGCGCACGGTGCATCTCCCGCGTGGCAAGAGCATGCTCGAACACCGGACCGCTGAAGGAAAAGCCCTTGGCATTTCTCTGCGAATGGCGTTCGGCACCACGTGCCTGCAAGCCCTTCATATGCTCGTCGATCGTTGCTTTCCTCAAGTAGTCCTTGTCGGGATAGTGCGTGTAGAAAGTCGAGCGGCCGACATCGGCTTCCCTGCAGATGTCCTCGACCGTGATCGCCGTATATCCCTTCTCGGCGGTCAGTCTGAAAAGCGCCTGCTGCAGTCGGCTGCGGGTCCTGGCGACCCGACGGTCGATCGGTCCGGCTGGCATCGGCAACATCCTTTTCCGGCCAAAGGACACCAAATCGTCCAGTATTGGGCGCGTCGGTGCGATGTGGCCAGTAAAACTGATACTGGACACACTGTCCAGTATCCTATGCTCTTGCGGAAGGCCCGGCGCGATGCCCGGCTGGCCGGAGATAAAGCAATGCACCAACGTATTTTCGGAACAATAGTTGGAGGGCATGCGCTAGTCGCGCTCGTCAAAATGGCCGTGGTGCTCGCGGCATTTTTCTCGTTGGGACAGGCAAATGCGGTCTTTTCCTTGGGAGTTCCCGTCCTCCTGCTTCATGCTGGTGCACTCGTCGTAGTCGCGAGCTTATTGATATGGCAAAGCGCTCACCGGCGGCTGTCCGCCAAGGACCGCAGACCGGCCGCCGGCGAGGAGAAGGCGCCGCATGTCGGCATCACGCTTCATTCCGCCGCCCTGTACGATATGCTGGCGTGGCTTCTGACCTTCGGTCGCGAACGTGCTTTTCGCGAAAGGATATTAAGCTTTGCGGAGCTGAAACCGGGAGAAGTGGTCCTGGATGTCGGGTGCGGCACCGGCACCACCGCGCTCCTTGCCAGACAGAAGGTGGGGCCGGAGGGGCGTGTGCACGGCGTCGACGTCTCCGTCGAAATGGTTGCGCGCGCGACGGCAAAGGCCCGGCGAGCCGGGCTACAAGTCGGGTTCTCGACCGCCACCGCTCAGGAACTGCCTTTCAAGGATGGGGAATTTGATGTCGTCCTCAGCACGCTGATGTTCCACCATCTGCCAAAGAAGGGCCGCGAGGAATTCGGCAGAGAGGCCTTCCGCGTCCTGAGGCCGGGCGGTCGTGTGCTTATCGTCGATTTTGCGAAACCGCCGCGCCAGAAGAGCACCTTTCGGCTCCACCGGCATGGTTACGTCGATTTGGACAAAGTTGCAGCGGATCTCGGCCGGCACGGCTTCAATATCGTTGAGCAAGGCGACGTCGGAACCAAGGGGCTCCGCTACCTAGTTGCGCAACCGGACCTTAGCCTTGCGGCCCTCGAAGCGCGATAGTGCGCCAAGTTGAGGCATTCGCATGGTCAGCTTTACACCCCAAGCAGCTGTCTAATCTCGGGTACTGAACCCAGATCTTCACCATTAGCCTCTTCATCAGCAATGGCTTGTGGAGTCGCCATTCCAAGCCTAAGTTCGTCAGATGAGCAGGGCCTTCACCCGCGAGGAAGACAGCGAAAACGCCATTGCCGGCATCGGCGAGCGGCCGATCAGCCATCACCGCAATCTGGTCACGGAACGCGGCATGGCGCTGATCGATGCCGAGGTGGCCGCTCTGCGCGACGAACTGGGCAGAGCCGAAAAGAGGGCCGACCGCGAGCGCATCGCGCTGGTCTCGCGCGATCTCCGCTATTGGACGGCGCGGCGTGAAAGCGCCGAGCTTTCGGTGCCGGAACCGGGCAGCGACCTGGTTCGTTTCGGCATGGGTGTCACCCTGGAAAGCGACGACGGCAAGAAGGTGCACTGGAAGATCGTCGGCGAGGACGAAGCCAATCCGGGCAAAGGGACAATTTCCCATATGTCGCCGATGGCGATGGCGCTGTTCGGCAAGAAGGTCGGCGAAGTTGCCGTGGTCAACGGCAAGGAATGGGAGATCGTCAAGCTCTCCGACAGTTAGTCTTCGAGCTTGACGACATGATCGCGGAAGAACGCCGCGGCACCAGCCTCGTCGATTTCGCCGGCGGCGACGCCCATGACGAATTCGTAAAGCATGCCGTCATTGGCCGACAGGGCATAACCATTCACAATCAGAAATGCGCCGGCCGCGACAATGGCCGTGCGTTTGTTGCCGTCGACAAAGGCATGATTTCTGGCAATGCCGAAGACATAGGTGGCTGCGAGTTCCTCAACCGACGGGTCTCCGCAGTTGGCCTTGTTTTCGGCGCGAGCGAGCGCCGATTCGAGGGCATTTTCATCCCTCAAGCCTTGTGCTCCGCCGTGTCGGCGCAACTGCTCCGCGTGCATGGCTTCGACTGCACGCCGCGTCAGAAGCTCCCAGCTCATTCGGCGAGCTTCTGAAGCGCGACCTTGTATTTGTCCATGACCTCGCGGGCAGCTTTCATTTGCCGCTCGAAGCTGTCGTCCACCGGCTTCAGCGCAAGACCGTCACCTGTTTCAACGATTTGAAGCTGGTCGCCGGCCTTCAGGTTCAGACGATCGAGAAGCTCCCTCGGCAGGATCACGCCTTCGGAATTGCCGATCTTGCGAATGGTCGTGTTCATGGTGAGGCATCCTGTTGCAACGCTGATTATAACTCAGCGTGTTTCTCGTTACAACGGATATTATAACAAAGCGTCAGCCGGCCTCCAGCAGCCTATCCATCAGTCGGTCCGCCGCTTCCGGAATGACCGTGCCGGGCGGGAAGATTTCAGTGGCGCCTGCCTGCCGGACTGCGTCGTAATCCTGCGGCGGGATGACGCCGCCGGCGACGATCAGCATGTCGTCGCGGCCGAGCTTCTTCAGTGCAAGCCTGAGTTCGGGAATGAGCGTCAAATGGCCTGCTGCCAGCGACGAGGCGCCGACGATGTGCACGTCATGCTCGACGGCCAGCCTGGCGATCTCGTCCGGCGTCTGGAACATCGGCCCGACGGTGACGTCGAAGCCTAGGTCGGCAAAGGCGGTGGCGATCACTTTCTGGCCGCGATCATGGCCGTCTTGCCCCATCTTGGCGACCAGAATGCGCGGCTTGCCGCCGGACTTCTCCTCGAACGCGACGATCTTGTCCTGCAGCCGGTCGACCACCGGATTGTCGCCGAGCGCGTTGCGATAGACGCCGGAGATCGTCTGCACCGAGGCGACATGGCGGCCGAAAACCTTTTCCAGCGCCAGCGAAATCTCGCCGACCGTGGCGTTGGCGCGTGCGGCCCGGATGGCGAATTCCAGCAGGTTTGCGTTACTCCCGGCAGCACGGGTAAGCGCATCGAGCGCGCTCTCGACGGCGGCGACGTCACGCGTGCCTTTCAGCCGCTGCAGCTTCGACAATTGCCGCGCCCTGACTTCGGCATTGTCGATCTTCAGCACGTCGACTTCGATGTCCGTGCCGGGACGGTGAGCATTGACACCGACCACGATCTGTTCGCCTGAATCGATGCGCGCCTGGGTGCGCGCGGCAGCCTCTTCGATGCGCAGCTTCGGTAGGCCCTTTTCGATCGCCGCGGCCATGCCGCCGAGGCTCTCGACCTCCTCGATATGCGCAAGCGCACGCGCCGCCAGATCATGCGTCAACCGTTCGACATAGGCGGAGCCGCCCCACGGGTCGATGATGCGCGTCGTGCCGGATTCCTTCTGCAGGATGAGCTGTGTGTTGCGGGCGATGCGGGCCGAATGGTCGGTCGGCAGCGCCATTGCCTCGTCGAAGGAATTGGTGTGCAGCGACTGCGTATGCCCTTGAGTCGCCGCCATCGCCTCGATCATGGTTCGGATGATGTTGTTGTAGGGATCCTGCGCCGTCAGCGACCAGCCCGAAGTCTGGCAATGGGTGCGCAGCGACAGCGAGCGCTCGTCTTTCGGCGAAAAGTTCTTCAGCATCAGGCTGGCCCACAAAAGGCGCGCTGCTCTCAGCTTCGCGACTTCCATGAAGAAATTCATGCCGATCGCCCAGAAGAAGGAAAGGCGCGGCGCGAACCGGTCGATGTCGAGGCCGGCCGCGACGCCGGCGCGGGCATATTCGATACCGTCGGCAATCGTGTAGGCGAGCTCGAGGTCCGCCGTCGCACCTGCCTCCTGCATGTGGTAGCCGGAGATCGAAATCGAATTGAATTTCGGCATATGCTTCGACGTGTAGGAAAAAATGTCCGACACGATCCGCATCGAAGGTTTTGGCGGATAGATGTAGGTGTTGCGCACCATGAACTCTTTCAGGATGTCGTTCTGAATGGTCCCGGTGAGATCCTTCTGCGCGACGCCCTGTTCCTCCGCCGCGACGATATAGAGCGCCATGATCGGCAGCACCGCGCCGTTCATCGTCATCGATACCGTCATCTCGTTAAGCGGGATGCCGTCGAACAGCTGGCGCATGTCGAGAATGGAATCGATGGCGACGCCGGCCATGCCGACATCGCCGGCGACGCGCGGATGGTCGCTGTCGTAGCCGCGGTGCGTGGCGAGATCGAAGGCGACCGACAGGCCTTTCTGGCCGGCGGCAAGGTTGCGCCGGTAGAAGGCGTTGGACTCTTCGGCGGTCGAGAAGCCGGCATATTGCCGGATCGTCCACGGTTGCTGGACATACATCGTCGGATAGGGGCCGCGCACGAAAGGCGGCAGGCCCGGATAGGTATCGAGGTGCGGCAAGCCCTTGAGATCGCCTTGGTTGTAGAGATGCTTGACGGCGATGCCTTCCGGCGTCATCCGCTGGCCTTTGACCTCGACCGGCACCCGCCGTGGCGGCGACCAGGCGATCTGGCTGAAATCCGGGATCATGGCACGGCTCCGATCGACTGATCGATGCGGATCGGAAATAGCGGCTCGCACACCGCAACGCCTTCGGTGAAGGCAGGCCGCCGCTCCGCCGCCAGCGTCTCGACCGGACGCTCGGTCTTCGACGGGTGCAGCGTCGTGCCGACGATCGCCCGTTCGCCCGCCTGGTAGGCTGTGTTGCGGCGGGCGGAAGCTGCCTGGACGCGCCTCTGGATGTGGCCTTGCTCAAGGCTGGTCAGCACGCCGCCTTCCGCCTCGATCTGCTGGAACTCCTGCCAGGCCGCCGCGCAGAGCTCCGCAGTCAGCGCTTCGACGGCGCCCGAACCGCAAACCGGATCGGCGACGTGGTCGATGTGGCTTTCATTGGCCATGATCAGTTGCGCGTTGCGGGCAACGCGGCGAGCAAAATCCGCGGGTAGGCCGTGCGCGATCGTGTGCGGCAGGATGGCGATCGAATCCGCGCCGCCGGCGGCAGCCGCGAAAGCGGCGATGGTGGTGCGCAGGATGTTGGTTTCCGGGTCGGCCGCCGTCATCATCCGGAAGGAGGTTTCGGCATGGATGCTGGCGGTGGAGGGCGGTATCGAGCAGGCCTCCTGGACACGCGCCCACAGCCTGCGCAACGCCCTGACCTTGGCCGTCGAAACGAACTGGTCCTGGTCGACGCTGAGCGCAAAACCGATATGCGGCGCCGCGTAGACGAGCGGCTGGCGCGCCTTCTCGAACAGCCTCAGATAGGAGACGGCCGAGGCGAGCATGGTGCCAAGCTCCTGCGCCTCGGTGGCGCCGGCATTGTGGAATACCCGCCCGTCGGCCTCCAGCAGCACGCCGGGCACACCCATCGAAAAGAAATGCGCCAGCGATTGCGGCATCGAAGCCTGCAAAGCCTCGATCGACATGCGCAGCCTGCCGGTCCCGGCAAAGATCGCCGCCGGATCGATGCCGAAGGAGAGGTTGAGCTTTGCCGGGTCGGAGCGGCGCTTGGTCAAAAACGCCACCAGCCAGTCGGCCACGGCACGGCTCCAGGGATGGGCGTCGATGCGGATCTGGATGCGGTTGAGCGGCACGCCGTCGAGCACGCCCTCCAGCGCCTCCGCCGTCCTCGGCAAGCCATAGCCGAAGGCGTTCGGCGCACCCTCGAAGACAAGCGACAGTCCGGTGGCACCCTGCGCGACGTCTTCCAGCGCCTGCGCACTGGCGCGGCCTATGTCCGGATTGTCGATGCGCTGGCTGACGATCCACGGTGATCCCGGGTTGGCGCGCACGACAGGCTCCGCCGTGACCGAACGCTCGTAGAGCGGCTCGATGCGGATGGCGTCGTCCGTATGCGAGACGAGCTTTTCCTCGAAGGACCCGCCGGCCAGCGCCTTCTCCGCCAGCGCCAGCCATCGTTGCCGGTCGACGTTTGGAAGTTCGGCATCCTGGGTCAAGGCACCGGCGCCCATCGGTTCTCCTCGTTCTAGCGGCCGCAGCGGCCGACTATGTCAGTCTACGGTCCCCGGCCCGATATCACAATGCAGCACACATGCCGTGCAACGCGCCTTCCGTGACGGTGACCGTCAACCGATTGCCAAACATGGGCAGGTTCTGCAAGCTCCAAAAGCCATTTTCGACAACGCCCATTGTCGCTGCGCAATGGCCTCACTATACCTGCGGCGGGGCTCCCTTTTCTTCAAGGGATCAGGGCATTCAACCCTATAGGTTTGCGGAGACCGGACACATGGCCGACGATACCAGTATCTTCATAGGGGCCAGCCGCAAGCCGGACGACAGCTATCAGCGGCCCGAACAGCTTTTGCTGCAATATGGCAATCGTCACGGCCTGGTCACCGGCGCGACCGGCACCGGCAAGACGGTGACCCTGCAGATATTGGCCGAGGGTTTCTCCAATGCCGGCGTGCCGGTATTCTGCGCCGACATCAAGGGCGACCTGTCGGGTATCGCCATGATGGGCACAGCGCAGGATTTCCTGGTCAAGCGGGCCGAGCAGGTCAAGCTCGATCCCTATGAATTCCAGGAATTCCCGGTCATCTTCTGGGATCTGTTCGGCGAGCAGGGCCACCCGATCCGCGCCACCATCTCGGAGATGGGCCCACTGCTTCTGTCGCGGTTGATGAACCTTTCCGAGGCGCAGGAAGGCATCATGAACATCGCCTTCCGCATCGCCGACGAGGAAGGCCTTCTGCTGCTCGACTTGAAGGACCTGCAGTCACTGCTGGCCAATATCGCCGACCGCGCCGAAGAGATCGGCTCCCGCTACGGCAATGTGACGAAACCTTCGGTCGGCGCCATCCAGCGCACGCTGCTGGTCCTGGAGCAGCAGGGCGCTGCCAATTTCTTCGGCGAGCCGGCATTGCGGATCGCCGACATCATGCGCACCACGCGCGATGGACGCGGCGCCATCAGCGTGCTCGCCGCCGACAAGCTGATGATGAATCCCCGGCTTTATGCGACGTTCCTTCTGTGGCTGATGTCGGAGCTGTTCGAGGAACTGCCCGAGGTCGGCGACCCGGACAAGCCGAAGCTGGTCTTCTTCTTCGATGAGGCGCACCTTCTGTTCGACGATGCGCCGAAGGTGCTGATCGACCGCGTCGAGCAGGTGGTCCGGCTGATCCGTTCGAAGGGCGTCGGCGTCTATTTCGTCACGCAGAATCCGTTGGATATCCCTGAAACGGTCCTGGCCCAGCTGGGCAACCGGGTGCAGCACGCACTTCGTGCCTATACGCCGCGCGAACAGAAGGCCGTCAGGACGGCGGCCGAGACGTTCAGACCCAATCCCGATTTCGACTGCGCAACCGTGATCACGCAGCTCGGCACGGGCGAGGCGCTGGTCTCGACGCTGGAAGCCAAGGGCGTGCCGTCCATGGTGCAGCGGACGCTGATCCGCCCGCCGTCCTCGCGCCTTGGCCCGATCACGCCCGACGAGCGCCGCAAGCAGATCACCGAGAGCCCGGTTGCGGGACAATACGATCAGACCATCGACCGCGAATCGGCCTTCGAGATGCTGCAGAAGAAGGCCAAGGACGCCCAGGAGGCACAGGCGCAGCAACAGGACGCAGGCCGTTCGCGCTGGACCATTCCCGGTTTCGGCAATGACGAGCCCGCTCCTCAGCCCAGCGGTGGCCGGCGGGCGCCGCGGCCCTCCAACCGTCAGACGGTGGCGGAGGCGGCAATCAAGTCGGTGGTGCGCTCGGTCGGTTCGTCGGTCGGACGAGCGATCGTCCGCGGCATTTTGGGGAGCTTGTCGAGGGGCAGGTGAGGGGCATCGGACCCGAAGGCGGCATCGGTGTGGGCAAATTCTGTCCTGGCATCAAGCGCCAGTAGCCAGATCTGGAGGACAGCGGACGGCGGCTATGCGCCAAAGAACGAACCCGCTCGCGGGAGGGGCGCGGGGTTTGAGGCGTGAGCTTTGTTGGCAGCGTCGGTGAGGCTTTAATCGATCAGGGGTGACGGACGGCCATCGGC
>NZ_JAMYOX010000012.1:0-150542 GCF_040320025.1 Mesorhizobium sp. M0808
CTGGTGCTTGAGGCAGGTGGTGGCGTTGAGCAGCCGGGCAACCTCGTCGCGGCTCAGTACCACCGGCAGCTTGCGCGGGTGCGCCAGACGAACGAGCTTGCGCGCCAGATCGGGACGATCGACCGTGTGCGTGAAGAAGAAGCGCAGCGCCGACACGATCCTGTTCATCGTCGGCACGGGAACACCGTCGTCCTGCTGCTCGATCTGGAACCGGCGCAGGTCGTCGGTGGTCGCTGTGTCTGGTGAACGCCCAAGGAACGTCGCCAGGCGTCCGATATCGCGGAGATAGTTGCGCTGTGTCTGCCGTGAGAAACGCCGCAAGTTCATAGGGTCGATCAGCCGCTGGCGCAGCGGGCTGATAGGTGCATCGAGAATGGGAGGGTGCATGGTCAGGCTCGTTGTTGAAAAGCCCGTGATGCTCTGCCGCTGCCGAACCATCCTCAATGCGAGCGCGACGTCCGGTTCATGATCTCTACCTCACCCCATGCGCCCCTCCCGCGCAGCGGGTTCGTTCCCCGGCCCCACACCGGTCGTTGCGTTGCTCCGGCTTAGTGGACGATTCTGGCGCTACAGCCATCTTCGCCAAGCGATACGGATACGAGCTACATCTTCACACCAACCCCACCCTGAAATCCTGCAGAACCTGAGCCAGACCCTGCGCGCCGAGAAGTGTCAAAACGCGCGTCGGCTGAAGCTTCAGTATCGCCCGGTCGTAGATGGCGAGATTGGTCGCCCCGTTCAGGCGCGAGGGGTAAATGACCCCGTCAGGCTCAGATGGGTGCTCGTGAAATGCTAGCGACCACCGGCGTGCCAGGTTCTGGCGCTGTGCCCGAACGACATCCGTCGGCACACCCATCCGAACGGCATTGTCGCCTCTGAGATCGACCAGGCGTAGGTCTGTCGTGGTCGCGATGTCCGCATAGCGCCGTCGGGTCAGCTCCACCTCCTCTATTGGAAGATCGTCAAGGATTCCTTCGCGGCGGTCGCGGAGCACGGTCTCGAGGAAGCACACCTTCAGGGAGTCACCGAGGTACACAACGCCAAACCGGTTGGCGTCAAGACGGCGTCGAGGATCGCTGAACCGGCTCGGCGACTTCCCGTACCCCAATGGATCAGGATAGATGCTCCAGTAGATCCGACCGAACGTCCGACCCCGCGGTATGGTCTCGATTTCGAGCTTTGTGCGCCCGAAATCCGACGGAGGTGGAACGCCGGGCATTCAGTCGAAATCGCCCCTGGCCTTGCCTTCCGCCGCGACCAACACCGAGGCGTCATCGCCTTGCTGTAGGGCTCGAAGGCCCGTCCGCCCATCGAGGGCGCCATGGCGCGACACCAGAAACCGATAAACCGCCCAGGCGCTGTTGCCGAGCGTCTCATGGAGCGCCGGCAATGTCCCGAACGGCCGGCCGTCCTTGTCGAGTTGCCACACAGGAAAGCGGAAGCCGCGCTTGGCGCCATCGATCCCGAGTACCTGACCGCTCTGCCGCTTGGCATTGACCGTCACCCGCGACATGCCGAGCAGTTTGGCGAAGGCTTCCGCGCTCAGCATGTCATCGCCGGCGACAATTTCGGCGACGCGCTTGCGGCCACGTTCGCGCGCCGCGGCAACAGCCGCCTCGAGTTCGGCATCCGGCTTGCCCGTGTCCTCCACGGGAAACACATCCGCAGCGATCGGTTGCTCCTCGACCGGCGTGATCGTCTGCGCATCAGCCGTTGGATCGACCTCTACCCGGAACGAGACCCGATGGCCGATCTTGCGGCTGCGTGCGATCGCTTCCTGATAGCGTTCGAGCAACACCTTCTTGAAGTCTGCCTGTGCCGGCAGCTTCGTTGTGAAGCTCAGGGCGGCGACTCCCGTATGGGATGCGGTCCCGCTATGATTGCTGCGTTTTGGAGCGGCCATGATGACAACCTCTTGCTGTCACCAATATGGTTACAGAGCGCAAGTTCGTCAAGTTCGATAATTTCGTAAAGTTAGTAGCGAATGGCTGCGGACTAAACAATTCCCCAGGCCCGAAACCTTCCCCTCCCCGTCATCTCACGCAGGCCAAGCTCGCCGACCAGATTGAGCGCTCCCTGTTTTGTCACTTTTAGCCGCTCCTGGATCATGCCAGCCGAGACGAGTGGCCGCGACAGCACGAGTTCGACCAGGTCGGACAGTTTGGAGCTGGCGCGCCGTTGTTTGACTCGCCGCTCCATCTGGCTTTTTGCCAGCACCAGCCGATCGTGTTCCTTCAGGCCAGCCACTGCTGCGTCGTGAATGGCATCGAGCAAGGCGAGCAGCCGATCGCCGCGATTGCGCGCCCGCCTCCGCTCGCGCGGAATGTTTTTCGCGCCGAGATGAATGCAAGCGAGATGGTGGGCGGCGAGTCCTTCCTGTCGCAGCAGTGCAGCCACGAGCAGCGGCCCGAGCCACGTGGCATGCTGCAGCACCTCGATGTCGGACCAGGCTTCGAGCAGGATCGCCGCGCGCAGGACGACTGGTTGCCCCCGCGTTTCCGCGAGCACAGCGTGCCATTCGGCCAGCCGTTCTTCCTCATTCCAGTCGGGATCGTAAATCAGGTCCGGCCGGTCGTCCGGGCGCGCCGCTTTCGCCGGCACGTCGGCGCCGCTCAGAATCTTCGACGAGCGCGCCAGGACAGCATCGATCTCGGCAAATTCTTCCGCCACCAGATCGGCCTCAGCGTCATCGCGATCGTCGTCTTCCACAGAGGCAGTTCCAGCCCCCTCCCCGTCCCGGCTTTTCGGCCCCGATGCCGGCATCGCGCCGCCGCGACCGGTCAGCGCCAAAAAACCTTCCCGGCCGAGCGCCCAGTCCGGCTTTTGCGACAAAATTCGACGGCGGGTTCGCAGCACCGCATGCGCCCGGGTGAGTTCGTGGGTCGGTGTGCGGATGTCCATATGGGCGTCGTGCAGGACGAGGTCCTCGAGGTGGACGAGCTCGCCCTCGAGCCACAGCGCGGAAGCCGCGTCGGCAAAGTTTTGGCGCTCGACAAAGCCGTCGCGGATCGGCGAACGGGCCAGCCGCTCGTCAAGACGCGCCGAAACCTCGGTTGCGCGGGAAACCGGCCCTAAGAGGGTTTTCAGGGACAAATCGCCGATGTCGTAAGTCATTGTTTTCATGATGCCTGATTCGCGTTAGTCAAGCTATCCGGCTGTTAGGTTGACTTGCAGGGGATTTTCCCTGGCGTCGTTCTCACTATCGATAATGACCTGTTATCGATAGTGATGGCTTTGGCGGCGCAAAGGCGCTAGATTCGGCGCCAAGCACGGCCGCAACGGCCCAGAAACGCCCGGAAGGTTCCCTCGATGCCAGAAGCGCCCCCTACCCGCGCCGGCGGCCGCCAAAGCACCGAACTCGTGGCGCGGCGCGCCGAAGCCCTCGACGCGCTCGATTCCGTGCTGCCTTTCGACCGCCGCGATTTTCTCGCCGGCCTTTTAACCGATGACGACGTCGCAACCCTGCGCCATCTCGCCAGAGAAGGCATCGGTGCAAATTCTCTGCGGGCACTCGCCTCCGACCTCGGCTACCTCGAGGCGTGGTCTTTTGCCGCGACCGGACAGCCGCTGCCCTGGCCGGCGCCAGAAGCACTGCTGATCAAATTCGTTGCGCACCATCTGTGGGATTTTGCGAAACGCGAAACCGATCCGGCGCACGGCATGCCCGGGGACGTAACAGCCGCGCTGAGGGCGCAAGGACTGTTGCGCAGCGACGGCCCGCATGCGCCGGCGACCGTGCGCCGGCGCCTATCGAGCTGGTCGACCTTGACCAAATGGCGCGGTTTGCATGGAAAGTTCAACGCACCGGGTCTGCAGAGCGCGATAAACTTGGCGGTGCGCGCCAGCGCCCGCCCGCGCGGCCGCAAGAGCAAGAAAGCGGTGACCGCCGACATTTTGACCGCCCTCCTGAAAGCCTGTGCCGGCGACCGTCTCGTCAACCTCCGCGACCGCGCCGTTCTCATCACCGCCTTCGCCTCCGGCGGCCGCCGTCGCAGCGAGATTGCCTCGCTCAGGACCGAGCAGATCATCGAAGAAGACCCGGTGCCGGCCGATCCCAAAGCTCCCGACGGCGACAAACTGCCGTGCCTGTCGATCCGGCTCGGCCGGACCAAGACGACACAGGCCGACAGCGCCGCTTTCGTGCTGCTGGTTGGCCGGCCGGTGACGGTGCTGCGAGCGTGGCTGGAGCGTGCCGAAATATCGGAGGGCGCCGTTTTCCGCGGCATCGACCGCTGGGGCAATCTCGAAAAACGCGCCCTGACGCCGCAGGCCGTCAATCTGATCCTGAAGCGCCGCATCGCCGAGGCCGGCCTCGATCCGGCAGTATTCTCCGCCCACGGCCTGCGCTCCGGCTATCTCACCGAAACAGCCCGTCGCGGCATTCCGCTGCAGGAAGCCATGCAGCAGTCGCAGCATCGCTCGGTGCAACAGGCCTCGAACTACTACAACGACGCAGAACGGACGCTTGGGCGCGCGGCGCGGGTTCTTGCCTGACCAGGGGCATGAGATGCTCTTGGTCCTAGGCTAGAGCGGTTAGTTTTTGATAGAAGCGCCGAGCCGCTCTATCTCTTTGTTTTGACGCAATTCCGAACGGAAAACCGTTCCACACGTTCCCTGGAATTGCTCTTGGGCCAAGCGGAGCAGGAAAAACATGACCCTGACCAATCGAGACATTGTCGAGCTGACGGCATGGCGCCGCAGGCTGCACCAGCATCCGGAAATCTCGAATGAGGAAGAGAAAACCGCGAGCGAGGTTGTCGACTTCCTCGCCGACACAGCGCCGGACAAGGTGCTGACCGGATTGGGCGGCCACGGTGTGGCGGCGGTATATGAAAGCGGCAAAGCCGGTCCGACAGTCCTGTTCCGGTCGGAACTCGATGCGCTTCCGATTTATGAGCTTTCAGGCGTTTCTCATTCGTCGCTCGTACCGGGAAAGTCGCATATGTGCGGCCATGACGGACATACCGCGATCCTCGCCGCACTTGGCCGCCAGTTCGGGCGCGAAAGACCTGCCCGCGGCCGCGTCGTGCTGATGTTCCAGCCGGCGGAAGAGACCGGCAATGGCGCGGCCGGCGTCGTCGCCGATCCGCGCTTTTCCGAGATCGCGCCGGATTTGGCCTTCTCGCTGCACAATATGCCCGGTGTGCCGTTCGGTGAGGTGCGTATCAAACCCGGCGTGGTCAACTGTGCTTCACGCGGCATGCGAATATTGCTGGAGGGCAAGACCGCGCATTCGTCGATGCCCGAAACGGGTGTCTCGCCAATGATGGCGGTCAGCCAGCTGATGCCGGCACTGCCCGCGCTCGGGCGCGGAACCTTCGCTGACGACGATTTCAGTATGGTGACCGTCACCCATGCCCTGATGGGCGAAGCTGTGTTCGGCATTGCGCCGGGAAATGCTGAAGTGTGGGCGACGCTGCGCACAAGGCGCGATGAGCGCATGGCGGACCTGTGCGCCGCCGCGGAAGCGCTGGTGGAAAAGATGGCTGGAGGGCATCGTCTTTCGGCCCGCTACGACTATCACGAGATCTTCGTTGCCAGCGTCAACGCCCCGGATGCCGTGGAACATCTGCAGCGAGCGCTCGACGAGGAAGGCGTGCCACGCACAGAGGAAGCCCTGCCGATGCGCGCTTCGGAAGATTTCGGCCTATTCGGCCATAGCGCGGCGTCCGCCATGTTCTTCCTCGGCGCCGGCGAGCGGTACCCTGCGCTGCACAACCCCGACTATGACTTTCCAGACGACCTGATCCCGATCGGATCCAGAATATTCATGCGCACGGCTCGCAACCTTCTGGGGTGATTGGCTCCCGGGCTGGCCGCGCGCAAAAGCTCGGTCTCAGCCGGGATATTAATGACGTCGCCGGTTCGTGAATGACTGGGGCGTCCACTCCCACGACCGCAGCACTCGGCATCCTCCCTTACCTCAACGATCGTTCGTTCGTCTGAGTTCGTTTCTGCGAGTGCGCCAGTCTGCCCAATCAACCGGCTCGGAGTTGACGACCCTTAAATCGGCTGGAGTAAACCGCTCTGTGAAGAGCACCAGGTTCTGACATGGCCAGCGTGCACTCGGCGCCAAGATGCCGTCGAAGCCGAGAAAGGCGGCCGCATCCCCGATCTCCTGCGTTCGTTCGTAGCTCAGCGATCCATAGGTTTCGGGCGAGACTCCGAGAGCTTCCAATGCAGCAAGATCGGCTATCCTCAGCGTTCGTTGGGTGCGGACCAAAATCCGGTGGAGAACCGACCGAATTTTTGAGGGAAAGACAGGTTGCCGACTGAGGTGGAAGTGGATCTCCTCTAGGGCGCCTTCGCGCTCGAGCGAGGTGTAAAGGACATCGAAGGTGCCCGGATCCCATCGAGCGCGAGACGGATAGCCCTGTAGAGGCTCCCGCTCTTCCCGCACAATACGCCACACTTCACCTTCAAACGAAACGCCGGCATGAGCGTCGAGCGCGTCGAGCAGATCCGGATCGCGCGCTCGCCGCTCCACCCGAAACTCTCAGACGTATGCGCCGGCGTCGAGCCGCTCAATTACAGCCAGAACTTCCTGCGTCCGGTCCGCATTGATGAGATCGATGGCACGCTCATTGTTGAGGAGCGGATGACGCGAATGCAGCCAAAGCCGCGTTTCGTCGGCTGTGTAAAAATCCGACAGGCGCTCGACGACGTAGCGCAGATCCGCGATGACCGTCTGGGTCCGCAGATTTGGGGAACCGTTACCATGAGACCACCGCGATACGGTCGCCGTCGACACGTCAACGATGTTGGCTATGTCCTTGCCCTGAAGTCCACCGCGTGAGCGCAGATCATCCAGAATTCTCACCACCGCTGTGCTCATGACATTATCCTACCTGCTCGAAGCAGCTCTGGGCGCCGTCGCCTGCCGGCGCGGCGGAACCAGTGAACCTGATTGGCCCGGAACTAAACGACATTCTTGCTCATCGGGCAATTAACTCCACCCCGATAATTACAGATTGATTTCACGAATGTCAATCTGTGGAACCATTTCGTAACCGTCGGAGTTCGCCGGTCGTCGCCGCCGATCGCACCAAACGCAACGCCCAAATCACCTCCGCTTGCCGTGGGGACACTCGCAACTGGAAACGATGGCGGGCGTTTCTGTGACACGGGCTATAACGCTATCCGTGGCAGCGAGCCTGGTTGAGAAAGCCCAACCGTCATGAAGCCAATGACCGAACAGCATCTCGCGGTGCTACGCAGGCACATGGTTGAGTTGATTGCAATCTATACCGACCTTGCAAGCGAAGAACTCGGCAAGGCGGCGCTCGATGAGCGGGTGATGGCAGCGATGCGGCGAGTGCCGCGGCATCTCTTCGTGCCAGCCTCGGTTGCACCTTATGCCTACCAGGACATGCCGCTGCCGATCGGCTTCGATAAAACCGTCTCGCAGCCATTCATCGTCGCTCTCATGACAGATCTCCTTGCTCCCCAACCGCACGAGGCGGTGCTCGAGATCGGCACTGGCCTGGGCTATCAAACCGCAATTCTCGCGGAACTCGCCGGGCAGGTTTGGAGCGTCGAAATCATCGAGGAATTCGCAAGCCATGCCGAGGCTCTGCTGCAGGGCCTCGGCTTATCCAATGTCGGCATTCGTGTCGGAGACGGGTCTCGCGGCTGGCCAGAGCACGCCCCATACGACAAGATCCTCGTCACAGCAGCGGCTGAGCGGACACCGCCGGCTTTACTGAAGCAGCTTAAGCCGGGGGGACGCCTGGTTCTGCCTTTGGGACCTGAAGAAACACAGTTTCTGACTGTCGTCGACAAGGATGCGGCAGGGCAGCTCGAGACGCGGCAGCTTATCCCAGTTAGGTTCAGCCGGCTCGAAACGGGCTAATGAAAGGTGCAGACCGCCGCGGCCGGTGGTTACCATCGTCACACTAGCCCAGTTACCCGGCCATCCTGGTCAGTGACCCATTAGCTTTCAAAGCAGCCATCAGCATCGGCCCGACCGAAAACTGCCCTGCCCTCGCCTTCTCGGTGAGCGCCCGCAGATAGCCGCCGGCTGAATCGATGTGCTGCGCCCGGTGCAGAATGCACGCAATCACGACTGCTGCGATCTCCTGACCCATGACATGGCAGGCATCCTCATACGCCGACGGCGAAACGCCCAGATATCCCCGCACCTGGGCGGCGGTTATCATGAAGTCGCGCCAATTGCCGATCCCGTCGACGGCGTAATCCCCAATTTCCGGGCAGGCCTTCAGCACCATCCCTAGCGGGTAGGTTTTTGGGGGCTCTGCGGTCCTCGTTAGTGGCTCGGCCGCCGCCCCGCTTTTCTCTAAAGCAGGTTCAAATTCAAAAGTAGAGTCGGTATTTGAATTAGATTGCTGCCGCTCGCTTTGGGACTCATTGCCGCTAGGATTTGTGGATTCCATATGAATTTCCAGCAGCTTATCCACGTCGTCATGCAACGCTGCCAGATCGGCCACGATAGGTTCGAGGTCGGCAATGTTGGCTCGGCGCGGAATTGTCTCCACAACGGCGCGGAAGCGCCTCCACAGGCCTCCCCAGTCGCCCGGCACGTCTTCCTCGACGGCCGCCTCGATCAGCTTGTGGATGTCACGGCGGTGCAAGGTGATCCGCTCGCGCATCAGCCTGAGCGCCCTGTTGTCGGCGCGAACACGCTCGGCCGCCGCCTCGAACTCTTGAGCGCGGGCCAGCAGCGGCGCCAGGGAAAAGCCGAACGCTTCCTCGATCTCCCCTCCCCTGCCCTTCCGCGCGTAACGCTTGCCGTTCGGGCTGTCCCGACGGATGACTAGACCGCAATTCACCAGTTCCGCCAGGTTCCTCCTCAATGTGGAATCGGGCATGCCGTGCGCCCTAAGCGACAGCTGTGCGTTCGAGGGAAACACGATGAGGCCGTTTTCTTCACTCAGCTCACTGTCAGGATAGAATGATAGCAATGCATTCAGGACGGCCAGGGCGCGATCGCCGGTGCCGATGATGCTCTTGCCCTCGCAGAGGTTGCGGTAGACCTGCCATTTGTCGGCGACCCTGCCCTTGGGGATCTCCCGTGACTCGTTTTGCGCTGCCAGCATGGCAAGCGACATCGGCCGCCGCCCAAAGGGCGTCGTTGCAATACCCGTCTCCATTTCTTCCTTCGCCTTCAATTAGGCAAAAGAAATCCGTCCGCCGAATCGACGCTTAAAACTCTTGACACTGATTCGCGGAAATGAGATTCTCGGCTTGCTAAAGATCGAGAAGGGCTTCCACGGTTCGCCGTCGGGGGCCTTTTTCTTTTGCGGTTCAGTCTCCTGTTGCTGTCCTCTCCGACTTCCTGAACGCCTCATAAAGGTCGCCTAGATTGTCGGAAATCCACGTTCCAAAGCGGCCGCCATCTGTCTCCTTCACGGCGATCGTGACGGCCTTGCCTGCCTTCTTGACACTGACGCTAACTGATTTGTCCTCAGGAGCCCAAGATTGTGCCTCGGGCTTCACACTGGCCTTGCGAACGGGCTTTCCCTTGGCATTCAGGGCCGCAAACAACCTTTCGAAGCGTTCGTTGCTTTCCAACTTACCGAATTCGGGTGACGACTGGATTTCATCAACCATGTCGGATTTCCTGCCGACAAGCAGGGACAGTTCGACCCACCGCTCGCGACCGACAGACGCAGCTGATCCAATCTTGCCGATGACAGATGCCGGGATCCTTGTGACAACTGACACCATCTTCGAGACAGCAGCGGCGTTCGAGGCCAATGCCGACGAGATGACATCTCTGTCGTATCCCAAGTCTTCAAGGCGCTTTGCGAACATCGCCTTCTCGATGAAACTGAGATTTGCCCGAGCAGAATTCTCCTGACCCTGGGCAATGACATGAGTCTTGTCGTCGATCTCCTTGACGACCGCCCTCACCTTCCGCCCCAGTTCGCCAGCAACTCGGACGCGGCGATGGCCGAAAACGATCATGAAGCGGCCGTCGATACCGGGATGCGGACGAACAAGTATGGGAGAATCCTGACCCCTCTCCCGGATCGCTTCCAGCAGTTCTTGATACTGCTCCTTGTCGTCGCCCATGCGGTCGGAAACGAACGAGCCGTCGATGGCGTTTGGATCGAGTTCGACCACATGCTCGCCTTCAAGATACGCATCCGCTTGCTTTGCCAACTCGTTGACTGAGCGGATCATGGATTTCGAAGCGCCGCGGATCGGATATGCCGCCGTGGAGGTAGACGACACCTGGTCGTCGGTCTCCGTTTCTGAGAGGCCTGCAAGAAGGTTCTTACGTGCCATATTTGTCTACCTCCAGACAGCGCCTAGTCCATTGAATGCATTCGAAAAAGGTCCGAATTTGTCAGCGGACAAAGTCAGCGCCCCCATGCTTTATGAATCAAGTCGGCGACTTCACCGTTTACGACTTCCAGCGCATCCATTGCCCGCTCGTATGTGGAACGGGTCATCGCATTCTTCTCAACTTCGTAGAGGGTCTGCTTGGTAATCCCCGCATCGGAAATCGCCGTTGATTTCAGCATCTGGTTCTTGAGAATGAATTCGCCAAACAGCGTATGCAGGAACGCCACCATCTGCGCTTGCGGCTGATCCGTGGGTTCGAATCGAGTAACAAGATAGCGATACCACTCCAGGTTCACCTCGGCACCCGCCGCCCTGATCGGCTCGAGGATGTTTCCGAGCATCAGCAGAAACTGGCCCATGCTCATCACATCGAGCATCTGCGGATGGATCGTGATCAACACGGACGTCGCCGCGGTCAGTGCGGTGATCGTCAGATACCCGAGCTGCGGGGGACAATCGATAATTACGACATCGTAGCGATCGTCGACCTCCGTCAATGCCGTCGAGATGCGCGTGAAGAACGCCCTGCCCACATTCGAAGACCTGTCGGTCATTGCAAGAGGCGTGTCGTATTCGAATTCCTGCAGCTCTAGGTTCGCAGGGACGATATCGAGGCCCGGGAAATTCGTTGGCTTGATGATTTCCGAGAGAGGCACCTTCTGGTCGTCATATCGAATCGAGTCGTAAAGCGATTTCGTCTGGTCGAGTTCAGGCTGGAACCCATGCAATGAGGAGAGCGACGCCTGCGGGTCGAGATCGACAGCTAGGACACGGTGCCCGGTCAGCGCAAGATATTGGGCGAGGTGGGCAGCGGTGGTGGTCTTACCGCTGCCGCCCTTGAAATTGACCACAGCTAGGATCTGAAGCTTCTCGCCCGGCCGCCGATGGGGAACATACATTCGGGCGTCGGATCGCCCGTACTGGTCGAGATACTGGCGCAGCTCAAGCATCTGTTCAGCAGTATACGACCGCCTGCCCGACGTTGAGGTTTCAGGCACCGGGCCTTTGCCTTCCAGATGCAGTTTCTTCAGATGGCTTTGGGAGACCCCAAGATATGTGGCAACCTCGGCCAGCGAGAACGAGCGAAGATTCTTCTTTGCATGGGGAGGGAAGCGCTGCATCGAGAGTAGGTGCAGCTTCTTCGATATCTGGTCGCCTTGCTCGAGAATGCTTTTCTCGAACAGCAACGGGATTTTCGTGGGAACGGGCGAACTCACGTTCATTCGATCGACACTCTCTAAAAACGATTTTTGGCGCAAAGACGCCAAGCAAGCGTCATTATGTCCGATTCGCTCGATCCGGCAAGAAATTTTAAGTTAACAAAAGGTTAACGGCCTCGCGGCAGCGGAATCACGTGATCCGATTCATGCAATTGAATAAGCTACACAATTTGCCGATTTTGTCAGCGGACAAATTTCCTGCTTTCTGCAGCCGTCAGTCAGTCTCCGCAAGTATATCGCCGATCATCATACCGTGCGGGAAGCCGACACGAGTGCTGCGCAGCCTTCCACTTAGGGGAAGAGGAGTTCACGTGAAAGTTTATGCCAAGAAGACCCACCGAACCTTTCGGACCCTGGGCAGGGCAGGGGGGGGCGGCGCCTTGTCGATCACCCCCATCCGGGAATGTTGTCCTGCAATGACGATTGCAGCATGTCCGTTTTTTGTCGAAAACAAGCCCGCGCCTCGGGCGGAGAGCGCGGGCCGATCGGGTTGGGCCCGATTTGTGGCGGGCAAGCGGGGGCGGGCCGCTGCTCACAGATAATTATTAGTATGCGCTAATATTATGCTGTCAAGTTCGGCAACTTCTCCGGGGACGGGGATCAATTAACGGAGCCGAGGGCGCCATTCGCGCCCGGTTCCCAACTGATCCGAGGCGGTGACGTATTTGTTGGCACATGCGCTTCGCATCGTAATAAGAAGGGCCGCCGGCCCGGAGCCTGCTCGCGATGCGCATTATTGCATTGTGGTTCGGGCCTCAACGCCCGCTGCATACGCCAAATCAGTCGGTACAGGGCGCCAATTGCGACGAGCCCTGCACCTCAGGCTGGCTTACCTGCAACTGCTGAGCGTGCATCCAGTCGGCAGCGGCCTGCGCCTTCGCAGCGGCCGTGATGATAGCCCTCTTGTCATTCTTCAGGACGGCGAGCCAGCTCGCCAGATAGGCAGCTGTGTTGTCGCGCGGATCATGCGCCACGCCCAGGTCGGCACACAGGAACGATGCCGCGAGCTCCGCGACGAGCTCCTCGACGGCATAGCCTTCACTGCCGAACCTGCCCGTCAGATCGCGGTCCAGGCGATGCTTTGCGCCGGACCAATGCGAAACCTCGTGTAGCAAAGTTGAGTAAAGGTGGATCTCGCTGTCGAAACGCCCGCGGTCAGGCATGAGGATGTCGTCGATGCTCGGCCGGTAGCAGGCTTTGGTGCCACCGTAGCTGACGCTTGCGCCGATGTTCTGGACGAAGCTCTCGACGGTCTGGATGTGGGGAACCGGATTGCCCGGGAGCTCCTCGGCCGGCCTGAAGAACCGATCCGGCATGTTCTCGATCTGCTCAATATTGAAGACGGTGTAGCCCTTCAGATATGGAATCGCGCGGTCTTCGTCGTCGTCGTGATCCTTCGGCGTGAACGTGCCGTACTTGACGACGAGCGTGCCTTTTTCGCCCTTGCGGACCTGACCGCCGAAGTCCTGCGCCTGTCTGTAGGTCATCCAGGTGTTTTCCTCGTAGCCGAACGTCTGGCCCGCGACCCACAGCATGATGACGTTGATGCCGCGATAGGCTTCTCCGGTCACGCGACGCGGAATGATCGAGCTTCGGCGGGCATTGCCGCGCCATGGGCGGATCCAGGGTTTGGTGCCGGCTTCAAGCTGCTCGACAATAGTATCCGTGATGCGCTGGTAGGTGTCCTTAATGCTCGTCATGGCCGTCTCCATCCGTTGGTTGACGGCAAAGACCGGAGATAGCCGAACGAGCCTATGCACCCCAAGGGGCCGCAACGGAGAGGAGGACCGCGACAGCGGTTGCATGGGGGAGGGGCTATCGTAGCTTGTCCGTCAAATCACCCCAACGGATGGAGTCGGCCGGCTGCATCGAACGCGCCGGCCGATCAACTACGGTCGCTGAGCAGCTTGCCGCCTGCGGACGCTGTCACCGTTCGCGGTCATCGCTATCGCGCTCACGCGCTCGCTGCGCCGCGATATCGGTCTCGATAGCCTCCAGCTCACCGAACGGCGTGTCTTGCCGGGGCGCTTCAGCCCGTTCGGCTTGCGCGGGCGCCTCGAAAGACTGCGGCTCACGCCCGAGGCGGGAAAAGTCTGATCGTGCGGTGAAGGTGAATTCAGTTTCGTCGTCCGGCAGCCGTTCGGGCAGGTCCGCGCGATCGACGGCGACAATCCGCTCGTCTGTGACAATGCTGGCGACACGGTTATCATGCCCGAGCACCTGGCCAGTGACTTCTTCGCCCGGGCGGGCTGTGCGGACGTTGTGTTCAAACGGTACCTCGCCGCGCGCCTCGAGGTCGGACAACGCGGCGCGAAGGGCTTCGCGGCGGTTCGGGTCTACCGCGTCCTCGAGCACATGTTTCATGGCCGCACTTGACGGGTCGTTCGTGGTTTCGATCGATGCCTCCGTCATGCGCGGTTTGGTGATGACCGTAAACTCGACCTCATGGCCGTAGTGACGGCCAAGCTCAGCAATGAAAGCCTCCTGGGTGCGTCCGTTGCCCTCACGAAAGGGATGCACATAATTGAGCTCGGCCATGACCTGGCCCCCACGCTCGGCGAACTGCTCTGGAGTCGAGCCGCGCAAGACATCCGGATCACGGATAGGCTTCAACGCCTCGTCGAGCCCCATCTCGATGCGGGAGCCATGCAGGAATGCGGTGCCGCCTTTGGAGAGGCCACCGATCGGCTCCACACGCTGCCCGTCCACGATCGGGCTTTCGTTGCGCGTGTGTCCGGCCCATTCGTAGACGTCCTGAAAGATGTGGCCGTGAAATGCCTTAATATGCGCCTTGTCGAATTTTCCTCGCGGGCCGTCGCCTTCGGCAATCTCCGCCATGCGGAAAGCCGTAGAGCGGTACTCCTCGATGCGCAGCTCGGAATGAGTCTCGATACCGAACTTGTTGCGCAACACGTCGGTACGATCGGGATCGTCCGACGTGTTCGGATAGAAATAGGAACCTTGGGCAGGGCTGTCGGACATCGGCGGGGTCAACAAAAAACCGCCTGCGTAGGGCAGGCGGCCTTTCGCCTTTTGATAGCTGGTATTTCGATTACGCCCGTTTCGGCGGCCGCACGACCCTCAGGCGATATTCCTCGCGGGTGATGTCGCCGGCGACGTAGGCCGCCGTCGCTTCCTCCAGCACCGGATCGTGGGTGTAGCCCTGCCGGATATTGGCCGCACGGGCCTGCTCCGTTGCCTTTCGGCGCCGGGCGACGGCTTCCGGCGAGCGGTCCGGACGGGTCGAATGAATGTTCATCAACAAATCTCCAATAGCGCTAAACACTAGCAGAAAAACCGCTGAAAATCGAGCGGTTTGCGGCATGTATCCGGCTTGTGAAATGATGCGCCCGGCTCGAGGCCGGGCGCTTCGCGTCAATCAGTCGCGGGGTTCCCATTCGATGATCGCCTGCAGCGTGGGATCGTCCTGGCCGGGGAAGCGGCCGAGATTGGCGTTGAAGCCGAGGCGCTTAATCGAAAGCGTGTAGTAGGGCTTCTTCGCCTCACTGGTCTTCTTCCAGATGCCGCCGACCTCGATGTCATAGCCGCGCGGGGACTTGGCATAGACGCGGTGCGTCGGGGCTTTCTCGTTGCTCGAGTCGAACGGGACAACGTGGATGTCCAGGTCGCGATCGATAGTGGAGATAAGGCCGTTGCCCTTGGCGGCGTCCAGGTTGTCGGTGTCGAACTGGATGAAGTTGGTGGTGGTCATGTCAGTCACTCCTCTTTGGTGGTTGCAATGATCGTTCACGGGCACGGCGGAAAGCGGTGCGCACCGGAGGCCGAAGTGAGAGCGGAGGAAGCCGAGGCCGGAAAAATTTGGTGCGCGAGGAAGCCGCAGGCGGGGAAATTTTTGCGGGCGCGGCTTTGCGCAAACCGCGTCGGCGTGCGAACGAGCGTCAAAAGCAACCGCCTTAGAGGGGTGAGGTATGAACATCATTGGCTATCTGTCTCCGGATCGATGACGGCCTGAAGCGGCAAGAAGTGACCTCATTTTATTCACAATTTCCGTCACGGCAACGGGTTCTCGCCATTCAGAGCAAGAAACGAGAAGCAAATTGCTTCAGCGCTTCTACCACTTCATAGCATCGATTTGGGTATGCCAGGTCAAGGCGCCGGAGACTTTTTGGCGCGCCGGTAGAGATGCGGACTTTCGATCTCGGCCGACCAGAGCCCAAGCCTTCTGTTTCGGGCGCTGTTCTCGGCCTCGCCATACTCGACCAGGTTGATGGCATGGGACGACGGCAGATATCGAAGCATGGATTCGGCAAGCCCGGCGCGGACCATCGCCAGTCCGATATCGGTTTCCTTGTAGAAGCAGTGCCCCACCAGGCGGCGATACTGATCGCGGTCGATGATCCGGCAACTGACGTGTTTCCCATTGATCATTCGCCGAAGAAAGGCCCGGCCTTCAATGCCACATTGCCAGACCTTGCCATTGCGAAGGCCTGTCTGGCCGAGCTCGCAAGCGTCGATCGCCGCGATCCGGATGCGCTGCTGGCGCACGCTGATCGTGTCTCCGTCGATCACGCGGGCCGTGCCAGACCAGGTGGTCGGATCGGCATCGACCGCGCCGACGCTGATGCAAACAAAGACCGCGAGAAAATAGCGCAGGAGGTGCATCAATTCACTGTCTCCATGAGATTGCGGGCCGCAAGCCCAAACACTGACGGGGCAAGATGAAGCTCACCGGCGGCTGCGCGGTCTGTCATGGCACGCAAATAGCCGCCCGGCGAGGTAACTTCCTGCCGGTCGAACTTCTGCAGGGTCACCGCGATCGCTACGGCCGCCTGCTGCTCGCCCATCTGGTCGATCGCGCGGCGGCGTGCATCGTCGGAAATTCCAGCAATTCGGCACATTTGGGGCACGATTCGCGCCAGTTCGGTCCACGTACCGGGCAGGGCAAAGCCGTAGGTGTCTAGCGCCGGTATCGCCCGCACCACGTCCTGCAAGGCCACAAACGCCCCTGGTGGGTGCTTCGGTTGGTTGACTTGGCGCGAGCCGCCCCCCAGGCTTGCTTCACAAGCCCCTTGGCTGGCAGAGCCAGCCTCTAGCAAACTGAGTTGTTCGGCGTGAGCCGAACGCCGATTCTCGTTACTGTTCACAATAGGGTCAGGGTTTGTAATCTGTCTGTGCATGTCGATTTCGGCATTCGCGCATGCCGAATTTTCTGTCACCAACGCGGATTCCGAACGACGGCAGAGCTGCAGGGCTCGTTCGATGAGACACTCGAACAACGCCGTAGCGCGGCCCAAAACTGCGCTCGACGCCTTTGCGGGAATACCGACAACCGCAACGACCCGCTCAAGTCGCGCCTCAAGCCGTGATCGGGCGCGCTCTGAAAGGCTGATGGCGGTTGCCAATGTGTACCGGAGATTGCGCAGCGCCCCGCGATAGCGGCGAAGTGCTGCGCTTGCGGCTGCTTTCTCGGCTTTCGCCCGCCGCACCAGCCCATCGAGCTCGCGGTAACGAACAATCAGAATGCGCATATCGATGCCGCAACCACCGACAATCAGACCGTCGGCGTTGCGGTGCGGATAGCGCTTGTAATTGCCGCTGTCCTGCATGGTGACGAGCCCGGCGTCGAAGAGGTTCGACAGCATGCGACTGACCCGTCCGACCGAGCGATTGATCTCGAAGGCGAGCTGCTGGTTGGACTTGAAGATGATCGGCCGCCCGTCTTTGTCAAAGGCCTCAGGCGACGCCGTGTTGACCAACGTGACCAGAAGATGGCTTTCGCTCGCGTTAATTAAGCCCGTGCAGGGCAGGTTGTGCGCGAGCACGGCAAGCTGCCCGCGTGTCACTGATCCCATCTCGGCTGACTCTGACAGCCGCCGGTATTCGGTGCGTTGTGGCGTCACTCTGCGACCGATCGGCCGCTTCAGTGGCACAGCTTCTCCCATTCTCGTCTCCTTTTTGTTGGAGACCAGGCAAAGCAATCCCGTTCACCGAAACGGTGCTTTTCAGGTTGACAGAGGAAGGGAGGTTTGCGACAAAGATGTTGGCTAAATTGATTATTCGCAAACCGCTTCCGGGATTCGTTTCGGGGCGGTTTTCTTTTTCTGGTCGGTTCGTCTTCTCCGTCGTAGGCACTAGTTCGCGCGACTCGGAATCATCATTCCGGGTGATTTGTAGAACCATAACTCGAATATCCACTTTGGCGCAACAATTGCGCTACCACCGGTAGCAAACAAAACCACTCTCCTAAGGTTTCCAGGCACTTCATAGCTCGACACTCTCCGGTTCGCGCTTTATCTGCTATACCTTCTCGGATATACGAACGGCAGCAAAACCGGCCTGGTTCTAAGCCGGTTTTTTTGCGGACGGGAGGGGGAGTTTGAGGGGAGGGGAACCGGGCCTCCGCTCAATGCGGATAGGGGCCGTTCGATCCGGCCCCGATCGCATCAGCGGCCGTCGATGAATGTTCCCGGAAGGCCGAAGGCTTCAAGCGCCACGGTAAGCGCGTGCTGAATGTCTGCCCAACTCGACATGTGCGGGTTCTCGACATAGGCATTGATGAGCTTGCAGCAGGCAGGCGCGGTAAACCGACGGGCCGGAGAAAGCGCGACCGATATGGGGGCATGGCAGGCTGCGCTCGCCGACGTGTTACTCGTTGGGATGATTGCCGCACTCATCGCCAAATTCGGTTCGATGGCACGGTCCTGGTCATGACGGTGGCCATGTCACACATCGCCTGCAAGGCCTCGACGCGCCTAGCCAGCAGCGGCGACGGCGAAAAGCACCGTGTGCAGGACGCTAACGATCTATCATTGCAGCCTCCGCACCAAGCGCCTGGAACGGCCGTAAAAATGTGAAGTCTCAGCGCCTGGCTGCAAGCCATGCGGCTTACGCAATTCCTCGCGACCCGAGCAGTGTCTTCGTAGGCCGCTGCATTCACTGCCTGCGATCATTTCAGTGTCGTGTTTATCGGGATCCCGGCTCGCTGGACAGAGAAACCTCTCTGACCACGCCTCTCAAGGAATCATCAATGTGCGAAAGGACGCCCACATCGTAACCTCGCTCGCCGGGCAACCCCATGGATACCTACCAAGCCGCCATTGGGATCAGGGTTTTCTCGCCCGGACGGCCGGTGAAAATGAGGAATCTTTCATGGATGGCACCCTGCTTCGCGTTCGCCGAATTATTTGCTGTCGTGTCCACGACGTCAAAGGGGGCCGAGCATCCCCTTGTGCCAACAGAACTCCATCGGACCCGGTCCCGGTGGATGGCCCTACCGCGAGGCTGCGGTTCCTAGCGCGAGCTGCTGTCCACTCTCGGACGCTCGGACGAAGCATGTGCTTCTTCCCACTTGACGGGTGCCTGCAAGGACGTTCCCTCCATCTCATCGCTAGCGACGTGGCCTGATGAACAGGCTGTGGAGGCGCATTCCGGTCGGCACGTCGGGAACCGGCGGGCAGCCGCTGCCTCCACAGTCCGGGGAGCCAAAGACGGGCCGCCCGGGAAGGGTAGGCCTTCTGGGGATCAGAGCGACAGGGAGCTTAGACACCAAGCCCAAATGTTGCTTTCCGAAACTCGCTCTTCCCCGTCCAGCGATTTCCCGCGACGGGCGCTGATCTGCGTCGGCAGATCGCTTCTGCCTGTGCTCGAAGCGGGTTTTCCTTACATCCCAATGGCTCATACAAAGGTATCGCCGACACCATCGTGCAATAGATTTGCCTCGGCTAACGGTCGATGTGTAACTCGCATCCAAACGGATCAATTAGGCCGAGGAGCATATCATGTCAGCATTACCGATCTCGCCCACACGGCGCGAACTACTTGCCGCCACAGCCGCTGTGGGCGCTCTCAGCCTGCTCCCGGGAACGTTGCGGGCGGCGGGTGCTAGCGGCTCCATCCGTCCATTCACTGTCGACATCCCGCAGGAGGAGATCACCAAGCTTCGCCAGCGCATCGCCGCGACGCGGTGGCCTGATCGCGAAACGGTTGCCGATTCATCGCAAGGAGTCCAGCTCGGTACTATTCAGAAGCTCGCGCGCTATTGGGCGACAGATTACAACTGGCGCAACGGTGAGGCCAAGCTCAACGCCTACCCGCAATTCATAACCGAGATCGACGGGCTGGACATCCATTTCATTCACGTCCGTTCGAAACATGAAAACGCCTTGCCGCTGATCGTCACGCACGGATGGCCCGGCTCGGTCTTCGAGCAACTGAAGATCATCGATCCCCTGACAAATCCCACGGCACATGGCGCGAGCGCATCGGATGCTTTCGACGTAGTGATCCCATCGATGCCGGGATACGGGTTTTCAGGCAAGCCGACCACGACCGGCTGGGGCCCCGAGCGCATGGGCCGGGCCTGGGCAGAACTGATGAAGCGCCTCGGCTACACCCGCTATGTCGCCCAAGGCGGCGACTGGGGCGCGTTTGTCGTCGACCAGATGGGCTTGCAGGCGCCTGCGGGATTGCTCGGCATCCACACCAACATGCCTGCCACCGTTCCAGACGAGATTGACAAGGCGGCTCAGGCCGGCGGCCCGCCGCCGTCTAGTCTTTCGACTGACGAAAAGCGCGCGTACGAGCAGCTGGTCGCGACATTCAAGCAGGTCGCCTATGCACGGATGATGGCGTCGCGCCCGCAAACTTTGTATAGCATTGCAGATTCACCCGTGGGCCTAGCGGCCTGGCTTCTTGATCACAATGATGCTGGTGGCCAGCCGGCTGCAGCGATCGCCTCGGCTCTGGAACGGACCACGAGCGCGACTGGCGAACTTACCCGGGACGAGATCCTCGATAACATCACGCTCTATTGGGTGACAAATACGGGCGTCTCTGCGTCGCGACTCTATTGGGAGTACAAGGGTGGCTTTTTCAACGCCAAGGGCGTTTCCATCCCGGTGGCCGTAACCGTCTTTCCTGGCGAGCAATACCAAGCCCCAAGGAGTTGGACTGAACGGGCGTATTCCAAGCTGATCTATTACAACAAGGTCGACAAAGGGGGCCACTTCGCGGCCTGGGAGCAGCCGCTGCTCTTTTCCACCGAGCTTAGAGCAGGGTTCCGGCCGCTGCGCCAAGAGATCTGAAGCGAGCGGGCTGCTTGCCGCCCCGCTCTCCTCCCGAGGCGCGGACCGGGTCGTTTGAGCCCGGTCCGCCGCGCTACGACCGACACACCGAGGATGTCATGTCAGCAATATCACTAACGCCCGCACGGCGCGAACTGATCGCCGCGACGGCTGCCACAGGAGCCATCGGGCTGCTTGCCGGAGCATTGCGGGCGGCGGGCGCTGGCGATTCCATCCGCCCATTCACCATCAAAATCCCGCAGAATGAAATCGCCGAGCTTCGTCAGCGCATCGCCGCGACTCGGTGGCCGGACCAAGAGACGGTCAATGACCGGTCGCAGGGCATACAGCTTGCAAGACTGCAGGAGATCGTCCGCTACTGGGGAACCGAGTACGACTGGCGCAAGGGAGAGGCCAAGCTGAATGCTCTTCCGCAGTTTATGACCGAGATCGACGGGCTCGACATCCACTTCATTCACGTTCGGTCGAAGCATCCCGAGGCCCTGCCGCTAATCATGACGCATGGCTGGCCTGGCTCCGTTTTCGAGTTGCTCAAGACCGTCGGCCCGCTCACTGATCCTTTGGCTCATGGCGGAAGCCCAGAGGATGCTTTCGACCTGGTTCTGCCCTCAATGCCGGGCTACGGCTTATCCGGCAAGCCAAATGGCACGGGCTGGGCGCCCGACCGCATCGCTCGCGCCTGGGCCGAACTCATGAAGCGTCTAGGCTACGAGCGCTACGTCGCCCAGGGCGGCGACTGGGGCGCTCCCGTTTCGAGCGCGATGGCGCGCCAGGCGCCGAGGGGACTGCTCGGAATCCACATCAACTTGCCGGCGACGATACCGGCCGAAGTAGCCGCAGTGCTCGCCGCCGGCGGGCCTGCACCGGCGGGCCTCGTCGAGAAGGAACGCGCAGCGTTCAGGTCGCTCGATACGTTCTACAAAAAGTACAGGGCCTACGCGGCGTTGATGGGCACGCGACCGCAAACGATCGGCTACGCGTTGACGGATTCTCCAGCCGGGCTTGCGGCCTGGATGTACGACTATAATAACGGTGAGCCCGAGCGCTGGCTTAGCAAAGACGAGATGCTGGACGACGTAACGTTATACTGGCTCACGAACAGCGCGACGTCATCAGCCCGGTTGTACTGGGAGACCATGGGCCAGAGCGTCCTTCTCGCGACGGCGCAGAGGACCGCCGAGATCTCACTCCCCGTGGCGATCACGGTATTTCCGGAGGAGGTCTATGCAGCGCCCGAGACATGGGCCCGGCGCGCCTATCGCAACCTGATCTACTTCAACGAGGTGAGCAAGGGCGGGCACTTCGCCGCCTGGGAAGAGCCAAAGCTCTTCTCAGCCGAACTGCGCACCGCTTTCAGATCACTTCGGCCGGCACAATGATCGCCAGCTCAAAGCGAGGAAAAAGGAAGGTCCACATGGAAACGGCTCGAATGATGGTGGCAGCCGTGCTGATCGTCGGGACCGGTTTGACACTGGCCGTCGCGCAGCCCGAGGAGGCCCGACTGGGTGGAGTCCAGCGCATCGACCTCCTGCGGAACGATCTCAGCATCTCTGGACGCGAAGTTATCCAGGTGCTCGTCCAGTTTGCCCCCGGAGTGGTAGCCCCTAGGCATTCGCATCCCGGCGAAGAAATCGTCTATGTCGTCGAAGGTTCGCTGGAGTATGCGCTCGAGAGCAAGCCGCCGGTGACGCTCGAAGCCGGCGACGTGCTATTTATCCCCAACGGAACGACCCATGCGGTCAAGAACGTCGGCAGCGGCAACGCGGCCGAACTCGCCACTTATATCGTCGAAAAGAACAAGCCACTCGTGGTGATCAAGTGAACGCGACGCTGTGGCTCGACGCCGATCAGCAGGCGCAAGCACGGCAACATTGCTGAGGATTCAGGAGGCTTCAAATGAATATAAAAAGTTCTTGGCAGCTGCGGCACTGCTTTGCGGTGTTGTCGCTGTCACCTTCGTCGGCGCCCAGTCACAGCCGGAGATAGTAGCCACGACAACGGCGGCACAGAGCATGTTGCTCGTGGCGGTTAACGACTATCGACGAGGCTGGAATTCTGCTCGGCTCCTTCACTTGCCGACGCGCCGGAGAAAGGCGCAAAGCAGTTGCATGTCGTGTATACACAGCCCGAAGCGTGGAGGGCTACTTCGAGACCGGCACATTCCAGGACGGCACCGTCTTGGTCAAGACGTCTTTGGCACGACCACCGAGGACTTGACGACCGGCACGCTATGCCGACACGCAAATCGGGCGTTTCGTCGACCCATCCGACAAGCATGCCAACGGATCCCCGCTGGGGCGAAGGCTGGGGATGGCCGGGGATGGGCTTTCTATGAGGGAACCGAGACACGGAAGACAGTCGCGACCGACTACCGCGTAGATTGTCTTGCATGTCACGAGCCGGCACGAAGCCAGAATCTCATCTACCCGCAAGTCTATCCCGTCCTGAAGCGTTAGGCACGTCCGGCAATGGATGACGACGCGATCAGGGTCTCCGCCACGAAGGATGTCAACATCGGCAAGCCGGAGGCCATCGCCGGACGTAAAGAGCTTGAGCGGCGGAGAGCATGGACGGTCGTGCCCGGTCTCCCGCGCCGGTCCCCGGTATGTGCGGGCGGTCAGCACGCGGTGCCAAGTCGAGGCGCCGATCACGCCAATGCTCGCTAGGCTGGCCGCGCCGAACAGGCGCGCAATGTTCGTTGCTGCGGCGAGGTAGCGCCGAGGGCGCTTTCGCCGGTCGACAGGGCGTCCCAGCGCGCTACCGGGATCGCCGGTGTGGCGTAACGAGACACTCTCAAGAAATCTAGATCAAGGAGATAGACATGAGTACCGCTACAGTCCGAAAGGACGCTGCAATCGAGACCTCGAAAGCACAGTTGGTTGATATGAAGCTCGAGGTCGTCGTCCCTGTTTCGGACGTCGATCGCCCCAAACATTTTTAGGGGAACTTGGGCTGGAGACTCGATGCCGATTTCGTCGTCGGCGACACGTTCCGGGTCGTGCAGTTCACTCCTCCAGGGTCGTCGAGCTCCATCCACTTCGACAGGGGATCACATCAGCCGAGCCCGGTTCGGCAAGCGGAACGTATCTCGTTGTCTCAAACATCGAGGCAGCGCGTGCAGAGATTATCGGACGCGGCGTCGACGTGAGCGAAGTGTTTCACCGTGCAGGCCCAGGAAAGCCGCCAGTCAGGCCGGATCCGTAGCGGCGCAGTTACTTTACTTAGGCCACTTTCAGCGATCCGGACGGAAACACCTGATTGTTACAAGAAATAACTGTACGATTCCTCGGGAGTGTGGAGTCTGACCAGACGACCATTCACCTCGTCGATCGAGCTCGCCGCCGCGCTCCGACGCGCGTCGGCCTCCCACCGCGAGCACGAGGCGCGGACAGGCGGCCAGCGTGATAAGAACTGGCCCGACTGGTACGCCGCATGCATTGGAGGAGCAGGATGGCAAGCCGCTGCCGCTCTAACGAGCAGCCTCGTCATCACGCGAGGCTCGCAATCGCCTTCTGAGATCCATCGAAGTCTTTGTATTCGACCTCGACCGCGAGCCTCGGCGCAACGGTCCGCCTGGACATGGCTAGACACGTAGTTACCCACTGGGCGTAGGCTTCAATGAAACTGGCAAGAAATTTGCGGGTCCCCTCATCTGCCAGCGCGCCACTCTGATCGAAAAATTCGCTTGCGCCGCCCAAATAGGCTTCAGGTTGCTGCATGACCAGCACGTTGAGGAAGACGAACATCTGGCGGAGATGGTGATTGGCGCCAAACCCGCCGATAGCGCCCGGTGAAACTGTAATCACTCCTCCCGGTTTTCCGTTCCACACGTTTGCGCCATATGGACGTGAGCCCACGTCAATTGCGTTCTTGAGCCCCGCAGGAACGGACCGGTTGTACTCCGGCGTCACGAACAGAATGGCGTCTGACGCATTGATGTGTTCGCGAAACTCCTGCCACTCCCGCGGCGCATTCTCCTCGAGGTCTTCATTGTAGAGCGGCAGATCACCGATCTCGACTATCTCCAGGCCGAGGTCTTTGGGTCCCGTGCGGGTAAGCAACTCAGCTACCTTCCGATTGAGCGACTTGGCCCGAAGGCTTCCTACCAGAACAGCGACCTTAGGCATGGTAAATATCCTTCTCAGTAGCAACTTGCATGGAAGAAGACTGCGAGCGCGGCTGCAGCGGCACCATACATGGTTCGCCATGTGGGGGATCGAATATTGCCGCCATCACGACCTCCTGTGTCACGTGTGGATGAGCTAAACAGATCGATCGCCAGTGGGTGAAAATCTATTGTACGATGGTGTCGCCAATACTTTTGGATAAGGCTGGTTCGGTGAGCAGGCGATGCCGCTGATGAAGATAGATACCAGTCGCAATACGACAGCATGGGCCTGGGCACATCGACGCTCGCATGCGCAAAGATCGCGTAACCGCGATGTGGAACGCGACAGTGGCTGACTTACAGTTGCGCTCTCCACGTTCGGGCTAAACGGTTGTACTCGAATCTCTTGATTTGCTGATCCGCTTTCGCAGGCTATTAGCCAACGCTGGCCAACTCGCTCACTGCATCATCTAGATCGCGAAAATGAACGGGGTTGCACCACCACAGCTTCACGCAGTTGATGCCGCCCTTAGCGACGCGAACTGATGCCAAAGTATTGGCGACACCATCGTACAATAGATTTGCCTCCACATTCGCATGAATCTGTACACGGCATCGACCATGCAGGCGTGCTCAGGAAAGAAATCGCGTCATGAAACTCTTATTTGTCATCACGCAGCCTCTATCAGTGTATCGCAATTTCGTCGCGCCTCTTTACCGCCCCGAGGTTCACCCCTGCGCGGCCCCGGACCAGGCAACGCGCGCCGCATGGTCACGGTCAACGCGAGGCGAGCAATGCCGAGACCCAGGGGCCGATGAGGACAGAATCGCGGTCATCACCATGTGGACGCAGGGCAATCGATCTGTCGGTCGTAAACAGCCTTTCTCGGCCAGGCGCACGGGTCGGCCTCAGCGGCTGCCGGGCCGCGCTGGCTCACCGCCGGAGCAAGGATCTTCATCTGACCCAAGGCTGGCGCCGCGCGGTTGCGTTTAGCGGATGCTTCGGCCGAAGCGCAGACGCGGTTTGAAGACGTCTCTGGGGACACCCCGCGTCTTATCGCGGGACTGGAGACCATTGCGACGGGTGGTGTCCGACTGATCGCCTCTGGCCCGAATCCTTGGATTGAGGAGTTGCCGCAGTTATGACGCCGAATGCGCTAACGCCAAGCAAGGTTCTGTTTCTTGCCACCGGCCTGGCAGGATCGCTGCTCATTGGCCTGTCAGCGCAATTGCCCTCGGCCAATGTCGCCGACATCCAGGGAGGCCTCTTTTCCACGCCAGACGAGACATCCTGGATCCTCACGGTTTACACCATGGCCAGTTTCGCCGGCATCGTCACCTCCGGCCCATTCATCAGGTTCCTCAGCATCGGCCGCTATCTCACGGTGAGCGCCACGACCTTCATGATCACCGCGTTGGCCTGTGCCACAGCCCCCGATATTCGGGTGATGATCGCGCTGCGGACACTCCAAGGTTTCGTGGCCGGCGGGTTCGGTCCGGCCGCCTTCGTCGTCGTGTTCATGGTCACGGGCGGGCCGCGGCTTCCGTTCGGCGTGACCCTGCTCGCCTTCGTGCTTCTGTTCCCCGGCTCGATGGGACCAGTCATAGCGGGCTTCGCCGAAGACAGCCTTGGCTGGCAAATGCTGTTCCTGATCCAGGCCGGTTTCGGCGCGACGTTAGCCCTCTCGGCCTGGGCCTGGGTGCCGCGTCAGAACGACCCTGATTGGTCGGCCCTCAAGACCGATTGGATCGCCGTGATCCTGCTGTCGCTCGCGCTCGCGACGATGATGCTTGTCCTAAGTCAAGGCACGCGGCGTTTCTGGTTCGAGAACGAAATAATCCTCTGGAGCACCGCGGTTTCCCTCGCCGCGTGGGCCGGATTCCTGTTCCTGATGCGGTTTTCGCCCGTACCGATCATATCGCCCCGGCTTATTGCGTCGCGCAAATTGGGCATCCCGATCGCACTCAATCTGGTGTTTCGCGTCGGCCTCGTAGTGACCGCCTACCTCGTTCCGCAGTTCCTCGCAGTGGTGCAAGGCTATCGACCGGTGGAACTCGCTGAATTGTTTTTGTGGGCTGCAATCCCACAGCTTCTCGCACTGCCGCTGGTCTGGTGGCTCATGCATCGTCTCGACATGCGAGTAGTCATGGCGCTCGGCCTGGCGCTCTGCGCCATCGGTACGGCGTTCGTGGTTGGTGGCACGGCTCTCGTTGCCGCCGAGCAGTTGCGAGCGACACTTGTCATCTTCGCGATAGGCCAATTGCTGTTCCTGGCACCAGCCTTGGTCGTCGGCGCGACTTCTCTGAAACCTGCTGACCTTCCAACAGCCTCGCTTGCTTTCAACATAGCGACGCTCGGAGGCACGACCCTCGGAGTCGGCCTGGTGTCCCATTTTGTAACCGAGCGCGAAAAGTTTCACTCCAACGTCATCACAGAGAACGTATCGCTCTACAACGCGCTCAATGCTGATCGCCTGGCGACGCTCGCGGGAGCGTTTGCAAACCGGCTGGTCGACGACAACAGCACGATGGCCCGAGCGGCCGCCCTCTTAGCCTCGATTGCACGGCGCGAGGCGTGGGTCCTGGCGTTCAATGACGGCTTCCTCCTGGTTGTTAGCGTGTTGCTGATCGGCGCGATGGGAATTATCGCGATCGGCCGGTCGCCACCTTTGCGGCCAGTGAAGGTCGCCATAGGAGAAGCACCATGAAGCTATTAAGTGCTGGGCTGAGCAGTCTTCTCGTCGCTGGGATAGTGTTCGTCGTGGCCTCGACCTCGATGGCCCCGGGACGATGGTTCACCAGGCTGCATTCGACATCGACCGACAACGCTTACGTGCGTGGCGATGTCACGCCGATTAGCCCCAGGATCAGCGGCTACATCACGCAAGTCGCCGTACGGGACAATCAAGCTGTGAAAGCCGGGGACGTCCTATTCCGAATAGATGACAGCGACTATCGCGCCCGAGTCGACCAAGCTGCCGCCAGGATTGCCACGCGCCGCTCGGTGCTTGCCAATCTGACCAGCCGGGTCGACTTGCAGCACGCTGTCATTGAACAGATGATCGCCGCTTTGCAGGGCGCAGAAGCCGACGCCAACCAGGCCGCGCGCAATTTCGCGCGAACTCGAGAACTGAACAAAGGTGGTTGGGCTTCGCAGTCGATAAGCGACCAGGCGGAAGCGGACGATCTCCGGGCCCGCGCCAAGATCGCCGAAGCGCAGGCAAACCTAGCCGCCGCTCGGCAGCAGATGAACGTGGTCGAGACCCAGCGCCCGCAGCTCGAAGCCGACATCGCCGCAGCGGCTGCAGATCTCACGCTGGCAGAAATCGAACTCGCAAGTACGGTCGTGCAGTCACCGGCCGACGGCTGGGTCGGCGAACGCCAGGCCAGGGTCGGACAGTATGTCCGTGCCGGTACTCTGCTCGTCGCGGTCGTGCCTCGGAACGTCTGGGTCGTAGCCAATTTCAAGGAGACGCAGATTGCAGCGTTGAGGATAGGAGACAGTATAGAAATCTCAATCGATGGCATCCCCCAGCGGAAATTCACGGGTCGCGTCGAGAGCCTCTCGCCGGCCAGCGGAGCACAGTTCGCGCTTTTGCCACCTGACAACGCGACCGGCAATTTCACCCACATAGTCCAACGAATTCCGGTCAAGATCATCTTCGACCCGGGGCAGCCAGACCTTGATGTTCTGCGGCCCGGCATGTCAGCTCTGGTAGCTCTGACTTCTGCCAGCCATCCCAGTCACATCTGACCAGCCACATCTGATGCTCGGACCGGCGCCCCATGCGACATCAACGGCTGAACGCGAGCGCGAATGTCTGCTCATCGCCCTGCGGCAATGCCAGCTGTATGCCGACCAAGACACTAGTCGCCAAGGCCTATGCCGCACCTGGGTCAGCCTACATTGATGAAAAATGCGTGGCGCCTTTAGCCGGCGCTCATCCACCCGGTTCCATGTCGAGGTTGACCGGCTTCTCAACGACGATGCCAAACTCGGCCCCGCTGGCTCCGCGCGACTGCCAACATCCCTGGTACACTGCGCCTCCGAAGAGCTCGTCGATTGGCGGTCAGGCGTCGGCCCAAAACGCACGATCTCGGCCTCGACCGAGGGGAGATGCCGAGGCTATGCTACCGAATGCTTTCAGGGGAGAAACGTCGAAGAGACCCGGAGGAGCCTTGAACGCCACGCGAAATTCGGGGCAGTATTTCAGGCTCGTTTCGATGACTCGCAAAATTCCGGTTTACCGCGCATGCTTCTCTACATCACGCTTGGTACCAGTGACCTTGATCGAGCTCGTGTCTTTTATGACGCTGCGCTCGGCGCGCTCAGCTATACCTGCCGTCGGGCCGACGAGGTCGAGATAGGCTATGCGGCAGAGGGCGATAGCCGCAGTCGTCTGTGGGTTACGACCCCGTTCAACAAGAAGGCCGCCACTGTAGGCAACGGCTCCATGGTGGCTCTCGATGCGCCGAGCCGCGCTTCCGTCGATGCCTTCTATGCTGCCGCATTAGCCTCAGGTGGTACCGACGACGGCAAGCCGGGACTGCGGCCCCACCACGCAAATTTCTATGCGTGCTACGTCCGCGATCCGGATGGAAACAAGCTTTCCGCCGTCTGCGAAAGAACGGAATAGACAGGCAATGACAGCGCCATTGGTGGTGACGTGCTCTGTTCGGAAGATTGACCCATGGGATGCTTGCGACTCGCGGTCGAGGGGGCTTGAGATGGGCGGCGAGGCCGCTCGGCCAGCACCCTCCTCCGGGACCTGGAAAGGCTGCACTACGGCGCCACCGTCTCAGTCGCCCATACCCGGCCGAAGCCGGTTGGCTTTGATGGCGAGCACTTGGCCGCCACCATTCGCGTGACTGACCGGCTTGTTGAACCAGCTATTTCATTCCCGCGAGGGCGTTCACGTTGGCACAGAACTCGGCATAAGGCTTGCTCTGCGCCGCGTCGTTGCACTCCTTCATAATCATCGCCCGAGTGTTCTGCGGCATCGCCATGAACGTCGCCTTGAATTCAGGCATCGGCTTGAGCGTCTTCATGCTGGCATCAACGTAGAACGGCCGGATGTTGTCGACGACATCGAGTGCGCCGGCAAACACTACGCCGCCGAAGGCGGAAAGAGCAAACGTTGCACCGAGACAGATAATTTTGATGTTCATGGCGAAGTCCTTCTCCTGAGTTATGCAATCGCCCCGTCGGCGACCTCAGTGATGGTCTCTAATGAGTTATGTTATCCGGAGTTTCTCCCGAAGATTGTTATCGGGCCGAAGACGGACACGAATCTATTGCACGATGGTATCGTCGATACTTTCGCATCGGTCGATGCGACAAGAGGCCCGACGAGATTATCCAGGCATTGTGCACCTTATGGGATGCGTGGAAGTAACTCACAGGCCTGTTCCTTACTTCTACTGCACCCTATTCGCATGCCAGCGACATGCATGGGCCTGTTGCCGTGTGGCGCGCTATTGCCAACTCCACCTGCAGACCGACACCAAAGCATCATGGACTTCGCACCTAATGTAGCGCATTTTTCTTCGAGGGTCAGAGCCTCTTACTGCCAAAGAGGACTTACCAGAGCCAGAGAAAGCTACTTTAGCCGACATCCTCTAACCTCCGAATGGGTCAACCGATGACACGTTTTGTGCTTACCCGTCTACCCGGCGTTTGCACCGCCATAAAGTGGTCGGGGTGGTTGGGGAATGGCGGCCGTCGTATCCTTGGCGTTGTTGTAGTGGCGGGCGCGGCGATCATCTGGCTCGGACTCGACACTGGCCTTTTGACTCGCTGGTCTATAGCGAGCACAGCCGGTCTTGAACAAGATCTCATCGGCACCTCGCGGCACGAACCCGTTTGGGCCTTGAGTACTGTAGCGCACGCGGCCCCTACTTTGTCAGGACCGTTGGTTTCGCTGCTGGGAGCGCGGCAGTGGCTAAATTCGCAACCACTTCGCCCTGAAGATTTACGAGGCAGGGTCGTTCTGGTGAATTTCTGGACTTATACCTGCATAAACAGCTTGAGGGGCGCTCCCGTATCTCCGGGCTTGGGCGGAGAAATACAAGGATCGCGGACTTGTGGTCATCGGAGTGCACACGCCCGAATTCGCCTTTGAGAAACACTTCGTCAACGTAGGCAAGCAATTGGGATTGCTCGGCGTCGACTATCCTGTTGTTATCGACAACGACTACGGAATATGGCGGGCGTTCGGCAATCGAGCATGGCCGGCATTCCATTTCGTCGGCGCCGACGGCAGGGTGCGGCACCACGTATTCGGTGAACGCGATTACGACCAATCTGAACGCCTGATCCAAAAACTGCTGTCCGAAGCCACTGGCGAAGAGATAGCAGGTGATTTGGTAGCCGTCGCCGGCGAAGGTCCTCAGGCCGCAGCCGATAAACAGAATCTGCGCTCGCCTGAAAGTTATGTCGGCTATGCCCTAGGCCGAACGTTCGTATCTCCCGGTGGCGTTAACGAAGATGCTCCCACTCTTTATCAGGCGGTACAAGCGCTGTCCCTCAATCGTTGGAGCCTAGCAGGCATTTGGACTATTGGTAGCGAGTTCGCAACCTTGAACGATCCATCTGGTAGCATTTCGTACCGGTTTCATTCCCGCGATCTTCATCTAGTGTTGGCTCCTGCCGTCCAAGGCCAAGGCATTCGCTTTCGTGTCAAGATCGATGGAGCACCGCCCGGGGTCGATCATGGTTTTGACACTGACCCCGAAGGCTGGGGAAACGTGCAGGACGGGCGCATGTATCAGCTTGTCCGGCAAAGAGGATCAGTCGAAGATCGGACCTTCCAGATTGAGTTCTTCGACGCCGGTGTACGGGCCTATGCCTTTACGTTCGGATAATTACCAAAACAGGTTTGGGACGACGCGCCTGCACGAGCGTCTGTTGGCGATCGGCCGTCGCGCCACTCGGGTGATGTGCGGCGCCACCGCCGCTCCAGCTATACAAAACATATCGGCGACACCATCGTCCGATAGTTTTGCGTCCGCTGATATATGATCTTTGCCTCCGCATCTGAACAGATTGCGCGGATAAAGGGCGAAGCACCGCTCTTTGCGACCAGCATCGAGCGGACTCTCGACAGGAACTGGCATCGATCGTGACCTCTGCTGGCGCAATATTGACCGATGCAGGGAGTGCGATCTGACGCATCCTGTGGCGCACCACTCCAGCAGTACAACAGCATGCGCCGCCAACCGTACGCGGCTTCGGAAGTACGCACCTGTGCAAAGAGGTTCTCCGCTAACTAACCGCGTGATCACCGCGGCATCGGCCAACCACTACCCGCATCCAATTTATGCTCGGAGTTGTCATGGAAGACTGCCTCGCCCGCATTTTCACTCACCCGGTGATCCAGGCACCGATGGTGGGTGTTTCTACGCCACAGCTTGCGGCCGCCGTATCCAACGCCGGGGGTGTGGGATCGCTCGGTATTGGAGCGAGTTCTGTCGCCGCGGCGCAGCACATGATAGAGGAGACCCGCGGCCTCACCTCGGCCGCTTTCAACGTCAACGTCTTTTGCCATCCTCCGGCGCAGCGGGATCAGGTACTAGAAACTGCATGGATAGAATATCTTACCCCGCTGTTTCACGAATTTGACGTTTCGCCTCCGGTCGACGTCAAGGAGATCTACAAGAGCTTTGTCGAGGATGACGAAGCCTTGCGGATGCTCCTCGCTATGAGACCCGCCATTGTAAGCTTTCATTTCGGCCTGCCTCCTCAGGAACACATTAACGCGCTGCGCGATGCCGGAATCATTACCTTGGCGACAGCGACGAATCTCAGTGAAGTGCGTCTGATCGAGGATGCGGGGATCGATGCCATTGTCGCCCAAGGAATAGAAGCTGGTGGGCACCGGGGTCAGTTCGATCTGTCCGAACATGACCTAGGGCTGAGCATGTCCGTTCTGATGCGTCTGCTCGTTCGGAATACGCGGCTCCCGGTGATTGCCGCCGGAGGCATTATGGACACACGAGGCGTAAAGGCCGCACTTACATTGGGCGCTGCTGCCGTTCAGATGGGGACGGCCTTCATTTTGTGCCCCGAGTCTGGCGCGGACTCGGCATATCGTGCTGCCCTCAAAAGCGAACGTGCCGCAGACACACGCCTGACGTCCGCGATTTCCGGGCGGCCTGCTCGCGGACTGGCTAATCGCTTTATGGAGATTGGCTCGATTGGCCCGCGCGTTCCGAGCTACCCAGTGGCCTACGACATTGGAAAGACGCTGTACGCCGTCTCCAAGGCGCAAGGCAGCGATGCATTTGGTGCCTACTGGGCCGGACAAGGAGCAGCGCTCGCCCGTGAGGTGCCTGCCGCTGTATTGGTGGCCAGTATCTTAAGCGGAATTTAGCTGGAAACGATGGTGTCACCGTGCAGCTGTGGATCTGCCGGCTCTGTGAAAATGCCGATCTTTCCGGAGAGACGGGTGGAAGCGTATTTGTCGATGAAGTTGCAGAAATTTGAAGATCGGCATGGCGAGAACGCACGAAACGTGGGTGAAGCTGACCGTCATCGAGCGAAGGGGGCGCCGGCGCATCTCGTCGGTAGCGCCAAGTGCCGCTTCTCCTCACGCGGCTCCGTCCTGCGGCTCGCTGCAGGGCGGTGAGTTACTCAGCAGCGGCCTGCGCCCGTGATGATGGCCCTCCTGTCATTCTTCAGGACAGCGAGCCAGCTCGTCTGATAGGCAGCTGTGTTGTCGCGCGGATCATGCACCACGCCCCGGTCGGCACACGATGCGGGAAGCTCGGCAACGAGCTCCTCGATATGGCAGAGGTGCCGCGTTGCCGCAGGGTCGTCTCATCGCCACCGCCTTCGCCCAATGGCGCGCCATAGCCGACCAGATCCGGCCGAAGGTGCCGAAGCTGGCGACAATCATGGACGACGCCGAGTCCGACGTGCTGGCCTACGCGCGCCTCGTCCCAGGGAAAGCTGATGCCTGCGCGGCATCAACTGACTGGATGGAGTTCACACGGCTTCAGATAGGCGGCGCTTGGGACATAGCCTTCGGCAAGCACCAAGACGCCTCAATCCAATGACCCCTTTGTCCTCCCGAAACAGTACTAGCCCTGCAGAAGCTTGAGCAACTGCTTGGCAGCCGAGCTAGATGAGGAGGGGTTCTGGCCGGTGATCAAGCGACCGTCAACGACTGTGAAATCGGCCCAATCACCAGCTTTTTCATAGTTGCCGCCCAAACGCTTCAGCTCGTCCTCGACGAGGAAGGGGACGACATCCGTCAGGTGGACCGCTTCCTCCTCGCTGTTGGTGAAGCCGGTGACACGCTTTCCCTTGACGATAGGTTGACCCCGATAGGTCACCTTTTGCAGGACAGCCGGGGCATGACACACTGCGACGACCGGCCTGTCTGAGTTGTAAAAATCCTCAATCAGGCTGATCGAATTCTCGTCATTGACAAGGTCCCACATGGGACCATGGCCCCCCGGATAAAAAACCGCATCGAAACCGTCCGCTTTCACGTCGCCGAGCTTTTCGGTCTTCGCCAATAGGTGCTGAGTTTCGGAGTCTTTCTTGAAGCGCGTCATCGCTTCTGTCTGATTGTCCGGATCGTCGCTTTTGGGGTCGATCGGCGGCTGCCCTCCCTTGGGCGATGCCAAAGTGATCTCGGCTCCGGCGTCCCTGAACACGTAGTAGGGCGCCGCGAACTCTTCCAGCCAGAAACCCGTCTGCTCGCCCGTATTCCCGAGCTGGTCATGCGACGTTAATACCATCAGGATTTTCATAGTCAGTCTCCGTTAGTTGCGGCGTGTCCCAGACCGGCATTGCCCGGTTACTCTTAATCCGGCTTCTCGTGATCTTCGAGGGCTATTCTTCGTACTTGGCTGTATAGTGTCCGAGGTTCTTTTCCACGTCCCCAGGCTGCTGCAGCCCCTGGTTAACGAGAGCTTTCACTCGCGCCTGAGCACCGGGCCTTTGTACAGAATTGATGAATGCGTCCCATCCCGGTTGCATTTCGGCGTCCGGCGGCAGGCTGGCGAGATCAACCAGGTTCTTGGTCTCGGCAATGGCTTCCTGATCGAACGAAGCAATACGCCTCGCCAAAGCATCGACAAAACTGTCGAGTTCGGAGTCAGGAAGTGCCCGATTCACGTAGCCGTAACGCTCAGCCAGTTCTCCGTTGAAATCATCCGCGCCAATCAGGATTTCCATTGCGCGGCCACGGCCAACCAGGCGAGGCAAACGCGCCATTGGGCCGCCACCCGGGACGAATCCCGCTCCGACTTCGAATTGCGACAGAACCGCTTTCTCGCGACTGGCGAAACGCATATCTGCAGCGAGCGCAAGTTCGCTGCCAATGCCACTCGCCCGGCCGCGAATCGATACGATTGTCACGGCCTTGAGACGGCTGAGGCGAACCATGAGGTCGGGCACGGGGTGCATGCCCGTAGGCCCCGGCTTCATCCCCGTGGAATCTTCAAGGGGCTTCAACAGGTCATAGTGCGCGATGAAATAGCCTGGGACCGCGCTGTCAATTACGACAACCTTAACGTTCGGGTCCGCTTCAACCTGGTCCAGGATGTTAACTAGTTCCCGAACCTCCGCAGGGCCGATTATGTTGAGGGGCGGGTTGTCGAAGGTGACCTCCCAGTACGCCGCACTCTTGCGGGTCAAGCGGATATTCTCCGTCTGCTTGTTCTCAGCTGCTAGAACATGCGCGTGGGCGCCACCCGATGGCTTCGAGGTTTGTGCGAGTGTCTGGGTAGAGAAGCAAGCTACTGACGTTGCGGCGAACAGTATTGCTAGCTTATTGATATTGGACCCCTTCATCGCTTGATTCCAGCTAGTTGAGCGCGGGGATCTGGCTTTTTGCACGTCGGATCCACCAGCAACGTCGTCAATTTCGATAGGCATGGGTCAGCTTCCTGTCGCTGCGCGCATGCGCCGGTAGTCGAGTGTAGGCAAGCCGCCCCAGCCCCAGTTGTCTGTGTCGACCTCCTCGATGATGACAAAAGTCGAGTCTAGAGACTTGTTAAGGACATCGCGCAGGAGCTGGCTCGCGCCCTTGATTAGGGCCGCCTTCTCCTCCGCAGTGACCGACGTTGTTCCTGACTTGGTGCCCTCGCGGGTCACTTGAATGGTAACAATAGGCATGTTGTTTCCTCGGCGAATTGGATGCTAAATACGAATTTCCTTAATGGCCGGCACTTTGGCCGCCATCTACGTGCAGGATCTCTCCGGTCACGAAGGCAGCCGATTCCAGGTAGAGAATTGCCTCCACAACATCGGCGATTTCGCCCATGCGTCCGACGGGGTGAAGGGCGCCAAGCGCTTCGTGCGTCTGGACCGGATGGATAGTCGTCTTGATGACACCGGGCGAGACCGCGTTCACCCGGATCCCGCGGCTTGCATACTCGATGGCAAGCGATCTGGTCGCGGCGTTCAAGCCGCCCTTAGTCAACGCAACGAGCGCCGCTGGCACGGCCGTATTTGGATGTGCGACCAGACTCGTTGTGACCTGCACGATATGGCCTCTGCACTTCTTTTCCATTTCGCGAGCGGCGAGTTGCGTGATGTGAAAGAAACCAGCGATGTTGACACCAAGGACCGCCATGAAGTCCTCCTCGGTGTAGAGGTTGAACGGCTTGGAGATAAAGATGCCCGCGTTGTTGATGAGCGTGTCTATCCGTCCGAACCGATCCACTCCTGTGGCGATAACGCGCTCGGCCGTCTTGGGATCGGAGATGTCACCGGGTACGACCAGGATGTCATCGTCGCCCGACGACTCCATCGAACGTGCTGTGGCGACCACACGGTAGTTCCGATCCCGGTACGCCCTTGCAAGTGCAGCGCCAATACCGCGCGACGCGCCGGTAACGACTGCTACTTTCCGTTCGTCACCCACAGTAATTCACCTTTTCGACTTCCTTGTACCCAGTTCTTCACAACGCAATAGACAGAATGCAGGAGGAAGGGTGCGAAATCGATAGTACGAAGGTGTTATCGATACCTTGGGATTAGTGGATTAGTGTCGAGCTATTCGGGGTGGATCGGACTCCGCAACTGTGGCTGGGCGCTAAACCGCGTTAGGATCGCCGCGGAAGGATGGGCTACTGAGCGGACTTAGGCCCGCGACATGCGGGAGTCAGCGCGCGAGGCCGAGCCTCGCGGCAATGTTCACTAGGTCGGGAAGAGTTTTCGCTTCCATCTTGCGCATTACGCTGCCCCGATGCGGCTTGATGGACACGTGATCTCGCCGTCAGTTCCAATCTTCGCGATGATAGTGATTTTGGCAGCTGAACAGAGGCATGAGGATCGACGCGCAGGACCTGCGCAGAGAGTATTCGATCCGCTCTCTACCGCCAAATCTCAGAGGATAGGAATGGCCCTGTCCTTCCGATCTGCCGTTCAAGCCCACGACGGCATGCTCTGGGCTTGCCCAACGCCCCCACGGGGCTCAATATTTCAATTCGCGTTAGGCACCCATACGCTCCGTCGGCATAGTGTGAGGCCCTGGAAGTCGCGCACATTTGTGATCTCCGAATCGTCGCGCGTCGCCGGGCTCGCCGGACGCAGGATCGATCGCCAGCATTCGAGCAGCCGCAGCAAGTTTCCCGATTGAGTAGCTTCACTGCAGCCATGAGCTTCGTCGAGCCGAAAGCCGTATATTCGGGCTGGGCTCGGTTGACAAAGTAGATCTGCCGGTCAAGCCCGCGGTCCACGCGATGGTCGGCAACACCTCCGCCCCCCGACCGAGATGGATCTCCATTGCCATCCGTTCGCGGGTGCTAAGCTGCGCCACGAAATGCGGACCGTCCCATTGTATCTTTGTCGGTTTTCAGACGTGCAGTGTTATCTAGCTGCTATCAATACGAAGGTATTCCGACACCATCGTGCAATAGATTTGCCTCGGCTAACAGTCGATGTGTAAGTCGCATCCAAACGGATCAATTAGGCCGAGGAGCATATCATGTCAGCATTACCGATCTCGCCCACACGGCGCGAACTACTTGCCGCCACAGCCGCTGTGGGCGCTCTCAACCTGCTCCCGGGAACGCGGCGGGCGGCGGGTGCTAGCGGCTCCATCCGCCCATTGAGACGGCCCGCTGGTTAGCCGAAAGTAGAGCGCAGCAAAACAACACTAGAGGAGAATAAAGGAGACCATCATGAACCAGACTCTGTCCAAAAGAGCCGTCGCACACTCCGCAGGAACGGTCGACCTGAAGCTCGAGGTCGTCGTCATCTCTGTATCGGACGTCGATCGGGCCAAGCGCTTTTATGGTGACTTGGGCTGGCGGCTCGACGGAGACTTCGTCGTCGGGGACGAATTTCGGGGCGTACAATTCACACCTCCCGGCTCTCCCGCCTCGATCCAATTCGGTAAGGAGACGCCGTCCGCGGCGCCAGGATCGGCAAATCGACTCTATCTCGTTGTGTCGGACATCGTGGCGGCTCGTGCCGAGCTCTTAGGTCGTGGTGTCGAAGTGAGTGAAGTGTTCCACCGTGCCGGTCCGGGAAAACCGGCCGTACCCGGCCCGGACCCGGAACGGCGCAGTTATTTTACCTATGCCACGTTCCGCGACCCGGATGGCAATGAATGGCTGCTCCAGGAAGTCACCACCCGATTCCCGGGCCGGATTGACTCGAACACGACGAGCTTCGCCTCGGCATCGGATCTGGCGGGCGCCTTGCGGCGTGCGTCGGCCACTCACGGCGAGCACGAGAAGCGGAACGGCGGCCAGCGAGATGATAACTGGCCGGATTGGTACGCCGAATACATGGTGGCGGAGCAGTCGGGCAAGCCGCTACCTCTTTAAGCAGCCGTTGCGGCGGCTTCAATAGGTGACTGCGCACGATTGCAAGCTGCTCCTTTCAGCCCCGACGGTTGGAGACTGCAATCGTGCGTTCCTTCGGTCGATCACCAGACACCCCTGCTTGCCGCGCCCATCAACCCAAAGATATTGGCGATACCATCGTGCAATAGATTTGCTCTGCGTAACAGCCGATTTGAGTATCGTATTCGACAGATGGGAACACAGAGGAGGTTGTCCATGTCTGCAACATCACTATCGCCCACGCGCCGCGATCTGCTTGCCGCCACGGCCGCAGCCGGGACCCTCAGCCTGATGCCATCAATGCTTCGCGCAGAGGCCGCTGACAATTCAATCCGTCCCTTCCGCATCAGTGTCTCCGAAGAGGCGCTCGTAGATCTTCGCAGGCGCATCGCGGCGACACGGTGGCCCGACATGGAAACCGTCAGTGACCGTACCCAAGGTGTCCAATTGGCGAAGCTCAAGCCGCTCGTAGAGTACTGGGGTACCCTCTACGACTGGCACAAGGTCGAAGCGAAGCTCAACCAGATCCCCCAGTTCATCACCGAGCTCGACGGGTTGGAAATCCAATTCGCTCACATCCGTTCGCCCCATAACAACGCCATGCCGCTGCTTATGACGCACGGTTGGCCGGGCTCCATTATCGAGCTGCTCAAGGTCATCGATCCACTCACCAATCCCACGGCCCATGGCGGTAGCGCCGAGGATGCCTTTCACCTCGTCCTTCCCACAATGCCTGGCTACGGCTTCTCTGGCCATCCAAAGACGACCGGCTGGAGCCCAGCTCGGATGGCGAGCGCGTTCCACGAGCTGATGCTCCGGCTTGGCTACCAGCAGTACGTCTCCCAAGGAGGCGACTGGGGCGCGATCATCTCTGAGCTGCTCGCGGTGCAAGCGCCGGAGGGTCTCCTCGGCATCCACGTCAATATGCCCGGCACTGTGCCGCCGGACGTCCTCCGGCACCTACGCAATTTCGATGCCGTACCCGCGGATTTCTCGGAGAGCGAGATGGTAGCCTACGACCGGCTCCTGCATTTCTACCGCGACGGCTTCGGCTACGCGGCGATGATGAATCAGAGCCCGCAGACGATAGGCTACGCCCTCGCGGATTCGCCGGTCGCCATGGCGGCATATTACTACGACAAATTCGCGGAGTGGACCGACAGCGGCGGAGAACCAGAGAAAGTCCTGACGTACGACGAGATGTTGGACGCCATCTCTCTCTACTGGCTGACCAATACCGGGACATCATCGTCTCGGTCCTACTGGGAAGGCGCCCGGGCAGGCGGCGGCCCGTTCAACGCGTTCGACATCCCGGCTGTCCCGGTCGCGGTTAGCGTGTTCCCAGCCGAGATCTACCGCGCGCCTCGGCGGTGGGGCGAGCAGAGTTTCGGCAACCTCATCTACTGGAACGAGGTCGACAAGGGCGGCCACTTCGCTGCCTGGGAGCAGCCCGAACTCTTTTCCGCCGAGATCAGGGCCGCGTTCCGCTCGCTTCGTCAATCGGGATGAGATCAACCGCAGAACGGCTTGCCGCTCCGCCTCCCGCTGAACGGAATGAGAATGACGATGACATCAGCAAATGGCGGTTCGATCCTCGTGACTGGAGCAGCGGGTGACATCGGTGCTATCGGCCGCCATCTCACCGCAATGCTCCTCGCCAAGGGGCATAACGTGCGCGCCCTGGTGCGGCGGGAAGATGCAAGGGCTGAGGCCTTGCGAATGCTCGGGGCCGAGGTCGTGCAGGGCGATCTGACCGATCTTGTCTCGGTTCACCGTGCCGTGGAAGGTTGCGCGCGCATCTATTTCGGAATGTCAGTCTCGGCGGCTTATCTCGAAGCGACTGTGAACCTCGCCGCGGTGGCGCGCCACCATGGTGTCGAGGCATTCGTGAACATGTCGCAGATGACGGTAACGCAGATGAGCATCACCGAGACCACTGACAGCCCGCAGCACAAGCTGCACTGGCTTGCGGAACAGTCATTTGCCTGGTCGGGTCTGCCGGTCGTCACTGTGCGGCCGACGGTCTTCCTCGAAAGCTTTTTCCTGCGTCTCGCCGCGGCTGGCGTCCGAGACAACGACGAACTGGCGCTGCCGCTGGGAAACAGCAGGACATCGCCTATCTCGGCTGTTGATGTGGCGCGCGCGGTTTGCGTGATCCTCGTCGACCCTGCCTCCCACATAGGTCATGTCTATAATCTGACCGGATTTGAGTCGGCCGATCTGGACCATTACGCGCGGGTCTTCTCCGAGGTTCTCGGCCGAACGATCGGCTATCGCAACGTACCGCTCTCCGCGTGGACGGACAGTATGCGAGAGCTTGGAGTGCCGGCGCACCTCGTCAACCACCTCGTCGCGATGGCCGAGCTGCACGTGCAGGGACGCTATGACCGCATGACGGACGACCTGTTCAAGCTCACCGGCAAGACGCCGACGAGCATGTACGACTTCGTACAACTGCACGCTGCTGAATTCACGCGGAGCGAAGCTGCGGCGGCTTGAGATACTGGCCGACGCCGTGTCGCTGCGTGCACAATCACCGCGAGAGGAAAGGCCTGTCATGGACAAGATCAAGAATCCCGAGAAGATTCATCGTCGCCGCCTCTTGGTGGGCGCCGCGGCAATGGCAGTTGCAGCCGCGGAACTCACCGCAAATGCGCGGGCAGAGGACCCCGCTGGGGTTACAATCCAGGCCAACGCGCCCACCTCGGGCGGGGGGCCGAACTCGTTCGGATCGCTCAAACAGATCAATGCAGGCGTGCTGGACGTCGGATATGCCGAGCTGGGGCCTGCCGACGGCGCGCCTGTCATTTTGCTTCATGGCTGGCCGTACGACATCCACACCTTCATCGACGTCGCACCCCTGCTTGCAGCGAAGCGACATCGTGTGATCGTGCCCTACCTGCGTGGATACGGCACCACGCGTTTCCTGTCGGACGACACGATGCGCAACGGTCAGCAGTCGGCGTTCGCTGCAGACACGATCGCCCTGATGGATGCGCTGGGCATCGAAAGAGCTATTGTCGCCGGCTGCGACTGGGGCGCCCGCACGGCAAATATCGTCGCCGCTTTCTGGCCGGAACGCTGCAAGGCGATGGTCTCGGTGAGCGGCTATCTCATCGGGAATCAGCAGCTCGGCATGGTGCCGCTGCCGCCGAAGACCGAGCTGCAGTGGTGGTACCAATACTATTTCGCCACGGACCGCGGCCGTGACGGCTACGAGAAATACAGGAACGATTTTGCCAGGCTGATCTGGCAGCTCGCTTCGCCCTTATGGAGCTTCGACGACGCCACCTTCGAGCGCAGCGCTGCGGCCTTCGACAATCCTGATCATGTGGCGATCGTGATCCACAATTACCGCTGGCGACTCGGGCTGGCTGGAGGCGAGCAGCAGTACGATGAGCTGGAGCAGCGGCTCGCTCAAGGTCCTCTCATCAGCGTGCCCACGATCACACTCGAGGGCGACGTCAACGGCGCGCCGCATCCAGATCCCAGTGCATATGCAAAGAAGTTCGTGGGCAAGTATCAGCACCGGATGATCGCAGGCAATATCGGTCACAATTTGCCGCAAGAAGCGCCACACGCCTTCGCTCAGGCGGTGATCGATGTTGATGGCATTTGACGGCGATCCGGACACGGTCCCTGGTGAGAGAGCCTCAGCTACCGGCGCCGAGACAGTCGGCATTCGCGCACGTTGCACCCACCAATCCCAAGGTATCGGCGATACCATCGTGCAATGGACGCGGCTCCATCCTGCGGTAGCGTTGCCGACCACGATGGTCAAAGGGAGATACACCATGGCCTTTTCCATTAAAGTCAATGGTCAGACGCATAGCGTAGATGTCGACAACGATACTCCTCTTTTGTGGGTGCTGCGTGACGTGCTTGGCATGACGGGCACGAAATTCGGATGTGGCTTGGCGCTCTGCGGCGCCTGCACGGTGCATGTCGACGGCGTCGCGACGCGTTCCTGCGTTACGCCTGTCGACAGCATCGGCCCGTCCGAAATTGTCACGATCGAGACGATAGGTGCGACGACGGTGGGCGCCAAGATCCAGAAGGCCTGGCTAGATCGGGAGGTCGTTCAGTGCGGCTACTGCCAGTCGGGACAGATCATGTCCGCGGCGGAACTCCTCGCCACCAACCCCAATCCGACGGATGCTGACATCGACAACGCGATGTCGGGTAACATTTGCCGCTGCGGGACTTATGCCCGCATTCGCGAGGCCATCAAGCAGGCTGCGGCGAGCTGAGAGGGAGGCAATCATGAGAATCGACCAACAGGCGACCCGAACTTCCGACCGGCATCAACTGCCAGCGGCGAACGCTCTCTCCCGGCGGTCCTTTCTGCAGGCTGGTGTGGCTGCCAGCGGCGGCCTGCTGCTCAGTCTCAGCCTGCCGTTCCCGGCTGACGGAGCCGAAGCGAGCACCGACGATATCTTTGCGCCAAACGCGTTCGTCCGCATCGGCAGTGACGGCAAGATCGTCCTGATCATGCCTTACGTCGAAATGGGTCAAGGCACCTACACGGCGATCCCGATGCTGATCGCTGAAGAGCTGGAGGTGGACCTCAAACAAGTGCAGCTGCAGCACGCTCCGCCCGATGAAAAGCTATACGCAAACCCCTTGCTGGGCGTGCAGGCGACCGGCAATTCGAACGCGATCCGAGGAGCATGGGAGCCGCTGCGCCATGCCGGTGCGACCGCGCGGATCATGCTGGTGGCCGCTGCCGCGAAACGCTGGAAAGTCGATCCGGGGGCCTGCCGCGCCGAACGCGGAGAAGTTGTTCATGCGACCACGGGCCAACGTATCGGGTACGGCGAACTTGCCGCCGATGCGGCTCGGATGCCGGTTCCCGCAAGCGTCGAGCTCAAACGACTGCAGGATTTCACGCTCATTGGCACCCCGGCGAAACGTCTCGACACGCCGGCGAAGGTCAATGGGACGGCGGTCTACGGTATCGACGCACGCCCGCCAGGCGTGAAGATCGCGACGCTTGCCCAGTCGCCGGTGTTTGGCGGTCGCGTCAAGCGCGTCGACGATGCGGCTGCCAGAGCCGTCAATGGCGTGCGCCAGATTGTACGGCTTCACGACGCTGTGGCCGTCGTGGCCGATCACATGGGAGCTGCCAAAAAAGGGCTAGAGGCCCTGGTGATTGAATGGGACGACGGTCCACACGCCAAACTCGACACGGGCACGATCCTCGGCGAGCTCGAACGGGCAACGCTCAATCCGGGCGCAGTTGCGCAGAGCATCGGGAATATCGAGCGTGCGATGGCGGACGCCGTCACCAAGGTCGAAGCGACCTACCGGGTTCCGTTTCTTGCGCACGCGTCGATGGAACCGATGAACTGCACGGTTCATTTGCGTGAGGACGGCTGCGAAATCTGGGTTGGAAACCAAGCGCTCGCACGCGCCCAGGCGGCCGCGGCGGAGACCGCTGGTTTGTCGTTGGACAAGGTCGTCGTGCACAATCATCTGATTGGCGGTGGTTTCGGGCGAAGGCTCGAGGCAGACGGTGTCATTCGCGCCGTCGAGATTGCGAAGCATGTAGACGGGCCGGTCAAGGTCGTGTGGACCCGCGAGGAGGATATTCAGCATGACATGTATCGTCCCATGTTCTTCGACCGGGTCTCGGCCGGTCTCGACACAAAGGGGATGCCTGTCGCCTGGAACAATCGTTTTGCCGGATCCTCCATCATAGCAAGGTGGCTACCGCCCGCGTTCAACAACGGTCTCGACCCCGACACGACCGAGGGCGCCATCAACCTTGTCTACGACCTTCCGAATCTGAATGTTGAATACGTGCGGGTGGAACCGCCCGGCATTCCGACTGCCTTCTGGCGTAGCGTCGGCCCGTCACACAATGTCTTTGTGACTGAAAGTTTCATGGACGAACTGGCGGTGGCGGCCGAGCAGGATCCGGTTGCCTACCGGCTCGCGCTCCTCGGTAAATCGCCCCGAGCCAAGGCTGTCCTCGAGCTCGCCGCCGACAAAGCCGGTTGGGGACAAGAGCTCCCCCAATGGGTCGGCCGCGGTGTCTCAATCCAGAACGCGTTTGGGAGCTATATGGCGCAGGTTGCCGAAGTTGAAGTGGCGAAAGACGGCACCGTTCGCGTTCGGCGCGTCGTCTGCGCAGTCGATTGCGGCATCGTCGTCAATCCCGACACTGTCCAGGCGCAGATCCAGAGTGCAGTCATGTTCGGAACCACCGCCGCGCTCCATGGTGAGATCACGCTGAAGGACGGCCGAGTCAAGCAGACGAACTTCGACACCTACCAGATTCTGCGGATGGACCAGGCGCCAGCTGTCGAGGTGCACATCGTCCAGAGTTCCGAGGCCCCGGGCGGAATGGGCGAGGCCGGGACTTCCTGCATCGTTCCTGCCGTGAGCAATGCGATCTTCGCGGCTACGGGTAAGCGCCTGCGACAGATGCCCGTGGACCAAGCTGTCTTGCAGCGACCTGTTTGAATGGGAAATGGCATGACGCGGACGAGCAGGACGCCCGAACTATATTGGCCTCAAAGTGAACTGTGTAGTCGTTGCGCTCGTCTGCAAACCAAGCGTCGTACTCACACGCGGGCCGGATGACCCCTTGCGGCCGAGCATGGCGGACCGCCGGCTGTTGGTGCCGCACCTCTATTTCTGGAAATCGCGAAATGGGTGAATGCGCTGCAGTTCACCGACCGCGATGAACTCGGTTTCTGGGAATTGCGCGGCTACCATCGCTATGGCGACCCTTGGCGCGAACGGCGCTACACAAACGATTGACACGCCATGCATTGGCAGGGCGCTTTCCACTAAGCACGTCTGCACAGACGAATGGCACGTACACATTCGTACAAGTGTGGAGACGAATCTATTGCCCGATGGTGTCGCCAATACTTTGGCATCAGTGTGCGCGACTAGCGCCACATCAACCCCAGTCCTGATCGCAAGCGGCCGCCACGAAGACAGCTTCCGCGTCGGCATTATCGCAGCGCGTACTCAGCACGGGGGCCGAACCAAAAGTATTGGCAACACCATCGTGCAATAGATTTGCTGCGGATATCGGTCTATCTGTGTGCCTATAACCGAATTGCGAATGGTTTCCGTGCGGGCGCCCTTGCGGCCGCCTGGATCCATTCAATCGGCACTCCTGATCAACCCCGCATTCCATCTGAGCGACGAATGGAGGTTCTCGTGAAAACGGTTCGTATCATGGCGACAGCAGCAGCTCTAATCAACGGGGCCGCGTCATGAACCGTAGCTTCGACGCGATCATCATCGGCGCCGGGCAGGCGGGACCCTCACTCGTCGGGCGCTTCACAGCGGCCGGCATGAAGGTCGCGCTGATCGAACGCAAGTTCGTCGGCGGAACCTGCGTCAACACCGGCTGCATGCCCACGAAGGCCATGGTCGCCAGCGCCTGTGCCGCGCATTTCGCCCGGCGCGCGGGCGACTTCGGCGTCTCGGTCGGTGGCGGGATCGCAGTTGACATGAAGAAGGTACACGCGCGCGCGGCCAAGGTAACGCTCGACGCGCGTTCGGGCCTCGAGAGATGGCTGACCGGCATGGAGAACTGCACCGTGCTCCGCGGTCATGCCCGGTTCGTCGGCCCGCACAAGATCGAGGTTGGCGGCGAATTACTCTCGGCGCCGAGTATCTTCATCAATGTCGGCGGCCGGGCGGCAAGACCCGATATGCCCGGAATCGACCAAGTCAAGGTCCTGGACAACACCGACATGGTCACGCTCGACCAGGCGCCTCGCCACCTCATCGTGGTCGGTGGCAGCTATGTCGGGCTCGAATTCGCACAGATGTTCCGCCGCTTCGGGGCCGAAGTGACCGTCGTGGAGAAGGGACCTCGGCTGGTCTCGCGCGAGGATGAAGATGTTTCCGCATCGATTAAGGACATTCTCGAGCGTGAAGGTATTGCAATTAGGCTTGACGCCGAATGCATCCGCTTTGAGCCACACGGCGATCAAATCCGTGTCGGCCTTAACTGCGCGCGCGACCCTCGCGACGTGGTCGGCAGCCACGTGCTACTCGCTGTCGGACGCCGCCCCAACACCGATGATCTGGGTTTGGACCTGGCAGAAATCGCACGGGACGCCCGCGGCTACATTACCGTCGACGACCGTCTCGCGACTAATGTCGAGGGTGTCTTCGCGCTCGGCGAATGCAACGGCCGCGGTGCCTTCACCCACCACCCACACGGCCTACAACGACTTCGAAATCGTTGCCGCCAATCTGCTCGACGGGGAAAGCCGCAAAGTCAGTGACCGCGTGCCCGGCTATGCGCTCTACATCGACCCGCCGCTGGGACGCGCCGGGATGACCGAGGCGGAAGGGCGGAAGGCCGGTCTACCCGTCCTGATCGGCTCGCGGCCAATGACGCGTGTCGGCCGCGCTATTGAGAAGGGCGAGACGCTCGGATTCATGAAGGTCGTCGCCAATGCAGAAACGGGTAAGATCCTCGGCGGCGCTATCCTCGGGCCGGGCGGCGACGAGGCAATCCACGGTATACTCGACGCCATCAACGTGGGCACGCCATATCGAGACCTTCAATGGGCCGTGCCGATCCATCCAACGGTCTCGGAGCTTATACCAACTGTGATCGGTGCGATGCAGCAGAGTCGTTAGCGAATACGGCGCCCGGAAGCGACCAGTGCGCGCCTGACGAGCAGATCTCCGTGCTCGCTGCGTTGAGGCGGAGCCGTCGCAGTGCATCTTTCTCACGGCCCGTCGGGGACCGTCGTTCACAGGGCAAAACCAGTGCGTTTTTCGCTCCAGCAGGCGGCCGACTCGCATGCAGAATAACGCCCCCGCTATGATCGGCGCCAGCTTGCGCCTCACCGCCATCACGATCTTGCGGTGCGAGGCGCGTGAGGCGACCGCTAGCACCTAGTTCTCGACTTTTTCAGGCCACAGCTCGCTGCGGCGCTGGGCACTACACGCAGCCATAGGTCAATCGCAGTGCCGTGGTATGGCGTGCTTGTGACCGACAGCCCACCGCCTTGTCTTTCCATCAGTTGGCTCACCATCGCGAGGCCGAGCCCTGTACCGTTAGTTTTCGTCGAAAAGTAGGGCATCCCCGCACTTCGCAGCGTCGCCAGGTTCATGCCGATACCGGTATCGGCAACCGAGAGACGGACCATCGGTTCGCGCGTCGCGGTGCGGTTACCAGGCTGTCGAGCCATGGCGGCGGCTACGACGACCTCCCCGCCGTCCGGCATCGCATCGCGGGCGTTGAGCACCAGATTGAGCAACGTCCGCTCTATTAGCTGCCGGTCGATCAAGGCCGGCGGAAGATCGTTGGCAATATCGAACCGAATGATGATACCGGTAGGCAACACGCTCGCTAGGACCGGCTCCAGGGTTTCTAGAAGCTGGCTGATATCCACCGCCGCTAGCTGGAGTTCCCGAGGGTTCGCAAAATCGAGCAGTTGTCGTGCCAGTGTTTTGGCGCGGAAGCCGCAGAATATCGCTCCATCTATGCGTCTGAGCTGCCTCGGGGAGCCTGCCTTCAGACGTTGCAGTTCCTCCATGATCGTGATGATCGGGGTGAGGAGATTGTTGAAATCGTGGACGATCGAGGCGAGCAAAATTCGCGGATCAGTACCCGCCACCGCAGGAGTGTCCTCGTCGATGCTTCGAGACCGCGATGGCCGTTCTTCTATCATGTCCTCTCTCCATCGGGAAACTTCTTCGGGAGTCTCAATAAGCTGACCGGCGAAGGCGAGACTACCGGCCGGCGAGGTGTTTTCATGACGCGATTTCCTGTCACTCCGCACATCTGGCTAGTCGGATGCAATGCCCAGAATCGATCAAGCGAGCAGGCAAATCTATTGGACGAAGGTATCCTCAATACTTTGGCGTCGGTTTAGCGACGAGAAGCCAGATCGTAGCGGGAAGTTGTATTCGAGAGGTACCTGAAGACGTCCACCGTAGGCCAAGCCTGGGCGAATTGTCGTCGACAAAGAGCAAATCAAGCGGTTTCGTCGCGAGTTCGACCCCCGCCGTGCGCGAAGGGTTCTATTCTTCTTCGTGCACGGCTCCTTATCGGGCCCGAATGGGGTTAATCGCTAATCATGCAAACCAATGCAAAAGTATCGTCAATACCATCGTCCAATCGATTGTCTACGCATGAAGGTAGAGCTTGGTGTTCGCATTCAAAGATCTGAAAATAGCGGAGAACGTCATGCCAGCAACATCTCTATCGACTACACGGCGCGAACTGATTGCAGCCACGGCCGTGGTCGGAGCGCTCAGCCTGATCCCAGCGACGCTGAGCGCTGCGGGCGCTGGCGATTCCATCCGCCCCTTCGCCGTCAGCTTCACGCCGGACGCGATCACCGAGCTTCGCCGGCGAGTCGACGCTACCCGGTGGCCCGAACGGGAAACCGTCACGGATGACTCTCAGGGTGTACAGCTCGCGACCATTCAGAAACTGGCGCGCTATTGGGCGACAGATTACGACTGGAGGAGGTGCGAGGCGCAGTTGGCCGCCTTGCCGAACTTCCTGACCGAGATCGACGGGCTGGATATTCACTTCATTCACGTGCGTTCGAAGCATGAAAATGCGCTGCCGATCATCGTCACGCACGGCTGGCCTGGATCGATCGTCGAGCAGCTGAAGATCGTCGATCCACTCACTAATCCCACCGCACATGGCGGCAGCGCGTCGGACGCCTTCCATGTCGTGATCCCGTCGATGCCAGGGTACGGCTTTTCGGGCAAGCCGACCACCACCGGTTGGGACCCCACCCGCATCGCGGGGGCATGGACCGTGCTGATGAAGCGCCTCGGCTACACGCAATTCGTGGCGCAAGGCGGCGATTGGGGTGCACTCGTCACAGAGCAGATGGGCGTGCAGACGCCCTCGGAATTGCTCGGCATCCACACCAACATGCCTGCCGCCGTACCGAAGGAAATTTCGAAGGCACTCCATTCCGGCGACGGCCCGCCGCCCGGCCTCGCGGCCGACGAAAGCCATGCGTTCGAGCAGCTGGCGTTTTTCTTCACGAAAGGCTTGGCTTACGCCCAGGAAATGGGGAACCGCCCACAGACGCTATACGCGATTGCGGATTCACCTGTGGGACTCGCCGCCTGGTTCCTCGACCACGACGCGTTGAGTTACGAACTTATCGCACGCGCCTTCAATAGCCAGCCCGAAGGGCTAACGCGAGACGATGTTCTCGACAACATCACGCTAACGTGGCTCACCAACACGGCGATTTCCTCGGCTCGTCTGTATTGGGAGAACAAGCTTGCCTTTTTCGCCCCGAAGAACATCACCATTCCCGTTGCCGTGAGCGCCTTTCCCGACGAGCTCTATCAGGCACCACGGAGCTGGGCGGAGCGGGCCTATCCGAATCTCATCCATTACAACAAACTCGACAAAGGCGGACACTTCGCGGCCTGGGAACAGCCGGAGCTTCTCACCGCCGAGTTGAGGGCAGCGTTCCGGCCACTGCGCCAGAACTGAGAGGAAGCCTCCGTCTTGCGTCCGCTCTCCCGAGGGCGGACCGTGGACATTCGAGCCTGGTCCGCCGCGCCCGAACCACGCGCCGCTGCCGACCCACGGAGAAGGAGACACACGAGTAGTGAATATCCGATCGAACTGGAAGTCGTTGGAGGAAATCGTGTGGGCAAGACTAAACTCGGTCAAGTGGCGCAAACTGATTGCCACTGCCGCAGCGCCGAGCGCGGTTAGTCTTCTGCCTGGGCAACTCTCTGCGGCGCTTACTGCGGCGAGCGCGGTTCGCCCTACGCGCGACAGCGACGATCGAGACGTCGTTCTCGTCGCTGGCTCTCCCAAATCCGAGGGTACCGAAATCGTCCGAACACAGCTGCAACGCAGATGATATTAGCAAATGGCGGCTCGATCCTCGTGACCGGAGCAGCCGGCGACATCGGTGCTATCGGCCGCCACTACTCAGCGATGCGGAGTCGGGCCGCCATGTTCACCAGTTCGGCCAGCGAGCGGGCCTGCATCTTGCGCATAGCCTGGCCACGATGTGCCTTGACTGTGATTTCGCTGATGCCAAGCTCAAAGCCGACCTGCTTGTTCAAGAGACCAGAGACGACCAGCGTCATGACCTCCTGCTCGCGACGGCTGAGCGATGCATGACGATGCCTGAGGGTCTGCAACTCAGAGTCCAGAGCAAGTGCGGTCTCACTTCTTTCGAGTGCCAGCTTGATCGCGCCCAAAAGTTCCTCGTCGTCGAATGGTTTGGTCAGAAACTCGACAGCCCCAGCTTTCATCGCCTTAACCGTCATCGGTACGTCGCCGTAGCCGGTTATGAAGATGATGGGCATGTCGGTACGCTCGACGGATATCAGCTTCTGCAGGTCCAGCCCACTCAGATCAGGAAGATTCACGTCCAGGATCAGACAGTTCGCAACCAGCGGACGTGACCGGTCGAGAAATTCTTTTGCTGAAGCGAACGTCTCTGGTCGCCAGCCCACAGAGCAGATGAGTAGTTCCAACGATTCGCGTATCGAAACGTCGTCGTCTACAATGAACACGACAGGTGTTTCGTGCGACATGGATGACGATTTTACCCCACCGTCCAGTTGAACCGCTAGATACGAGTACATCGCAAATTATCCTCCTAAGATGGCATTAACAATCCACCGGGTTCAAGGACCACGGAGCGCCGAACTAAGCGCTTCCTGAAGGACCTGATCGCTGAATGGCTTGAACAAACACTCCACTGCCCCCTGTTCGATGAGACGCTGCCGGATCGTGCTATCCCTTTGCGCGGTGATATAGATGATCGGAATCCTCTTTCCGCGGCGCGCTAGCTCCACTTGCAACTCGGGTCCCGTCATATCAGGCATGGCAACATCGAGAATGAGGCTCTTAGTCTTATCGACGGCGTCAGACGCGAGGAACTCCTCCGCTGAAGAGAATGTGTTCACGCTAAAGCCGAACTCCTGCAACAAATCTGGTAAGGACTCGCGTACCGATTTATCGTCATCGACCACCGACACGAGTGCATGCGTAAGCTTCATCTAACCCCCACTGATCTTAGAGAATCGCCGACCTCGAACACCGTGCTTAGATTCACATTCTCTGCCGATGATCGGTACTTGGAGTACTCGGGTACGGAAAACGTAAATGTAGCCCCCGGGCGCGCTTAGCACGTCGCGGAGCAAACTGCCTGACGCGATCATCTCCAGCAGCTGTTTTTCGCCCGCGAGGAAAGCTTCCGCCTGCTTCCGACCCTCAATATCGTGGCTCATACCGCACCAGCGGATCACTTTACCGGCTTCGTCGTGGAGCGGCACGCGACGGGCAATGTGCCAGCGATACGTACCATCGACCGCTCGCACTCGGTACTCATGTTCGAACGGTTCTCCTGTCGTGACACATGCGCGCCATTTGCTCTCTTCGAGTTCGATGTCCTCTGGGTGGATTGCGCCCCTCCAGCCACCATTCGTCACATCCGCAGCAGAGAGCCCCGTGAACTCGCGCCCCCGCTTGTTGATAGGAATTCGCGAGCCGTCGGCGTAATAGGCCGCAACCAGCGCCGGTATGCCGTCGATCGTCCGTTGTAGCTCGCCCTCAGCTTCGACGGCCTTGTCCTCAGTCCGCTTCCGCTCATCGATGTTAATGTTCACCCCATACCATTTGACGATGTTGCCCGATTCATCCCGCAACGGGTTAGCGCGGTTAAGAAACCACCGATAACTTCCATCAAATCGGCGCAATCTCGCTTCGGTTTCCCCGGCTTTACCCGAGGCTATGATTGTCTGCCATATGGTGATCAGCCCATCCAGGTCGTCAGTATGGACCACAGCCGTCCAGCCACAGCCCCTCGCCTGCTCGGCGGAGAGGCCGGTGTAGTCTAGATAGTGCTGGTTCAGAAACTCAGTGGGGCCGTCTGGCCGAGCTGACCATGCCATCGCAGGAATGGTATCGACGATGAGTTTGAAATTGTGCTGGCTTGTCACGAGGGCTTCTTCGCTTTTGCACAGTGCTTCTTCTGTTCTGTGGCGCTCACGCCAAAGGCCTCATCGTCGCCGTTGAAAAAAGCACAGGCATGCGCCCCTTCGCCGAGTTCAGATCCAGCGAACGAAGCGGATGCGGCAGTTTTCTTCATGGCCGTTGTCGCCTAACAGAACGCGTCTGCGCCCTGAGAGAACATGCCCCCGGACAACACGAACGTCTATTATGCCTTGGTGTTGATTTTGGTGACGGAGATCGAAATGCGCGATGGGAAAAAACGCTTCAAGGCAATGATAGCAATATCTGCGATCAACGGTCGCTCCATGTCTCTACTAACGCGACTTTATCGTCCTCCGCCTGTGCGCTCGCGAAGGCCACCACCTTTTGCTCCAACTCGACTAATCCTGCATCGACCAAGACGGACGTGTGGGGATCCTCAGAGCGCCGCCTCGAGAATGGCCACATCCTCTTCAACCGTGCCAGCACTCACCCCAACGCCGCCAATCACCTCACCCTCGCTGGTAAGCGGAGCTCCCCCTGCCATCGCACAAAATCTCCCCTGGGAGATCAGCGGGAAGAGCGGCTGTCCAGGTGCCTCGATGCGGCCGGCAATATTTTTCGCGAAGGATAGCAAATCCATGTTCTTGCCCTTTCTTAGGAGGAGTGCAGTGAATCGTTCCAGGTCTAAATGTCAGCGACCGAGTTGCCCTACATGGAATCCCAGGCCATCTTCCATGTCTCCCGGGCTATGAAACCCTTGCTTGAAAAACGCCTTTAGCCTTTCCTGAGCGGCCGGCCGAACGATCGATGCCGCATGCATCCCGACCGGCCGCGATTTCGACATCCGGCGGTAAGCTGGCGTTCACAAGGAGTGTTCGCGATCGCCCACTTGTCGAACGACGCAATACGGGTCGCGAGCGTATCGACAAACTCGTCGAGTTGGCGCGCGCGTCAGGCGCACGAGTATGTCGGGTCAGCCCTCCAGTCCCGTAGGACCTTGAGGTAGGCTGGTCAGGTCCTCGAGCTTGGCGAGGAAATCGCGGCCGCGGTTGAGGAAGAACCCCTCGACAGCACTCTCGATGACCAACACCCTGACTTGATCGGCGGCCTCGAGGGCCGTCATGCCTCGCCGAATTCCCGAACGGAATTGTGGCCCCATTACATTCAGCGGGGGGTTGTCAAACGTCACGCGCCAATAGGTTATGACGATCGAGTGAGTCGAACCTGCGGCATTTTCGTTTTCGCATTCATCCAAACCTCCTGCGGTGACACGGTGAAAACGCAAGGATTTTGGGGCCGGCTGCGGGCGGCCGCTATTGGACGATGATATTGCCGAGACCATGGTATCGAGTCAGGATTGAGAGGCTACGCGTCGTTGCTACCGCCATTGCCATCCAATGGTATTGGCAACACCATCGTATAAATAGATTTAAGACCCCTCCTGCATTTGTATAGCTCTGCCGATCAGGTTACCGGCTTGAGTTTTATGACTTGCAATCAGTGAGGGCTATTATGCGGTCCGATATTGTTCCCGGGTCTGTTTTTCCGAACTATGAGCTCTCGGATCATACAGCCGCGCGGCGAACGCTTTCCGAGTTGCAGGGAGGGGATCCCCTGGTCCTCGTTCTCGGTAGGGGTGGGTATTGTCCCAGGGACCGCCGGCAGGCTGAAGGGCTTGCCCAGCTCCATCGTGAAATGGAAGTGGGTTATTGCCGGCTTGTCACCATTACGACAGACAATCTTCTGGAGACGAACGAGTATCGTTCTGGCGTGGGCGCCCATTGGCCTTTTCTCTCGGACCCACGGCGCGTTGTGCAGCAGGACCTCGATATCGCCGAGTACACGGATCCCGCGCACAACCCCATGATCCCTTACGTTATCGTCTTGGAGCCGGGCCTTATCGTCTACAAGGTCTACAATGGGTATTGGTTTTTCGGGCGACCCACCGTGGAGGAACTGCGGCAGGACATGCGAGCGGTGACCATGAAATGCCGGCCGGACTGGGACATCACCACGCCGGAACTCAGGGCTGCGTGGCAGACGGGTCGTAAGGAGCTTTTCTATCCTTATGGAAAGACGCGCGCTCAAACACTTCGCGAACAGGAATGAATTCGAAGATTGTCGGTGCGCGAGACCGGGCTGGCAAGGTGACCAGCTTTAGTCGCTGTGCGAGGTTTTGGCCTGGGGAGGTTAAGAAAATTTAATATGGAAGACCGGGAGATATGAGCGGCTCTGGATCGCCACTGGGCTGCCTCCGATGCGAATGATTTCGAGGAGGAGCACCAGATTTATCGGGAGGACGCGGTGCTCGACTATCCGCAATCAGGCGAGCGTATCTGCGGGCGGCGGAAGATTCAGTCGTCTCGCGCCGCACAGCCGAACCGAAAGCGCTTCACGGTGCGGCGGATCATCGGCGCCGGCGACCTCTGGGTCACCGAATATCTCCTGGCTTATGACGGGCTGCCCTCCCACACCGTGAGCATCATGGAGTTCCTCGATGGCAAGGTGGCCCGCGAGACCCAGTATTTCGCCGATCCGTTCGAGCCGGGGCTTTCGCGCGCGCAATGGGTCGAGCGGATAGCCTGAAACCTGGCCGCCATAAGGATGGTCATCCGCCGCCCAATCGCCCGCTCGGAGCTGCCGAACGATACGGCCGCTCTCGCCCGCTATCTCATTGGCAAGGTGGTGGTGCTGGAGTTGCCGGAAGGCGTCGCCAGCGGCCGCATTGTCGAGACCGAGGCCTATGTTGTCGGCGACGCCGCCGGACATGGCTACCGGGGGATGACCCCGCGCAAACGTTCGCTGTTTCTCGAACGCGGCCACGCCTATGTCTATCTCGCCTACGACATGTCCACCATGCTGAATGTCTCGAGCGAGATGCAAGGGATCGGAACCGGCGTCCTGATCCGGGCGCTCGAGCCGCTCGAAGGCATCCCGATCATGCGGCTCAATCGCGGCATCGAGCGCTTGCGCGATCTGGCGCGAGGACCGGGACGGCTCGCCACGGCCTTGCGGATTGATCGTTCGCCGACGGGCTCGATCTTTGCCGGGAAGGCCCTCTATGGCTCGCATGCGATGACCACGAACCCGGCGAAATCGGGCAGCATCAGGATCGGCATTTCGCGGGATGCGGACCGACTCCTACGGTTCTATGTCAGGCAGAGTCAGTTCGTCAGCGGTCGAGGATCGCAACCCGTCAGCGGAGAACAGCTTTGAACGCATCAAGCAACGCAGTATCCGTGAACGGTTTTAGGAGACATTCGATTGTCCCACTCTGACGCAGACGCCCACAGACCTGTTCATCTCCGTGGGCTGTAATGAAAACGATCGGAATCTGCCGACCCTGTTGCGCCAGCTCGCGTTGAAGTTCGATCCCGGACATACCAGGCATTGCGATGTCAAGGACCAAGCATTTGGCTTGATCGATCAGTTTCGAAGCCAGGAATTCTTCTGCCGAGGAGAATGCCTCGGCTTCATGGCCGAACAAGCTGATTAGGTCCGGAAGCGACTCGCGAATGGACTCATCATCGTCGATTACAGCGATATATGCTCGTCGTATCATTATGCATTTCCAGTACTATCCGCGAAACTTTGGCGGGGCATGATACCCCCACAATCAGGGAGGGAACGGAGAAAGCAGGCCTTAGAGCCTGGGCCGTGACCTATGCCCATTTCATTGCTTTTGGTCGTATAGAACGGCCCAAAGAGTTCCTCGGCATAATCAGATCAAACCCGCTGAGGCAGCGCTGAAGCCATTTGTTCTCAGAAAGGAGAACCTCGGGCTTCATGATCAGCTTGCAGTCGCTGCGAGAGCGCTTTTTATCGGTGCGGCGTTGAAACAATCTTTGAAGAGACTCTTGAGCCGGCGCGAAGAAAGGATTTTGCTCAAGGATGCCGACCTCACCGACGCATGGGGCGGCGCCGGGAGTGTGCGAAGCTTCAACTCGTCAAGGCGCTGCGCTGATATGACGTTGATCCCGTCAGTATCCCAATGGTTACCAGGGTGACCATGACGACATAGACCGGCCATCTGAACCACTCGATGGTCGCGGTCGAAGCGATTCTTTATTGATGGCATGAGGATACACACACGCTAGGCACTCGATCCAGTCGAGCGCCCTCAAGCAGCATAGGCTGCGCTGACGTAGCCACCTAACTCCCTCCAAGCCCGTGGGGTTCTAATGCCGCAGCAATGGACGGTGCCCGCTCCCATCCCGAAAATCCATAGCACCTTGGTATCGGTCTAAGGGTTTTTTCCGTTAACGTCGGTCGTTGGGCGGAGGCAAGGCCCCGATTTTCGCCGGAGATTTCAAAAATAAAGCGTCCGCGCGTGACGATCATTGACGATGACATCATGAAGGAGAAGCGGCAGCCCACCTACGGGGGGCGTGCCGGCGCGCAGACCCGCCCTGAGCTGGGGGCGCGGGCAGGTCTGCACTGGCAGGGGTCAGGCGCTATGCAGCGACCTGAACGCGGCCCTGAGCTCGTTGGTGAAAACCTGCGGCTGTTCCCAGGCCGCGAAATGACCGCCTTTCGGGAGCCGGTTGTAGTGGATCAGCTTGGGATGGGCCTTCTCGGTCCAGCTCCGCGGCGCCGTGTAGATCTCGTCCGGGAACGCACTCACGGCGGTGGGGAGCGGCACGCCTTTCGGCGCGAAGAAGGGCAGCTTGCTTTCCCAGTAGAGGCGCGCCGACGAGACCGCAGTGTTGGTCAGCCAGTAGAGCGCGATGTTGTCGACGACGTCTTCCTTGGACAGACCCTCGGACTTTCCGTCAAAGACACGGGCGATCAGGTCGTAGCTGCGTGCATCGTGGTCGAGCATCCAGGCTGCGAGGCCGATAGGTGAATCGGCCAGCGCGTACAGCGTCTGCGGCCGATTCGCCATCTCCTGGGCGTAGGCCAACCCATGCTTCCAAAAGAAGTCGAGTTGATCCCAGGCATAGCGTTCGTCGGCCGACAGACCGGAGGGCGCAGGGCCGCCCGCCGCGAGCGCACTCGAGACCTTATCCGGCAAGGTGGCGGGCATATTCGTGTGGATGCCGATCAGGCCCGGCAGCGTCTGCAGCGCCATCTGCTCGGTGACGGCATTCCCCCAATCGCCGCCCTGCGCCACATATCGCGTGTACCCCAGGCGCGTCATCAGTTCGCCCCAGGCTCGCGCGATCCGGATTGGATCCCAGCCGGCCGCCGTCGGCTTCCCTGAGAAGCCGTGTCCCGGCAGCGAGGGGATGACAAGGTCAAAGGCGTCGGCGGCGCTGCCCCCGTGGGCCGTCGGATCGGTCAGGGGACCGATGATCTTCAACTGCTCGATGATCGAGCCGGGCCATCCATGGGTGACGATGGCCGGCAGCGCGTTCGCATGCTTCGAGCGAATGTGGATGAAGTGGATATCCAGCCCGTCGATCTCGGTAACGAACTGCGGCAAGCCGTTCAGGTAGGCCTCGCATTTGCGCCAGTCGTATTCGGTCTGCCAATAATGCGCGAGCGCCCGCATCGTCGCGAGCCCAACGCCTTGGGTGGTGTCGTTCACCGTCTCGCGCTCGGGCCAGCGCGTGGCTTTGACACGCTGCTTGAGGTCGACGAGATCCGCTTCCGCAACGTGGATACGGAGCGGGCGGATGGCGGCAGATCCGCCACTCGTCGAAATGGCCCCGGCGAGACTCACCGAGGTAATCATTGCAATGGCGCCTGCGGCGGATGCCGCGAGGACTTCCCGGCGGGTGGACACCGAAGATATTGGTGACATCTGTACTCCTCATAACCTGGTCAAAGCTGCTCGCGTCGAGACAGCATCAATCCATGAGGCCAGTAAGTGCCGGTCGGCTCTATTGGACGTTGGTATCGCCGATACCTTGGTACGCTCCCGCGTCAAACGCATCTCACGCAACGCCGAGGCTCCGCCACGTGACCTCGGGGCTGATGCCTGAGGCGCTTGCAGCAGGACAGCGCCAAGGGCGGGCGCACCCACGCCGTCCTCGTCGGTACAAAAGTATCGGCGATACCTGCGTCCAATGGATTTTGCGGGGCAGCGCGGGTCTGATCACGGTGAATCCATACTTCGGCGGTGACGTCGATCTTCCGAAAGGGACTCGCCATGGGCAAACTAATCAAAGCAGCGGCGCTGGCTGGGGCGATGAGCCCGGAGACCTTGGCGTCGGCGCAGACCGGCAACATCAAGCCGACCATCGTGCTGGTCCACGGGACCGCCTGGGACGGCCAAATGCTCCTCCTCGCACAGAACGGTTTCCGGGTGGTTGCGCACGACCGACGCGGCCATGGCAGGTCCAGCCAAGCCTCGTACGGCAACGACATGGACGGCTATGCCGACGATCTCGCAGCCGTGATTGAGGCGCTGGACCTTCAGGACGCCACATTGGTCGGACATTCGACCGGAGGAGGCGAGGTCGCTTGCTATATCGGACGGCACGGGACCAAACGGGTCGCCAAGGTTGTCCCGCCGATCATGCTCAAGACCGAGGCCAATCCGGAAGGACTGCAGATCGAGGTGTTCGACGGCATTCGGGCCGGCCTCGTCAAGGACTGGTCGCAATACTACAAGGATCTGGCCGTCGCATTTTGCGGCGCCAACCGGGGGGGCACGAACGTCTCGCAGGGCACGCTCGACGGGTTCTGGCTCAGGAGCATGCAGGCCGGCCTGCTCAACGCCTGCGAAAGCGTCAAATCATTCTCCGAGACGGACTTTTCCCAGGATCTGCAGAAATTCGATGTCCCGACGCTGGTTCTGCACGGGGAAGACGGTCAGATCGTCCCGGTCAAGGATTCGGCGCGGAAGTCGGCGAAGCTGATCAAGGGCGCCAAGGACATCTACTACCCTGGCGCGCCTCACGACATCACAGCCACGCACCAGGATCAGATCAACGCCGACCTGCTCGCCTTCATCTCAAATCACGATCGCGCGTCGTCAGCAATTCCGTGGAGGAGCCAATGACCATCTTTGGCAACCTTTCGCGGACCTTGAACCGCGTGTCAGGCGGCGCGCGAGGCCAAACGTTGTGCGCTCGCATAGCCGAGCGATCGCCTGAATGCTGGTTCTGTCAGCTTATGTCACGGATTGTAGAGCCGAACCATTGCGCCATCGAGCTGGCGCGCTGGCATAGGCGCGGAACATACACCGCGGCACGGCTGCCGTACGGATAGCCACGGCCGCTAACGACAACATATGGAGCCTATGCCGATAACTGGCAGGCTGGGGTTACGCCCCAGTCGGGATCGACCCAGGGAACCGGTTATCCCTTGAGGAAAGGGCTTTTATGGGTCTTGGAGGCCTCTAACTGTAGTCTGAGCGTCACGGCATCACACATTTGGCTGAGGTCTCCGAGGCACAATATTGAAGCCCAATTTGAACCATTAGTACGCGAGGCATCTTCTTCGGCGTGCCGGAGCTTACCCCGGTCGGCCGGGATGACCTCATACAACGCCGGTAGGGCTGGACCACGAGGTCCTTCTCGACGATCACGCGGAGTGGCCAGCCGGGCCGAATGGTGAGCGTGGGTTGGATATTGAAATTCTTCTCAACTAACCGCTGGCCGGCTTCGTTCCTACTCTGCTGAGCCGATTGCTGAGGCGCCCGAAGATCGCTTTGGTCGCTACCGACCACCGAGCAGGGTCGCGAGCACGACGCCCCTGATGAGCTGCCAAGTGTGGAAGTCCACTCCGTTCTCGGAAGGGTCCGTTGGCACAAAATGGGAACGAATACAGTTGAAGCTCAGGTCCAGGCTCCTGTCGAATGCTAGGTCGCCTAATCTGGTGTCAAGATCGATTCTGAATTAGAATTCAGACTGGTGTTGGGGCGGATCAAGGGCATGGAACGCACAGAGAGAAAGCACGTCAATATCGAGTTGCGTACATTCCGGTCGATCCTGTTGGTCGTTCTCGGGACGACGATTTTACCTGCGGGCGTCTCAGCCCAGAATTCGATCGTGGCCGTGGACCCCAATCTGGCGCCGTGCGGGACGTACAATGCCGCGGCGCTCGATCCGAGACCGGTTCCAAGTGCCATCGGCGGCCCGGCGATGATCGAAGCGTTGCTGCAGCAAGGCTTCCACACGCCTGCGACGATGCTGGGGGCGCCCAAGGACCTACCGGTAACCTGGTACGACCAGGTCAGGGTGACTCCTGAAGATGCCAAGCGGATTTGCGATCAGCACCTGACGGCGGTCTACATCGATTGGGCAAGCGCGCCATATAACCTGGCCATGCAAAGCGGCGCCAAGATTGTATTTGATGCCCTGGGCATCAGGCTGCTACGGATTGGAAACTACGCCTTCAATCCCAACGGATTGAGCGGCGTGCTCGCCGCCATTCTGCCGTTGCGGCCGAACATTCTGCTCACCGGTGGCGTCGCAAACCCGGCGCAGCTCGGCGCGATTTTGAAGCCCGCCGTGGATCAAGGCATTGTCATCAGCCTATGGGCTGTCGCATCGCCTAAACTCGAGATCGGGCAGAACGGTCCGATCAAATCCCTGGTCAGCTACGATTTCTACGGGCTCGGATTGCAACTCGCTGATGCCGTCCACCAGCAGTATCCAAACGGCGCCGAGCTCGGCTACATCCACTGGATCAACGACTCGCCGCCGGTTCAGGCGCGCGAGCATGGGTTTCTCGACGGATTGAAGAAATACCCCAACATCAAGATCGTGACCAACGGCGAGCCGGACCCATCGAATCCCGCGTCCGGCTTCACGAACTTTAGCTCGCCGCAGGCTTTCACGACCGCTTTCCTGACTCAGCACCCGAACGTGAATCTCTTGTTCGCCCCTTGGGAAGATCCGCCCGCACTCGGCGAGGCTGCGGCAATCCGGGCCTTGCATCTCGAAGATAAGATCAAGATCGTGACCATGGACCTGGGCGGTGATGGGATCTACCAACTCAGACACAATGGTCCTATCGTCGTGGACATGGCCCAGGATGTGTACGACGCCGGACGGGTGATGGCGCTGACGGCCGCGCTTTCGTCGATCGGCAAAAGCAACTACCAGTACGTTCTGGTTCCGACCTTCCCCGTTTTTTCGAATTCCGACATGAGTGCTGCCTGGGATTTCATGCACGGACCGGAGATGAAATGCCCGGATACAGCCTGCCAGTGAAATGCCTGCTTTTCCGAGCCAAGATGAGTTGGCCAAGAGCGTTGCGAGGGAACGAGCCCGGTGTCCGAGGCTGACGAACACGCATGCGCTCTCGAAATGGCGCATGTCGGCAAGCGCTTCGATCGGAATTGGGTTCTGGAGGATGTGAACCTCAAGGTCCGGCGCGGCAGTATCCATGCAATTGTCGGCCACAACGGCGCGGGCAAATCCACCCTGATGAAGATCGCGCTGGGCGCCGAGAGGCCGACCGCGGGTGAAGTGCGCATCGGCGGTCGAAGCTTGACCTATTCCCGTCCTGCGGAAGCGCGCGCGTTGGGGCTCGGGATGGTGATGCAGGAACGCAGCCTCATCGCGACGATGACGGGCATCGATAACATCTTTCTCAACGCCGAGCGCCAGAATGCCTTGGGCGGTGTCGACCTGCGACGTCAGCGGACCGAGACCCAGGACATGCTCGAGCAGCTCGGCATCCGGCCGTCCACACTTCGACTGTGGGTGTCGGATATGAGCACGATTGAGCAGGAGTTGATCGAGATCGCCAAGGCGCTGCGCCTTGGCAACCGGGTTCTGGTGCTCGACGAGGCGACGGCGCCCCTTGGCAGCGATGAGATCGAAAGGCTGTTCGCGGTCTTGCGCGCCATCGCCGCCCGAGGAACGGGTATCGTGCTGATCACGCACCACCTCTCGGAGGTGTTCGCTGTCAGCGACGAAGTGACCTGCCTGCGTGAAGGAAAGGTCGTCCTGTCCTGCGCGACGAAGTCGGTGGACATGGCTGCGCTCGTCTCCGCGATGCTCGGGCGACGTTCCTTGCCGGAGGCGCATGCGCGCCGACGCGCGCCGGCGCGTCACGGGTCGAGCCAGGTCCCGACCCTGACCGTCCGCAATCTGCGCGTCGGGACAAAGCTGCGCGACATTTCGGTCGAGGCCTTCGCCGGCGAGGTTCTCGGCATCGTCGGGCCTGCGGGCAGTGGTCGCACCACCCTGCTGCGGGCTCTCTTCGGCGACCTGCGCGCCAGTGACGGCGCGCTTCGCCTGTTCGGCAGGCCGTACCGGCCCCACTCTCCTGCCGACGCGATTGCGCACGGTGTCTTTCTCGTTCCGCAGGATCGCGCGGCACACGGGCTCGTCTTGCTCGAGTCAGTTGCCGAGAACATCATCCTCGTCGCGCTGAAACGTCTGATCGACACGTTGGGATTCCTGAAGCGTGCTGAAGGCCGCCGGCAGGTGCGGCAGATGATCGACACACTCGGGATCCGGGTGAGCAGCATGCATCAGCCGGTCCAGGAATTGTCGGGTGGCAATCAGCAAAAAGTCGTTCTGGCGAAAGCCTTGACCGCCGGGTCGCAGGTCTTGCTGTTCGACGAGCCGACCTTCGGCGTGGATATCGCCGCGGCGCGCGAAATCATCACGCGGGTCCGCGGCTTGGCGGATGCGGGCGCGACCGTGCTGTGGGTCTCGTCCGACCTGCTGGAAACCACGTCCATCTCCGACCGCATCGTGATCCTGCGGGACGGGATCATCCGGGCCACCTTCACCAGCGAAGACGGGCATGCGTTCAGCGAACACTACCTCTCGGCGGCGATCCACGCAGAGCCGGACAGAGCGCGCCAGTGAGCCAGCCGGACACGCGCGAGAAGAAACTGTTGCTACGGGCTGGCCGGCGCTTGGGCTGGGCGTTGTGGAGCGCCTCCCGCGGCCAGAGCCCGGCCATTCTGGTCGGGGCGACGCTGGTCGTTTTGGCGATCTTCTCGGTGATACTGCGCGATACCGCATTTTTGACGATGGCCAATCTGCTCGCGATCGTCCGCATCTCCACGACCACCACCGTGATGACCGTCGCGACGGTTTATGTGCTGTGCGCCGCCGAGATCGATCTGTCCATCGCCTCGATCGTTCCGGTCTCGGCGCTGATCGCCGCGGTCCTGTTGTCGCTGCACGTCCACTTCCTGCTCGCCGTCGCCGTGGCGATTTCGTTTGGGGCCTTGGTGGGACTGGTGAATGGCCTGGCCACGGTTTTCTTCGGCATACCGTCGTTCGTGGTGACGCTCGGCTCGATGGGGGTCATGCAAGGTCTGGCCCAGATTGTGACGCATACCAACACGATCTCGATCTCCGACGATCGGTTTCTGTTCTGGTTCGGTTCGGGATCGGTCGGCTCGGTCCCGATCCTCGCCTTCTGGTCGTTCGGGGTACTGGTGGTCGGCAGCGTGATCCTGTCCTACACCGGTCTCGGCAGGCGGGTGCTCGCCACCGGGGCCAATGCCGGGGCAGCGCGCTACTCCGGCATCCGCACGGAGCGCATAAAGGTCGGTGTCATGGTTGCAAGTGGCGCGGCCGGGGCACTTGCCGGCGTGCTCTATGACGGCCAGTACGCGGCCGGGGATTTCACGCTCGGCTCGGCCGATCTGCTGCCGGTCATCGCCGCCGCCGTCATCGGCGGCTGCTCGTTGTCCGGCGGCAGAGGCAGCGTCGTTGGGGCGGTGACCGCGTCGCTGCTGATCGGCATGCTGAGCAATGTACTCCTTCTTGCCGGCTTCGGCGCGCCGGAGCAGTTGATGGTCCAGGGCATCATCATTGTCGCGGCCGTCATCGCGGGCTCGCGCCGCGGTCGTGGCACGCTCTGGCGCTGGCTGGCAGCCTTGGAAAACAACCGCGATCCGGACTGAGCCGTCCTAGCAGTCGATCAGGCCGCGTCAGCGGCAGATGGCGGTTGGCTGGTCGGCAGTGTGAACTGGAAGGTTGCCCCCTGGCCTGCTTCCGAGGTCACCCACAATTTCCCGCCGTGGGCTTCGATGATCGAGCGGCAGATCGAGAGCCCCAGGCCCAAACCATCGGGCTTGTTGCTGTAGAACGCGTCGAATATGCGCTCGTGATCGGAATCCTCAACGCCAATGCCGGAATCACGCACCGCCACGAGTACGTCGGTCGATTCGGCATTCGTCGTACTGATCAGGATTTCCCTTGACCCTAGGGCGGTTGTTTTCATTGCGTCTACGGCGTTCAAGATCAGATTGAGGACCACCTGTTGGAGCTGAATCCGGTCTCCGTTGACCGGAGGAAGATCTCCGGCCAATTGCGTCTGTACGCTGACTTCGTTCCTCGCCACCGCGCCCTGAGTCAGGGCGGTGACTTCCAGGATCGCCTCGTTGATGTCCAATTCTTCCTTCTGCGGCGGGGTCTTCTTGGCGAGAGCGCGGATCCGGCTCACCACCTCACCGGTCCGATGCCCGTCCCGCACCACGCGCGCCAAGGCCTTCCGAATCTCGCCCACATCCGGCGACGGACGGTCGAGCATGCGCAGAGCGGTTTGAGCGTTGATGACGATGCCGGTGATCGGCTGGTTGACCTCGTGGGCGACGGACGCCGAGAGATGCCCGAGGGTCGCGACCCGGTTCGCATGGACGAGGTCCAGCTGGATTTCGTGGTATCGCCGATCGCTCTCGCGCGCCGCTTCTTCCGCCCGCGTCCGCTCCGTCAGGTCGAGAACGAATGCTACGCCTTCGTTTCTTGGTCCATCCAGGATGGCGGCACCAATCAGCACCGGCACGCGCGCTCCGGCTTTTGTGAAAAATTCCTTCTCGTAAGGTTCGACGGCGCCCGTCGCCAGGACTCCGGCCAGCCGTCTTTCGTCACCCGCAAGCCATTCCAGGGGCGTCAACTCTTTCCAGCTCAACCGGCCGGCGGCTAAGTCTTGACGATCATGGCCGACGATGCGGAGGAATGCCTCATTGGCGTCAATGATCCGGCCGTCCACATCCCAGAAGAAGATGCCGATGATGTTGGAATCCACCAGCCGGCGAATCTTCGCCTCCCGCTCCTGAAGATCGCGGTAAAGCTGGGTGTTCTCGAGTGCGATCGCGGCCTCGGAAACCAGCAGCTTCAGAATAGCCACCGCCGCGGGCGTGAATGCTTGTTGCGCCAGGTTGTTTTCCAGGTAGAGGACGCCCAGCAGCCCGGTCTGTTTCAACAGCGGGATGCAAAGTATGGAGCGAACTCGATGCTTGCGAATATACGCGTCCTGCGCCAACGGGTTCGCGGCGGACGCATCGTTCAGCAGCACGGTATCCTTGGTTCGCAAGACATAGTGAAATACCGACTCCGGCAGGTCTTCGCCGGTCACCCGCACTTGGCGGAGTTCGACCTTCACCGCGTCACTGCTGGTCGTCGCTTCCGCTTCGATTCGGTACTCATCGTCCCGGGACACGATCAGCAGACCGCGTGTCGCGCCCGCGTATTCGAGTGCCGTACGCATGAGCGTGTCCAGCAGCTTCTCGAGCACGAGCTCGCCGGAAACCGCCTGCGACACCTTGATCACGGTCGCAAGGTCGAGCCGCTCGACCGGGGCGAGGATCGTACTCGTGCTCACGGCGTCGGAGGATGTCGATTCTTCTCTGAGCCTCGGATACAAGTGCTCAAGCTGCCGGACCTTCCCGTCTGCCCCCCACCGCTGGTAGCCGCGCCTGGCGTCCCGCAGGTACAGGTCGCCGATCTTCTGAAAGCCGCGTGCCGCGTAGAAGCGCGCCGCAAGCTCGCTCGCCAGCGCTTCGTTGTGCACAAAGCCGCCTGCGTGTGCCGATTCGATGGCGCGTTCATAGTGCCGCTCCGCATCGAGTTCGCGGCCTTCGATTCGCGCCATCTCAGCACTCAGCAAGGCGAGGCGATTTTCGAAGTTCTCGGGACCGTTCCGCGCCCATACCTCGAATTTCCGGTGGTGCGCCGCCAGCTTCTCGAGATGTGCTTCCCGCGCCTCCGCCATCCCGAGATCGCAGGCTGCGGCGTGACTGAGCGCATCATAGAAGTGGTACTCGACCGTCTCCAACAGAGACAGCGATGCCCAAAGCATCGGCTCCGCTCTGGTCGACGCATTGAGCGCGCCCTGACAGTCGCCTGACAGATAGCGCGCCTGCAGCTTGCGGATCCAGTACCAGCACTCGGGCAGCGCCAGGGCGGGATTGCGCGCCAAGTCACCTTCGAAAGCGAGTTCATTGAATCCCGCCTCATCGAACGAGCCGAACGTGTCGGTCAAGCCGCGCAGCATTCGTATCAGGCGAAGCTGGCCGGTGATCCAGCCGACGATCAGTCCGAACCGGACTCTGACCGCAAACTCCAGGCCGATTTCGGCTTCTTTCTGTGCCTCGACCAGAGGATCGCCCGCCAACAGGAAGTTGGTCGTGATCTGGCCGCAGGCATAGCCGGAATAGGTGATATCGCCGGTTCGACTTGCGATCTCGAAAGACCGGGTCAGCAGATCTCGCCCGGCGCGGACATGCTGCGTCCAGGGTATGACGAACCCGAAGGTCTCATACGTTCTCGCCTGAAAGCGCTGCAGTTCAGGTCGTTCGACGAGCTCGCAGCCAAGTCGGCCAATCCTGTATCCGGCGTCGTAGTTTCCGAAATGGGGTCCGGCCAGCATCGCAAACAATTCGTAGGCAATACACGACGCATCGCTGTTGCCATGTTGAAGGCTGAGGCTGACGGCCCTGCAGACCGCCACGGCAAACAGATGGGACGATACAAAGAAAGCAGGGACGGCGACCCTGACGAGCAGATCGAGAGTTGCCAGGGAAATCGGGTCCGTCATCAAAGGCGAATCAGTCAGCTGCTCGATCGTGCGATCACCGAGCAGAACCCAGATGCCTTGGTATTCGCTATAGGCCTCTTCCTCGGTCGGACGTGGGGACCACTCGATCCCGACTTTCCGAAGCGCCTCCAGACCGACGCTCACCGCATAGTCGCTTCGGTCGATCGACATGTACAAATCCACCCGCAAGCATGCGACGGTAGCTTGCTCGATCGTCGTCGTGGCGCGGCCTGACAGCGCGCTCAGTCGCTTCTCAGCTTGGTCGACGGCTCCAGACACAAATTCGCATTGGGCCCGCGCCAGCTCGATTGAGAAGACCAGATCGTGGCGCCGCTGCCAGCAGTCATCGGTGAGCAATGCCGCGCCGATCTCCAGATAATTGAGAGCGGAGGCGTACGCGGTCGACGTCTGTGCCCGCTTGCCGGCGATCAGGTTGAACTCCGCCAGTTGCTCGCGTTCATTGATCGACGTGATGAGAGCCGCGCCGCGGTTGAGCTGATTGACGATCTCGAAGATCGCCTCCTCGCGCCGCTCCACCGGCATCCTCGCCGCGAGCCTCCTGCCAATTCCGAGATGCGCTTCCGCGCGGGACGCTTCCGGGATCAAGGAATAGGCGGCTTCGTGAACCCGGTCGTGCACGAACTTGTAGGAGCCGTTCGAGTGGACGATAAGCTCGACACGAAGTGCCTCCCATAGATCGGCGATGACTTCGTGCTCGAGAACTGTGAGCAGCGTCGCGGCATCGGCGCTGTTTCCGACGCAGGCCAGGCCTTGGAGCGCGCGTTGAGTCTCGGTCGGAAGCCTGCTCAGCCGCGCGACCATCAAGTCGACCACGTTGTCGGTATGGCCCTTTACTGCGATCCGATCGAGATCCCAGCGCCACGCGCTTTTGTCATGAGAGAAGGCGAGCAGGTCCTCTTCGACTAGGGCGTAGATGAATTGTATCGCAAAGAACGGGTTTCCCGCCGTCTTCTCATGGATCAGCGCCGCCAGGGGTGCGGCCGCCTTTGCTTTGCAGCGCAGCGCATCTGCGACCAACCGGGCCCAGTCTTTGCTCGCAAGGGGCCCCAGATCGATCTCCCGCACGCTGGCCCCGCATTTTCGGATCGACTCGAGCTTGCGCATCAGTGGGTGGTCGCGGCCGACCTCATTGTCACGGTACGCACCGATCAACAACAAGTGGCGCACGTCGGACTGGGTGAGGAGATCTTCGATCAGATCCAGTGTTGCAAGATCGAGCCACTGCAGATCGTCGAGGAACAGAGCCAGTGGGTGCTCAGGCCGTGCGAACACGTTGATGAATTGGCGAAACACCACCTGGAAGCGGGCCTTGGCTTCGTACGGCGGAAGGTCGGGGACCGGCGGCTGCTCTCCTATGATGAATTTCAGTTCGGGCACGAGATCGATCACCAGCGCTCCGTTCGATCCCAATGTCTGGTGAAACTGATCGCGCCACGTCGCCAATTCCGCTTCCGGTCTGCTCAGAAGCGGGCGTATCAGGCTCTGCAGGGCCTGCGCCAAGGTCGCGTAGGGGATATCGCGCTTGTACTGGTCGAATTTGCCCGTGGCAAAGAGGCCGCGCGGCAAGACCAGGATCTTGTGCAATTCGTTGATCACGGAAGACTTGCCGATGCCGGCATAGCCGGAAACGAGCAACAGCTCCGAGGTTCCCTCCGTCGCAATCCGATCGAAGGACCTGAGCAGAGTTTCTACCTCGGTTTCGCGACCATAGAGTTTTTCCGGGACGACGAGCTGATCGGATGTGTCGCGTTCGCAAAGTGGAAAGGCGGCGATGGCACGCCGCGCCTTCCACTCGACCAGGCACCGCCGAAAATCAGTTTCGAGGCCCGCTGCCGTCTGGTAGCGTTCCTCGGGGACTTTGGCGAGCAGCTTCATCAGAATTGCGGAGATCTGATTGGGGGTCGCGATTCCGCGCTCGTTTGGCGACGCCGGCGTGCGCGCGAGGTGACAGTGCACCCATCCCATCGGGTCGGTCGCGGCAAATGGGAGGCTTCCCGTGAGCGCTTCGTAGAGCACAATGCCAAGCGAATAGATGTCGCTCCGAGAGTCGATTGAACGGTTCATGCGTCCGGTCTGCTCTGGCGCCATGTAGGCGAGTGTGCCGGCGATGAACTCGGGGGGCTCAGGCGACTGACGTTCGCGTCGCAGCCGAGAGGCGATTCCAAAACCCGTCAGCCAGGCTTTACCGATTGTGAGATCGACGACGATGTTCGACGGCTTGATGTCCTTATGAATAAGGCCGTGCTCGTGCAGGCCGCGAAGCGCGACCGAAGTTGCGATGGCGAGGCCCAGAAACTTGCCGACTTCCATCGGTACCCCGAGGGCGCGATCAAGCGGCTCGCCGCCGGGGAATTCGAGCGTCAGCGCAGTGCGACCTGACTTGTGGAGGAGCTTCAGAGGGCGCAATGCCCAAGCGCTGTCGAGGTAGTCCTTTAGTCCGTATTCATGTGCGAGAATATCGCCGCTGCGAGAGGCTGCCGGCTCCGACCCCGCTTGCGCAGAATGCCGTGGGTATTGCTGGCTGCCCTCGTCGGCGTAGCACGTTCTGCAGAAGACGCGCTCACCGTCCTCCCATAGCATTTCGAGGGGAAGATCCTTTTCAGAGCCGTTGAAGCCGGAATAGGTGCTCAATTTCTGGGTTTCCCGCGGCTGATCCTCCCAGCCAACCTGCTTTGCTCGTTGCCCCTAGTCAGCGGGCTGGACAACTTGCCACAGGGAATGCGGCGCCGATACCCTTAAGTCTCCTGTTGGCCAGATCGGCAGCTGGCTCAGTCGTGTTGTTCTTCCTCCGCTGTGCCCAAGGCGACGCGGAGACACCCCAATAGGACTTCATCGTCAAACGGCTTTGTCAGATAGCAAACGACGCCGTCCGCCAGGCTTCGCATGCGCGTCTCGTCATCTGGGTAGGCCGTAATGAGAATCGTTGGAATGGCATAGCCCGAGCCAACCAGACGACGATACAACTCCACTCCAGTGATCTTCGGCATGTTGATGTCGGCGATCAAGCAAGACGTATTCTTGATGGCAGACGACGAGAGGAAAGCGCTGGCGGACGGGAATGACTGCGCCCTAAATCCCAAGGACCGCATTAGAGCCTCCGTAGCCTCTCGCACCGACACGTCGTCATCCACAATCGAAATTAACGGCGTTGCCTGTTCCGACATCCAGCGATCTTCCGACGTCCATCCAGCGATCTTCCGACGTCCATGTGTCGCATCCCATCAAATGCTGCCGTCTTGCATGAAGGTCTGCAGCCATCGTCACCAAATCGTCGAGAAGCATGTCCGATGCGGACCAATGCCAGTCTCCATACCCTCGCTTCCATTCGCCCAAGCTTGAGTGCCCCGGGGTGGGAGCGTCAATTATACGTTGGTATTGGTACGCCCTAGGCCGAGCTGCTGCAAAACGACGCGAATGGGTGCAACCCGATTTGACATCGGGCAGTTAGGGGACCTCATAACGCTCCATCGCGAGCTCGGCGCGAAGGTTCTCGGCATCACGGAATATTGAGGCGACAGCCATTACTCGGCCATCCTTTTTGTACCGCAATAGGCAATCCCTCGCTTTGATATCGCCGTCGATTTCTATCTCGTCCCAATCTTCGGCATGGCCGATGTAATTGATCGGCACGTCGTAATGCTGGCTCCAGAAGAACGGCACGGCGACGAACGGCTCATACGATCCCAGCATGTTGCGAGCCGCGGTCTGCCCTTGACGCTGGGCCACGATCGGCTCAGATTCCCGATCTCGACGGCGAAGGCCAGCAGCGGAAAAGGCAGTGCTGTGGCATTGATCATCCCTGTGCAGCGCCATAACGGCGAGCGTCGAAGGTGCTCCGCGCAACGGGATCAGCATCCCGTCAGGTCGGTGGGCGGCGTCATGCTGGCAGCGCTGCGAGCATGCCTGAATGGATGAGCCCAGCCGCCTTGACCATGCCGGCGGCGAGCGCGGCGCCGGTGCCCTCCCCAGCGGCAGCCCGTTTCCCCCGGTCGAGCTCGACGGCCGGCAACTCGTCCCAAACCAGGGCAACAATTCCTCGACCACCTCTTCAGCGCGCTCTGCGAGCGTCCGATTGATCTTGTTGATCTCGCGTTTCAGTTGCGCAACCTGCTTCTCCAAGGCTTCCTGAGCTTCGCGCTGCGTCTCCGTCGGCAAAGACCGGGCGAGCGCCTGGGAATTGTGCAAGGGTTTCACATGAGGCGAAACCGAGAAGACATACTGGACGATGACCCGATAACCTTGAAAGAGGCCGCAAGGAAGGCGCGTCAACACTCTACGTACGATTCCTGGCTGCCCGTCGTCACGGCGCATATGCGACGTTCCGTTAGCCGCCGATCGCGTTCCTATCCACGACAATCGCGTGGTGGTACATTCGGTTTGATTTGGCGAATGTTTTTTGTCGTCAGGCTCACCGGGAAACCGGGGAGGTGGTCATGAGAATTACCACTCTAGCATGCGTCGTGGTCCTTGCAGGTTGCACAACTGCAGGCCCCCCAGGACCCCAAGGGCCTATCGGTCCACAAGGTCTTCCCGGCAAGCAGGGATCTAAAGGTGCAATGGGGGCTGAGGGTCCAGCGGGGAAGGACGGCGTCGGCGGTTGGGAAATCACCCAGTATGCAAGCGCGAGTGATACAAGCCCAGACAAATCCGCACAGGCTTGGTGTCCCAAGCCAAAAGTCGTCATAGGTGGCGGTGCCAGCGCGTCAAATTCAAATGCTCTAATTTCTAGGAGCTTGCCGGTTACTTCCCCAGCTCCAGGGTGGGTAGCACAAGCGCATGTAGCCACTACGTCCCCAACAGCTTGGACGCTGACAGCATACGCCATATGCGCGCTTGTCAAATAGTCGCGCTTGGCCGAGCCGGTGAACTTTGCGTTGTCGCGCCTTCGAGACACAAACGGCGTTCTAGTCTTCATCCCAAAAATCCTGCAGCGAGGCGTGCCGAAGGTCTTCCTCGCCCCTGAGATGCTTCACGCGGGCTTTGATCCCCGGCTTGACCCATTGCGTCGCTGACCGCTTCATGCCCTTTGGCGGCGACCCGGCATGCTCCTGGACCCGCTTCCATAGCCGCTCGCGGATCGCCCGGCTCGAATTGATGAAAGCCGAACCGACATATTTGCGCGTGCCGATCTCGCCCATCAGGGCGAATGCCGGCTTGCCGGCCTCGCGCTCGACGCCGAGCAGTTCATATTCGTCAACGGTGTAGCACTTCACCTTCAGCCAGTTGATCGACCGCCCGCTGCGATACTTGCTGCGACGGCGCTTCGAGACCATCCCCTCCAGACCGGCCTGATCAAGTAGATGAAAGATTGCCTTGGCTTCCCCCGGAAGAGACTGACTGAATTGGATGCGACTTCCCGGCGGGATCAAACCAGCAAGCAGCTCGCGCCGATGTTCCAGGGGCAGGTCGCAAAGGTCATGACCATCGTGGTGCAGCAGATCGAAGGCGACGAAATAAAGGTCGTGCTGGCGCCTGGTGATCGCCTTCCGAAGCGCGGCGAAGTCGGAAAGGCCGGCCTCATTCGGGACGATGATCTCTCCATCGATGATGGCGCTGTCGACGTTGAGTCCCTTGGCCGTCTCGACCAAATCGGGATACTTCGCCGTCCAGTCCATTCCGTTGCGCGTGAAGATGCGCGTGCCGGCTTCGTCGATGATGACCTGCGAGCGGTAGCCGTCGAACTTGACCTCGTGGATCCAGTCGCCTCCTTCTGGAGGCTTATCCACCAAGGTCGGCATCAACGGCTCTACAAACTGCAAAGGCATGAACGGCACTCACGAGACCGCCATTCAATCCTTTTGGTTATATTAGGTTCCGAAAATATACGGTGTGGGCAACAAATCCGCATGGACTGACGTTGCGCTTGATCCGATTGAGCAGACAGGAGGATCAAATTCCACCCCCTGACGAGACCGACCGACGGTCCAGACAAATGTCGCCGTTGGGTCAGATCGCGTCATGCAACGCTCGCAACTGAATGACCGGCCTGCCCTGCCTTCCATTCGGAAGGAAAGATGATGGTACGGCCGCTTTTGAAGGAGCTGGTGCGGCGATGATTGACGCGAGGATTAGCGGCACGGGTCGGTTCCGGTAGGGGCGACCCCAGATTCATCACTTTCGTGTCGTGACGCCTACCAGAGAATTTGCTGGTGAACTGACCGGCCAACGCCAAACTCATGCTCGCCGGGCCGACTTGTCAGCAGACGACAGAAACCGCTCAATGGCCGCGCCTTAGTAACCGCTTCAAGCTCAAACCGGCCAACAAAATGTAAGGCGGCATGGCGAGCGAATAGTGACCACAGTTTAATTCCAAAATATTTGGCCCAGCCCCGGCGTCCTTCAGCCTCTGCATGAACCTCTCCGATAGCTCTGGCAACACCACTTTGTCTCTCTTAGCCAACACAACCTGAAGATCGAGATCAGGCCGTGCCAAACTATGCGCGTAATTCTCCAAGTTAAGTGGACCCCAGGCCCTTCTGAGATCGGTCAGCTCAATCTCAGGCTCAAGGCTATCGCGTATCGATCGTGTCGCGCGGCCCGTCCAAACCATATCCGCTAGACTCCCCGCCGTCAGAAACAACGAGGCTTTTGACACAGCCAAGTCGTGTGCCGCGACTATGGCCGCAACCCAGGAACCTAAGCTCATTCCGAGAACCGCAATCTCTCGATAGCCTTCGCTATTCAACCAACGTATGAGTTTTCGCCCATCCAACACTGCCTGCCTTACAGATTGGATCGTTCGACCGAGATTAGGGCTAAGCATATAGTCGGCGTGCACGGAGCCGGGACGGCTGCGTTCGAAGTGATAGGGCATAGCAATCTCGACAACTGTGATGCCACGCTGCGAGAAAAAGTTGGCAATCTGACGATTCCGGGCGCTCGCATTCCAATGGTGAAAAATCACCATCGCCTGATCGAACGACCCGCTTTCTGTGATTTTCGCCGAGACGACATCGTTTTGTTCGATATCAGTAGAAATGTCCGATGGAAATTTGAGCCACCCATCTAGCCTCTCAAAACCCTTATCACTCACACTCGGCTCATCGAAAAAGGCTGGATCAGCCACGGCTTGGTCCGCAAGGGCACAGAATTCCTCGATACTTGTTATCTTCTTCGCACCTGGAAAGGCGCGTTCCGCGTCAAGGACGAAATCCGTTGGTTTCTTCCCTTCCTCTCCGCGAAGGGCCCGGCGTTCGTCCCAACGATCGAGCCAACTATGAAACACTCTGATTGTTTCCTAACTCGCTCGCTCGCCAGCGGCCTAATCCTGGATCGAACAGGCCGTATAGTGCGACTAGCACTGAAATGGCCAGAAGGGTCGAAAAGCCGGCAAACGCGTCGATCAGCAAGTAGCTGACAACAACTAACGCCACGACCGCCGACATCTTCCACAAAGGCGCACGAAATCGACCTCCGACACCTAATCGGATGGAGCCATACAGAAATACAAAACAGGCCGAAATAACGATAAGAAGGCTGCTGTAATGCGTCGGCATACGGTAGCGGAACCCGGTGCTCACATCATTGCGACCTTCGAACATCGAAGACATATCGCCGACCAACCACGCCACAATATTCTCACCACTGGATGCCAGATAAGAGCTTTGGACCTTCATCCATATGGCGACCAGAACCCCCAAAACAGTACACCGAAAAACTCCACGCATCACTGTGAGGCCGGCTTCATTGAGCTCTTGCTGATGATCAACATGCGGCAGCTTCTTCAATCCGTCTCCAATTCTCCAAAGATCATGAACAACCGTATAGAGCAAAATGAGACCTGCGAAGAAAAGATAAAACACCAGGCACATGTATAGGTAAGCGAGCCCCGTAAAAACGACTGTTTCAGGGACAGATATGACCTCAGGACGCACAAGAGCTATTTTTCCCCAATCCATGGCATAGTTGCCACCGCCCTTCATCAACGGGATCAAGGACACGCCGATCCATTGAAAAAGACCCGCGAACAGCAAGCAAATCAAAAAAACCGACCAATATGTGTACGAGGAAGCGTCAACGTTGCGCAACCAGGCATCGTCGCTTTCCACCTGATCGCCCTGCGCTGCGAGCTTTCTGCGCCCCTCACTTTTCCAGAAGACCAGCAACTCTATAACGAAGAAGAAAAACAGCGGTAAGAACACCATAAAGTCGAGTGTCCAATTTGCGGCCCAAAGGAATCCAACCTGCTTAATGAGCCCGTCCGCTCGCTCGTAGGTGACGTTGTGGATACCAATGATGTACGACAAAAAGCCGAGGGCGGTGATGCCGGCAAACACCGACGCCGGTAAATTCAGGGGAGATCCGTGACTAAAAAACGCCTCCGATTTCCTCGCCAAACTAAAACGCCGCCTCGGCCCCTTGGCGTCGGTGTCCCGTCTTAGCTCTGCCGGCGACGCTGTCTCGTCATCGAAGGTCACAGCCAGTGCTGTATCTGGAATCTCCCGTGCAACGCTGCTTCCGGCTCTCTTCCATCCTCGTCTCTTGGCCGATAACCGCGATTGCGCAGCACTAAGCTCCATCTGCCATTCGCTGGTTGCGACCGGATCATCGCACCCAAAAATCCTCGCCAGCCAACGAATGTTGGCAGTGCTAATTCCCTTCTCGTTCTCTTGAAACCAAAGCTGCACCGTTCGCAGATCGACCCCAACCCGGTTGGAATCAATCTGTGAAATCGCCTCTGCAAGAAGCTCGGGCGTCCATGGGCCTGCAGGAAACCCGTCTTCGCCCAACGGCCGACCCGCGCCCGCCGCCGCCAATCGTTTGAATAATTCTTTGAAATCACTCCCGTCTCTCGGCGGAGGGAGAAATAACTTTCCGTTCTTAAACAATGACTTATAGGCTCTGGTTTCGTTCCGTTTCGCTAGGCTTCGTATCTTATCGTGCCTTCGTCCTCAATCAACTTATCGTTGCCGAGCGTACTCTCTACATGATCCCCTCCACTAGGAATGAAGCCGTGCTAAGCCTAGGAAAATCCTCAAATGATCTATTCCGAGACAACCATGTCGCTCGGCAGAATCGTGCGGCGATTCATGCTGATGCGAGGGTCGGTTTAACGCTAGCCGACATAACCGAACGACATATGGCAGCTCAAAAAGCGGCCGAAACGTTGCGACAGGAGAAGGGGCTCTGGGCCGGCGATGTGATCGCGTTGGATGAGGCCGCGGCGCGGCGCGACGTGGTGACGTATCGGCCAGCCAATCACCGGGAATCAATCGAGAAACTGGTGTATATCGCGGCATATTTGATCGCGAGGCGGAAGGGTCTCGAAGAAGGGGAAATGGCGACGGTCATGGAGATGGCGGAACCATTTGGGTGAGGTGATCTGCTACATCTTCCACTGGAAAACCCATGGAGCACTTAATGCTTACCCACCATCTCGAATGGAACGGCCTCAACAACATCATCATAATCGAGAACGGCGACCATGGCCGCATCGAGATGACGCTCGACGAGTTTTTTTGAACTTTCCGACCAGCTCAAAGCTGACCTCCATTTCGATCCTTGGGCGACGAGTAAGCATCTCCGTTCTCAGCGCCCAGACCGTGCAGTGGCCGCTTACCGGTCATCGCCACTTCCGAGTCTTCGTGGTAGTGAAAAAGCCCGCCTCGGTGAACTGACCCCGAAAGTTGGACCCAACCTTCGGGGGTCAGTTTCTTGATCTTCGGGCTGCGTGGGTCAGATGTTCTGGCCGCCTGACACCTCGATCCGCTGCGCGTTGATCCAGCGGTTCTCCTCGCCGAGCAGGCTCGCAATCATCGGGCCGATGTCATCAGGCACACCGACGCGGTCGAGCGCGATCATATCTGCGAACTGCTTGTTGAGGTCCGGCGTGTCACGGACCGCACCGCCGAGAAAATCGGTCTCGATCGCGCCGGGCGCCACCGTGTTGACCGTGATGCCGCGACCGCCGAGCTCCTTCGCCATGTAGACGCTGAGTACCTCGATCGCGCCCTTGACCGCCGAGTACGCGCCAAAGCCGGGAGCCGAGACGCGGGTCAGCCCGCTGGAAAGATTCACGATGCGCCCGCCATCCGCGATCAGCGGCAGCAGCGCCTGGGTGAGAAAGAACACCCCCTTGAAGTGGACGTTCACCAGCGAGTCGAACTGCTCCACGGTCGTGTCGGCGATCAGCGCGTAGTCGCCGTGGCCGGCATTGTTAACGAGATGGTCGAACGTGTCGCGCCGCCAGGTCTCGCGCAGCGCCTTGCGCAAGCGCTCGGCGAAACCCGCGAAAGCGCCGACATCGCCGGTGTCGAGCTGGAAGGCGCGCGCCTTGCAGCCGAGCGCCTCGATCTCGGCGACCACGGCGCGAGCCTCTTCTTCGCGGCTGCGATAGGTGATGACAGCGTCGCCGCCCTGCCGGGCGATGTTGATTGCAGTGTTGCGGCCGAGCCCGCGGCTGCCGCCGGTGATGAGAGCGATCTTGGACATGGGACAACTCCTTTCGTTGTGACCACGCCAATATCGAGCCGGCTCGCGCGTCCTTGTTGCCGAAACCTCGGCGTTCCTTGCCTAATCCTCCAAACCATATTTACAGACCTGCCGGATCGGCTAAGGTCGGGACATGCAGGACACGTTGCTCGATACCGTTCGCCGCTATGCGCAAGCGAACGCGGACCCGGCAGGCGCCGCGCGCACGCCTGTACCGGGGCTGACGGCCATCCGCGCCACTCGCCGGAGCGGCCTCGACTATGCGATCTCGCGGCCGCTTGTCGCGCTGATCCTGCAAGGCAGCAAGGATGTCACCATGGGCGCGGAAACGGTGACGGTCAGCGCCGGAGGTTCCCTGTTGATCACCGCTGATGTGCCCACTGTCAGCCAGATCACGGACGCCAGCGTCCGCGATCCCTATTTCTCACTGGTGCTCGACCTCGACCCGGCGGTCATAGCCGAACTGATGGTCGAGATGAAAATCGCGCCTGCCACTGATCGCAGACCGTTGAGCGGCGAACCGACGGACGCCGAGGTGGCCGATGCGGCGCTCAGGCTCATGCGCTTGCTTGAGCGTCCGGCCTCGCTGCCGATCCTGCAATCACAACTTGTTCGCGAGATGCACTATTGGCTGTTGGCCGGCCGGCACGGGGCCGCGATCCGGCGGCTCGGCCTGCCCGACAGCCAGGCGCAGCGCGTAGCCAGAGCGGTTGCGGTGCTCAGGACAGAGTTCGCCCGGCCGCTGCCGGTCGACCGGCTGGCATCGGTCGCCGGTATGAGCCTCTCCTCCTTCCACCAGCATTTCCGCAGCGTGACCTCGCTGTCGCCGCTGCAATTCCAGAAGCAGCTGCGCCTGATTGAGGCGCGGCGGCTGATGCTGGCGGAGGGAGCGAACTCCAGCAGCGCCGCCTTCGCGGTCGGTTACGAGAGCGTGCCGCAGTTCACGCGCGAATACCGCCGCATGTTCGGCCTGCCGCCCGTGCGCGACACCGACGCGGCGCGGAATATGGCTGCCGCAGCGGCCTGAATGCGGTCAACCGAGGACACAAAAAAGCCCCGCTGAATGAAGCGGGCTTTTCATGCAAGCTCGCAGTTCAAAGTCGATCCGATCTTCCGTGGATCAATCTGATTGCACCTGCTTGTACGGCACCGGTCAAGCATCCCCAAAATCAAAGCAGCCATGAAGTTCCAGCCGAAAAGCAGGGCAATGACGAGGCCGATCAGACCTGTCGCACAGACTGTGGCGTAGTCGAGCAGTTCGTCTTCCATTTTCAGCAACACCTGTTTTCGTCGGTCTCACCGTTTGAGAACGGCGGCGGAGGCCGGCTAGTTGATGGTAGCGATCCATTCTCCGGATGCGCCTTTGGCAAACCCGACGGCGCGATCCAGGGGCTGTGCCTGCGGTGACATCTTGATTGATGTCATGCACGATACTCCGGGGCCGCTGCTGTTCCTGTCGCACTGGCCGAGAGCAAGCGAGATCGCGGGCATGTTGTTGCGGTCCCAAACGAGCGGCGAAGCTTCCTGTGCCTTCCGGAAGGCGGCAAGAGCTTCATCCTCCGTCGGCGCTTCGACGATCGGGGCTTTCGGAACAGGGCACAGCGAAGGATCGGCCGAAATAGCCGCTGTGAGTTCTGCCTTAGAAAGTGCCTGTGCTTCGACGCCGGGCATCGCAAGCCATGTGCCGGCAGCGCCGGCTAACAAGCCAACGGTGGCGGCAATCGCGAGAAGTGCGTTCTGGTTGGAGTCCTCACCTAAAGATTCAAATTGAACCAGTGGCGTGCTTTACGCCTTGGTCCTTCGGGATGTCGAAATACCAGGGATCGGCACGGCGGGGACGCATTGACGAAATTTCTTTAGTGCAGCTATCGCTTCCGTCATCGGTGTCACGACCAGCGCGACGAACGGGAATCGTGAGGCCATTTTTGTCGGCCTGGCTGTTAAACCTCGATTTGCAGACATTCACGGTCTTGACGCACTGATCGGGGACGCGGCGATTGCCTTCCTTGCCCCGCTCGCTGTAGCCGACCTTCGAGCCTTCCGCGCAGTCTGCGTACTCTTGGCGGCCAGGTTCTCCAGCCTTTGCTTCGTGGCAAATCGGCCAAGAGAAGCCTGGCTTCGCCATGGCGCGAATGAGTTTCGTCATTGGCGGAACGCAGTAGGAGACGCCATGCCAGGACGGACTTTGCGAGGCAGCACAGAGCAGTACTTGGCAACCCCAGGAGGCATCTTGAGCGTTGGCGGCGGTAGCAGGCAGGATGGCGAGGGCTGCTAGTCCGGCTGCCGCATAAAGCAGGTTTTTCATGTCAGGTGGTCCTCTCGATGGTGCTGCCGGTGTCGCCCGATCGACATGGAGATTGTCGACGGGTAGGGCGGCTGCGCTTCGGGTTTGCGATGGAGTTCGCAATTGGGCGAAGTCTGGCAACTATCGGTCTGTCCTCTTCGTTTTTTTGCGAGCGTCGGCGAAGGGAGGCGAAATTTCGCTTTCCCGTTCTGCAAGAAGATTGAAATCAGCGATCGGCCGGCGATTTAAGGTCTTGTCCACGGCCTTGCGTCGCCACTCATCCATATCGAGGACGTAAGTGGCCCACATGCCGTAGCGTGCTGCCATCGCGTAGTTCTGAACGGTCAGATACTGGCCGTTCACGGGGTAGGGCGAGGCGACCCGCGCCCATCCGACACGCAGCATTTCGAGGGCGAGATCCTCGCCGCCCGTTGCGCAGTGACCGAGCGGCAGACCGTCATGGCTGTAGCCGAGAACGGCACATTCGACGCTTTTGTTGCCGACAGTGCGTTTCAGCCATGCCTTGGCGAGCGGACCACATGGGACCGGGGGCGGCGCCTTGATCTTGTCGCGGGTCTCCCATTTGGGATTGAGCGCCCATTGCGGCAGCTCGCATGCATCGATGTCGGCGAGGCGAACCCATTGTGCATATTGGGGATACCAAAGCGTTCGGCCGTCCATGACGGCAACGCGCCCGTGAAATACCGGAAGGGACTGCACTGGCGCTGGAGCGCGTTGTTCCGGGCGGGGCGGCAGTGGCGGCTCATCAAAAATGTCGGCGGCGATCGAGGGATGCGCGATGGCGGCGGATACAGCGGCCGCGAGCATATGGTTTTTCATTTGGCAGCTTTCTTGGCGCGTTCGTTTGCCGACCTGCTCAAGAGGATGGCCGGGTGCCGCACGTCTTCGAACTGCCACAGACCGGCCCGTTGCTCTCGTGCGCTTTGTTCGGCAACGACATAGGGAGGATGAAACGGCAGGCCTTCGGCATTGAGGGCAGCGAAGGCATATCCGCTGGTGACCATCATGGTCGCGAGATCAAGTCTGTTCTTCCCGACTGTGGCGTAGCAGACGACATAGGATGTCTCCGCCATCTTGGCGACAGGCGCACAAACCGGTCGGGTGTCTTTGATGTAGGCGGCGAAAACTGCGAGCGAAGCGTCGCCGCAATCTCGCTTTTGGCCTGTCTTGTCGGTGTAAGGGGTGCCGCGAAGGCAAGATTGCACGCCGTAGAGACGATAGCGGTTGCCGGCGACAACCCACGTGTCGCCGGATTCGAGCGTCACGCCAGGTTGAAGATCGAAGTACCCTGCAGGCGCGGCATTGATCTCTCCTGACGTGAGAAACGCCGCAAGATAAATCGCGGCCTTTCTCATTGGGCTTTGACCCTCGGATCGGCCCACATCCCGTACCCTTGTTTGCCGATGCGTTGTGCTTTTTCGAGATCCGCTCGCGCGGGCGAACCATCCGGGTTTTTCACCACTCGAAGTGCGCCAAGGGAGACCAGCTCGTCTTCAAGCATGTCAACGCTGTCGAGGCTGCCGGGATAGTTATAGTAGCCGTAGCAAGTCGCATCCTGGCTCGGTGCATTCTGTTCGCTGACGAAGGCGCGGCAGAAGAGAACCTTTGCGGACTTCAGTATCACCTGCAATTCTTGCTGCGCGAAGCCACTGCATGATCCCGAATATCCTTCGGTGCGATTAACCATCTCGCCGCTGCACGGCTCGACGCCGTAGAGATGCAGTGTTGTCTTGTCGTCGACCTGAATGTCGGTCGGCGAGACAGCCTTATATCCACTGGCAGATGCAAACCCCTTGCGATCCACGACTTTACCGCTGCCGTCATAGTATTCGACGACCAGGACTGTCTTGCCCGGCGACGCCAGCGACTTGATGTAGTCCTTGTCGATGTCCGGCGCGGCCAATGCAGACGTTGCCAATATGCAACTTGCGAGTGCGACAGCGATCGTGCGTTTCATTTTCTAGCCCTTACCATCTTGGTCATGTTCGATTCCCTGCACCTAGGGGGTTTCAGTATGGCGCAAAAGCATGTATCAGTATGCCAGATCGGTATCATACCTGTGAGAACTTAATCGGTTTTCATCGCGATCTCAACACCTCAAATGAGGCGGGGCCGATGCAGGAAGGGGCTAGGATGGCAGCTGATTCACGCATCGTTCTGCTGATTAGTGCAGCGGCGCTTTCGACCTTGGGAGGAGGAGCATCCAAGGGCGGCGAAATCCTTGAAAGAGCACCAAAACAGCACGTTTCCATCAGCGATCAGGGGAGCCCTGCCGCTCTTAGCGAAACCGCGATCACGGCCATATTCGATAGGCGGTGGTCCAGCCCTGAAAGCGACTTCGTCCTTGGGGCCGATGGCGTTGTGTTGTCAGAGCCACCGGCTAAAAAAGCCGCTATGATTTCTAATCATATCGGTAACATTTATTCCGAAGAGAGAGCCAAGTACAAAAGATCGAGTGATACCGATCCGGTTAGAAGCGCCACGGGCGAAATAAGCCACAATGGCATCATTGTTTCTGACAAACAGGACACGGAAAACGTGCGTCAATGCGGCCCCTCTCCTTTAGGTGCCTCTGAAACCAAGACGTTGGTCGTTGAGTCAGCGCGTCGCCACAAGGTGGATGAAGTATTTGCGACGGCCATTGCCTGGGCTGAGAGCGGCTTTGATCGAATCCGAAACTCGGAGAAGGGCGCGCGCGGGCCGATGCAGCTCATCCCTGCGACTGCGGCACAATTCGGAGTGCGCGACGTCTGCGATCCCGCGGAAAACATCGAAGGCGGGATGAAGTACCTGCGGGTGCTCCTCGACGAATTTCAAAATCCACTGCTGGTCGCGGCTGCCTACAACGCCGGGGAACAGCGGATTTACGAATACGGCGGCATTCCGCCCTTCAGAGAGACCGTCGGCTACGTGGCGAAGGTCGTCAACTATCAGCTTGGTCTGCCGATGCCGGCAACCACGGGCAAGTCGCCGGCGGATGCTTCGGAAGCAATCGCCGATGCGGGCGATGATCGAGATGTTGGCGTCATCGCGGTCAAGAAAACCGGCAGATTCGTCGGCGGTGTGATGCATTTTTGAAGGAGAGAAGTATGAGAATTGATGCGGTAAGGGGACCGGGGGCAGGGGCTGTCAAGCTGGCGGCGCTACTCGGGCTCGTGGCGGTTATGCAGGTGGCTGGCGCCGATCTGGTGCTTGCACAAGGCACTGGCGGTGGTGGTGGTGCATTCGGGCCGCTTCAAACCGCCGTACAGATGATTGTTGACTTCATCACCGGTCCGTTTGGTCGGTTGCTCGCGATCATTGCCGTCATCGGACTGGGCTTTCTGGCATTTGCGGGCCGTCTGTCTTGGTTCACAGCGGGCGCGGTTGTCATCGGCATCGGTTTGGTGTTCGGCGCTCCCAATATCGTCGATGAGATGATCTCGGCTGTCGGCAATTGACCGATGGCTGAGCACCAGGACGAAAAGCCTCTGGTGACCCCGTTGGTGATCGGACTAACCCGGTCACCAACGCTGTGGGGCGTGCCGTACATGGCCGTCATCATCATCGTCGGCATAACCATCATCGGCTGGCTTGGGACGAATTCGCTGTGGGCGCTCCTGATAGCTCCGGTGAGCTACCTCTTCCTGTTTTCGCTCTGCACTTGGGACAGCAAGATTCTTGACGTGTTGCAGGTGGCGTCCCGGAAGACTCGGCGGACGCCCAATAAGACATTTTGGGGAGCCAACTCATATGGGCCGTAACGGATGCTGAAAGTCGTTAGAGAAGAACTCGGATTTGGGAAGGTCGCCAACAAAGAGCGGCCTATGGCGACTCATATTCCTTATTTACGGCACATCTCGAATACGGTCGTGGGGTTGGAGAATGGCGCCCTCCTTTGCGTGATCAAGCTGGATGGCCTGTTCTTCCAGACGGAGGATCAGGCTGAGCTCAATATGCGCTCGGTCGTCCAGAACACGATGATCCGGGCGCTCGGATCAAGCCGTTTTTCCGTCTGGTCGACGGTCATCCGGCGCGAGGTCGAAACGGAAATTGAGGGAACCTTCGATGATCCGTTCTGCGATCTCCTGAACAGGCGCTACATGGAGCAGTTGCGCCGGAAGCGCATGTTCACAAACCAGATCTACCTGACCATTGTGCGATCGGGGATGCGCGGACCGCTCGGCTTGAGCGATGCGGCCAAGCGCCTTCTGGATCGGACTGCCGGCGGCGATGCGCGCGGGCGGCAAACGCGCGAGGATGTGACGGAGCTCGAGGAGCTGACCGGAAACATCACGCGCGAGCTTCAGAAATACGGTGCCCGGGCGCTCGGCATCAGCTATCGCGACGGCGAGCCCTATTCGGAACCTTGCGAGTTTTTCAATACGATCCTGACCTGCGGTGTGCCCCGGAAGATGAGGCTGCCCCGCATGGGCATGCGCAATTACGTCGGAACGTCGCGGTTGCATTTCAGCAAGCGGACCATGCAGGCGCAAGCGGCCATTGATGAAGACAACCGTTATGGGGCGCTGCTGTCCGTCAAGGAATATCCGCCGTTCACCGGTCCAGGGATGCTCGACGGCCTGCTGCAGGTGAATCACGAATTCATCCTGACGCAATCATTCACGATCGCGGACAAACCTATTGCCCAGGAGCGGATTAGTCGCCTGCAGCGGCAAATCCAGGCGTCTGATGAAGCCGGCAGTTCGGTCGAGCACGACATCGACTTTGCGCTCAACAGCCTCATGAATCAGGAAGCCGTGTTCGGGTTCCATCATCTGTCATTGTTGTGCCTGTCGCGAGATCTGGAAGGCGTAAGCCGCTCCGTTTCGGATCTCGGATCGTGCCTCACCGACATGAACATCAACTGGCTGCGAGAGGACGTGAACCTTGAGGCGGCCTTTTGGGCGCAACTGCCGGGAAATCACAGCTACATCGCCCGCAAGGCCATGCTGTCGAGTGCAAATTTCTCGGGCCTATCGTCGATGCACAATTTCGCAGCCGGGCAGGCCGACCGGACGCATTGGGGCCTGCCGATCACGATCCTCGAGACAACATCGCAAACGCCTTATTGGTTCAATTTTCATCGTCGCGATATCGGTCATTTCACCATCGACGGTCCCACCGGGTCGGGCAAGACCGTGGCGATGACGTTCCTGCTGGCGCAAGCCTTCCGGGTATCGCCGGCGCCCAAGGCTGTGTTCTTCGACAAGGACAGGGGCGCGGAGATTTTCATCCGTGCGATTGGCGGCTCCTACGAAGTGTTGTCGCCTGGCACGCCGACCGGCTTCAATCCATTGCAGCTTGAGAACACCGGACCCAATCGCGAGTTTCTGCTGCGCCTGCTGAAGGCCATGCTGCGGTCGGGCGATCGGCAGGACTTTTCACCGGAAGACGAAGACACGCTCGAACGAGCGATCGCACGCCTGATGCAGGAGCCTGCGGCCGAACGCAATCTGCCAAATCTTTCGGGCCTGCTCGTCGGCCGATCTCGGGCCGACGCGAATGATCTTCATTCCCGGCTGCGGCCGTGGATCGACGGTGAAAAGGCCTGGATGTTCAACGCTCCGCACGATGTCCTGTCGTTCTCCGGAAGGAGCGTCTTCGGTTTCGACATGACAAGCATCCTCTTGACTGAGGATCTTCGCACGCCTGCTTTGATGTACATCTATCATCGCCTCGACGAGCTCCTGACCGGCGACCCTGCCATGTTCTTCATGGACGAAGGCTGGCAGCTTCTTTCCGACGAGACGTTCAGCAACTTCATCGTCGACAAGATGAAAACGATCCGAAAGCTGAATGGCATCGTCGGCTTTGGTACGCAATCAGCCGCCGATATCGCCAAGGCGAAAGCGTCTCACACGATTATCGAGCAAGCTGCGACGAACATCCATTTCCCGAATCCGCGCGCGGACGACGAGAGCTACATCAAGCGATTTGGGCTGACGGTCAAAGAATTCAACTTCATCAAGAATACCCCGCCTGAAAAGCGCACGTTTCTCATCAAGCACGGCAATGACTCCGTCATTGCCCGTCTCGATCTGTCGACAATGCCGGAGCTCGTAAAGGTGCTCTCCGGCAACAAGAAGACGATCGAAGAGTGTGCCGCGCTGCGGGAAAAATATGGCGATGAGCCTCAAAACTGGCTGGCTGAATTCTGCGGATGGGAGAGGGCCAATGGAGAATAGTCCTGCTCTATGGCTGATGTTGACGGCAATTGCCGTACCGGCGCCGGCATTGGCGGGAGGAGTGCCCGTTATCGACGGTGCGAACCTGACTGAGCGTACGACGAAGGACGAAAAGACGACCGAAATCGAAAAGGTCGACAAGGATCGCTTTTCCATAAACAAGAGCGTCACTTGCTCGGTGTACCGGCCTGCCCGGCGAGACGATCCGGTAGCAGCTGCCAACGCCAATCCGGAAATTGCCGGTCTGGTCAAACGCGTTGCCCGCGAAGAGGGCCTCGATGAAAGCCTCTTTCTCGCCCTTGTGTACCAGGAAAGCAGGTTTGACCCCTGCGCCAAGTCCGGCGTCGGCGCGATCGGGCTGTCGCAGCTCATGCCCGGCACGGCGGCCGATCTTGGCGTCATCCCGCACAACATCGAACAGAACCTCCGGGGTGGTGCTCGCTACCTGAAGCAGCAGCTTAGACGCTTCAACGGCAATACCAATCTTGCCCTTGCGGCCTACAATTCCGGTCACGGCAACGTTCAAAAATATGGCGGCATTCCGCCGTTCAAGGAAACCCAGGGCTATGTGAAGAACATCAGCCAAAGGTGGCTTCCGGCCTTCGGCGGAACGGATGCGGCGAACATCCCGCTGAACTATGGGGGTGGCAACGCTGCCTATACCGGCATGCGGGACTCAACGATCAACGCCATGGCGACGTCGCAAGCGGCGACCGACAGCGTCGGAAATGTGGCCTCGTGGCTGCAGCAGTTGGGTGGGATGCAGAGTGGCACGATCCAGGACAGTTGGGATCACAATTCCGGCGCCCGCAATGCCAATCTCGAAATGATGAATCAGCTCATCCGCATGGGAACGGCAATGGGCGACCTGATCAACTCTCGCAACGCGAATACAGCAAGCAATCTCTCGGGCGCTTCGCAGTCCTCCGATTTCAAGGACGAAGACAAGAAACCGCGCGAGACAACCGGCCTCTGCGATCCGCGCGAAGGGCTCGAATGGCGCCCGGCGGAGAACGCATGCGTTCAGAAACGCGAACGCTCCGCCAACGTGAATCTGATGTTGAAGCCACAATGAGGTAGAACACCATGAAACGCTTTATCATTTCTGCGTCGGCGATAATCTTTGCGTCGGCCGCATTCGCACAAGTTCCCGTCATTGACGGGGCGAACTACGAAATCGCAAAAAAAACGGCCGCTACCACGGACAATATTCTGGGCACGAACAAGGAAATCCTCACGACCGTCGAGGAGACTTTGAAGTCTGTGACAGGCGATCGCGGCAGTGATGCCAATCAGATGCAAGACCTGGCCGTCGGCAATGGCTTTTCGGTCTCGTCGATGCCGTCATTCGATAGCCTGCTTCAGGGCGGTGTGCCGAATTTCGGCGGCATGAGCGGGGACGTTGGCACGGTCGCCACGACATTCATCAATGGACTGCAGCTGGTCAAAAGTCTCTCTGGCCAGGCGAACAGCACGTTTTCTGGCGATAAGTCGTACGAGGAGTTGGTGAACACCGTCCTTGGTGTCGCGGCGCTGGTGAACGGGTCGCAACAGGCCGTCCAGACGCGCAAAAGTGCTTTTGAACAGGCAGGCCAGCAGATCGGCCAGGCGCAGGACATCAAGGGATCGATCGATCAGAACACACAGCTTCAGGTGCAAGCGGGCCTGACGATCAACGAATTGATCGGTGTGATGAACGGCGCGGTTTCATCTCTCCAGGCGGACAATCAACGGCGTCTGACCGATATCTCCAACTCGAAAAAGGCGCTCAGCTACAGTGGGAACTAAGCCGACAAAAACAGCGACACTGATGACGCTTTTCGTGGTCGTGGGCGGTCTTTCCGGCTGCGGCACAGTCAAGGAGAAGACCGCGCCCTGCAAGCGGCCGGCAAACCTGACGTCTTATGCGCCGGATCCTCGTCTGGAGTGCGGACCGATGATGCATGTCAATGGCGATGCATCTACGGCTTTCGCGGCGATCGAGGCGATGCAAGCGCAATAGGGACGGTAGGCGGCAATGCAGGATTTCCTGGGCGAACTGCTGGACAGGATAGAGCAGACAGGGGCGAATTTTTCTGAACGCGCCTACGAAATTGTCGGCGGCGAGATCGTTCCACTGCTCAAAGTCATGTTCCTGGCCTATGTCGGCTATTACGGCCTGCAGCTCTTTATGGGAACTGCTCGCGTCAGTGTCAGCGAAATCATCGGTCGCGTCGTTCGCATGCTGCTGATCCTGACACTGGTGAGCCAGTGGAGCCATTTCAACACGTTCTTCTACTCCTGGCTCAACAATACCCCTGAAGACGTCGGGCGGGCCATCCTCTCGGCGACCGGGACAGGTATCACCGAGCCGACGAACGGCCTGTCGATGATCTGGAAAACCGCGAATGAAGCGGCTTCGGCATTTGCCGAGCAGTCAGGGTATTTCTCGGTTCTCCCTTCAATGGTCGGCTTCCTGATCATGTTGTGCGTCGCCGTCTTCATTGCCGTTGCGCTGGCAATTCTGCTGCTCGCCAAGGTGATGATGTGGGTGCTCATTGGAACCGCGCCGATTTTCATCGCTTGCATGCTCTTTGAACAAACGCGGAACCTGGGTGCCTCATGGTTTCGACAGGTTCTGCTCTACGCGCTGATTCCGCTCTTCGTTTATGTCGTTGCCGCTTTCTTGATCGCGGCAATGGACCCTGAGTTGACGAAGGTATCGAACGCGGCGAACCAAAGACGGCTCCAGCTCAGCGATATTTCGGCATTTCTGCTGCTGTGCGGTGCCGGCACGTTTGTACTGATCAACATCCAGATTCTCGCACAAGGGATAGTCGGCGGAGTGGCGGCCGGCATCGGCAGTGTCGCGAGAACGGTCGGAGGATACACCGGCTTGACGGCCCCTATGGAAGTGTCGCGGGCCGGCATCAGGGGCGCAAGGATCGGCTTCCACGGCGGCAAGAGCCTCTACACCCGCTTCCGTGGCAATGGCGGCCCCCCAACGCCGTCCGGGGGAGACGGCACAAAGGCGGCGATGCAGAACCGGATAAGCAGCCACAGCATGCCTCGTTGAGGCTGTTGGTTCGTTAGAAGTGAGGGCTAGACGAGATGACAGATTCTAAGGACGTTGCTCTCAGGAGTTATTTCCAGGACGGTGACCGTTGGGAAAACGAGATCGTCAAAAAGGCGAAGCGCTCGCGCGCGCTCGCGTGGTTTGTGACAACGCTTTTCGGAGCGACAACGCTTCTGGCGCTTGCTGCTTTGGTGCTGCTCGTACCGTTAAAGAGCTTTGAGCCCTACATCGTCGAGGTCGACAGGAACACCGGCTATATTGAGGTCAAAACGGGCCTGACCAGGCCATCGAACCTGACCGAACAGCAGGCAATCACCCAGGCCAACGTCGTACGATATATTCGTGCGCACGAAGGCTATGATCCGTTCGCCATTGAAGAGAATTTCGGCATCGCCGCGCTGTTGTCGACAGGCGACGCGGGCCGCGAGCTGCAAGAGCTCTATAGCGCCGCCAACACGAACAATCCGGCGAAGGTCTATGGAAAGAACAAGCGCGTCCTCGTCGAAATCAAATCGGTGACGTTTTCGAACGCCAGCACAGCGCTGGTCCGTTTCTCGACGACGGAAAAGACCGACACGGACTCGATCGTCCGGCACTACATTTCCGTCGTGCGCTACCGCTACACTGATACGCCGGTGACAAACGAGTGGCGCTTCGAAAACCCGCTAGGCTTCCAGGTCTATAACTATCGTCGCGATCAAGAGACCGTGACGCCGGGAGGTCAGGGATGATAAAATGTTTCCTGATGTCGGCGGCGATCTTCGCCGCGATCCTGACTCACGCCCATGCGGCGCAAACGCCTCGGCCAGGCAGCCTCGATGCGAGGGTGACGAGCGTTGTCTATCAGCAAAACAACGTGGTGAAGGTGGCTGCGACCTACGGAATCTCAACAATGATCATCTTCGATGAAGATGAGAAGTTCGAGACCATTTCGCTCGGCGACACCGAAAGCTGGCAGGTCGCGCCCTCCGAAAAAGGCAACATTCTGTTTGTGAAGCCCATCGCGAAGAACGTGGCCACAAACATGAACATCGTCACCACCAAGAGGATCTATTTCATCGAATTGCACGATTTTGCGCCCGATGCCGGCAAAAAGGTCTTTGGGGTTAGGTTCGTCTATCCGGAAAAGGACCTGAACGCCGCACTGAGGAAAGAGGCCGAGTATCGCGCCTCTAATCCCAATGTCTCGAACATCGACAAGGCAGACGTCAATATCGACTATTCATTTACCGGCGATCCGTCGCTCAAGCCGTCTATGATTTTTGACGACGGGAAGAAGACGTTCTTCAAATTCGGTGGGCGCATGCCTGCAATATTCGCTGTGAATTCCGATTTCTCGGAAACGCTCCGCAACTTTCGCAAGGAAGGGAAATATCTGGTCGTTGATGGCGTGGCGACCCAGTACACGCTGCGTGACGGAAACCAGTGGACGTGCATTTTCAATCTGAGAAAGCCTGATTTTGGCGCGCCGGATCCCGATATTCTCGGTCCAGCTCCCGATCGCGTAGCGTCCAAGCGCAGAAGGAGCGGCAACTGATGAAGCGCACCCCCGAACTGGAAGCGATGCTCTCGGCCGACGAAACGGACGTCAGCAACAAGAACGCCAAACGCAACCAGGTCCTGGGCGGCGCGGCACTCCTGCTTGGCGGTGCCATCGCGGCCTATTTCGTTCTCGCCGGTGCACAGGAAAGGCCTCCTGACGTGCTGGATGCTGACGAGGAATTCAGGACCACCACGTTCAGGCCCCCGTCCTTTGTTCATGATGTCGAGAAGCCGCCGGCCGCTCCTGACAGTGAGATCATAACGTTGCCGCCACCACCGCCGCCTCCCGCTGAGGAAAAGCCGGACACGACAGCCTTCAACGTGCCGCCACCTCTGGCACCTGTAGTTGCCGCTCCCCCGCCACCCGAAGCCGCCGAACCGCCACCGGAAGAATTTCCGGAACGCTACAAGTCGGCCATGGTCGTATTCGACAACAAGGGCTCGGCAGCCGATGGTGGCACGCTGGCCGGTGACGAAGGCGAAGGCCTGAGTGTCGCCGGCGAGGACCGCAATAGCAAATATCTGGCGGCAGCAGCGAGCTTGGCCGACAGATCAGCGACAGCACGCCAGATCAAGCGTATCGACGCCATGATCCCGGAAGGAACATTGATTCCAGGCATCCTCGAAACGGCAATCGTCAGCGACCTGCCAGGACAGATACGCGCCATCACCTCGCAGGACGTTTATTCCTTCGACGGAAGGCGCGTGTTGATCCCGACGGGAACCCGGCTGATCGGCGAATATCAGTCCGATGTCGTCAGGGGCCAAAAGCGGATCTTCGTCATCTGGACGCGCCTCATCCGTGACGATGGGGTGTCAGTGCGCCTCAATTCGATCGGCACGGATAGCCTCGGCCGCTCCGGCCTCACCGGCATTGTCGATAACAAATGGCGCGAGAGGTTCGGATCAGCCATCCTTCTCTCGATCGTCGGCGCCGGCGCAAGCTATTTGACCGGCTATGGCAGCGACGAAGCTTTCGGCGACGAGAAGGATGATGCTAAGCACGGCGAAGAGCTCGCGCGTGACACCATCGCGCAAATCTTCTCCGACATGGCAAATGAGGCCCTCTCCGAAAGCCTTCGCATTCCTCCGACGATCAGTGTCAGCCAAGGCGCGCGGATCTTCGTCTATGTCCGCGAGGATCTCGATTTCTCGGCCATGTACGACGATCCGGTGGCTGAAGCCATGAAGGAAATCAAGCGTGAACGTGGCTTCAAATAATTTTGGGCCGCGAGACCCCTACTATTTTCTCAATCGTGCGCTCGCACCGATAAAGGATTTCCTGGATGACCCGGCTGTCGTCGAAATCTCGATCAACAAGCCGTGTCACGTCTATGTCGAACGGCTTGGGGCCGATCATATGGAGTTTCGCAAGGTCGATGCTCTGACGGCCGAAGAAATCCAGAACATCGGCGAGCGCGTTGCCGGCGCAACTGAGCAGTTCATCAGCCGGAATAGGCCGATCCTGAGCGCGGCCTTGCCAACCGGCGAGCGCATCCAGGTCGTTCTTCCGCCTGCCGCTCCGGAAGGCGGGGCCATCTCCATCCGCAAGCAGGTCGTGAACAATTTCACGCTGGAAGAATATCGCGACAACGGTTCGCTTCAAAAAGTCTCGGTGGCCGTCGGGGGATTTAGCGATACCGATCGCGAGCTGATCGGCTATCTCCGCTCAAATGCCATCTACGAGTTCATCCACACCGCGATCATCAAACGTGTTTCGATCCTCATCAGTGGCGGCACATCGTCTGGCAAGACCACATTTCTCAATGCGTGCCTGAAGAGCATTGACCTGAACGAACGCATTCTGACCCTCGAAGATACCAGAGAGCTCTTTCCGCCGCAGACGAACAAGGTGCATTTCATCGCGTCGAAAGGCGACCAGGGTACCGCCGACGTGACGATTCAGCACTTGCTCGAGGCGTCACTGCGCATGCGGCCGGATCGGCTGTTCGTTGGTGAGATTCGCGGCGGGGAGGCATTTTCCTTCCTGCGTGCCATCAACACCGGCCATCCGGGTTCGATGTCGACGGTTCATGCCGACACGCCTCTAGGGGCCTATGAGCAATTGGCGATGATGATGCAGCAGGCCGGTATGTCGGCCGGTTTCACCAAACAAGATCTCATGTCGTATATCCAGATGGTGATCCCGATCGTCATCCAGTTGCGCCGTGACGGTGGCAAGCGCGGCGTTTCAGAGATATTTTTCGCGCGGCACGAATCATGAGCAAGGGATACCGGGCCGTCTTCCTGATCTTCTGCCTCTGTGTTGTATTCGCCGTCTGGATGCTCGGCTATGGCCTTGGCTTGCAGCTCTTCTACAAAGACGGCCGCATCCTCGAGACGACGATCACGGCGAATCCGTTCGTTCCGATCCAGCAATTTTGGCATTTTGCGAGTAATCCAACCCTACAGAAGGTCGCGATCGGCTCGCTTGTACCGGCGCTCGTCGCCGGCGGCCTCGTCGCTTACGTCGGCCTTCGGCCGCAAGGCAGCCCGCTCGGTGACGCGGCCTTTCAGGACATCACTGCTCTGCGCCGCGGCAAGTGGTTTCGCAAGTCCGGTCATATCTTTGGCCGCATCGGCCGCAAAATCCTGCGCACCAAGGATGATCGCCACCATCTGATCATCGGCCCGACACGATCGGGCAAAGGCGCCGGCTATGTCATTCCCAATGCTCTCATGCATAAAGGATCTATGATCGTAACTGACCTCAAGGGAGAGGTTTTCAAGGCAACGGCCGGCTATCGCCGGCGCAACGGCAGCCAGGTCTTCCTTTTCGCGCCAGGCGCGGAGCGGACGAACCGCTACAACCCTCTCGACTTCATTCGCCAGGAACGCGGAAATCGCACCACCGATATCCAAAACACGGCGAGCATTCTCGTTCCCGAAAACACCGAATCCGAAAACTCGGTGTGGCAGGCGACCGCTCAACAGGTCATGGCAGGCGCAATTAGCTACGTGCTGGAAAGCCCGTTTTATAACGGCCGGCGCAATCTCGGGGAGGTCAACTCGTTGTTCAACAGCGGCGTCGACCTGCAGGCGTTGATGAAATACATCAAGGCAAAAGAGCCGTACCTGTCCAAATTCACGTTGGAAAGCTTCAACGCTTATCTTGCGCTTTCCGAGCGCGCCGCCGCTTCGGCCTTGCTCGATATTCAGAAAGCGATGCGGCCGTTCAAGAACGAACGTATCGTCGCCGCGACGAACGTAACCGACATGGATCTTCGTGCGATGAAGCGTCGGCCGATCTCCGTCTACCTCGGGCCCAACATCACGGATATCACGCTGCTCAAGCCGCTCCTGACGCTGTTCGTGCAACAGACAATGGACATTCTTACCCTCGAGCACGATCCGAACTCGCTGCCGGTCTACTTCCTGCTCGACGAATTTCGGCAATTGAAGAAGATGGACGAGATCATGACCAAGCTGCCCTATGTGGCAGGGTACAACATCAAGCTCGCCATCATCATCCAGGACTTGAAGAATCTCGACGAGACTTACGGCGAAACCTCCCGGCATTCGCTGCTCGGCAATTGTGGTTATCAGCTCATTCTAGGCGCGAATGATCAGGCGACCGCCGACTATGCATCCCGTGCGCTCGGCAAGCGGACCATCCGCTACCAGTCGGAATCGCGCACGATCGAGCTCTTCGGGCTGCCAAGGCGCACGAAGGTCGAACAGATTCGCGAGCGTGACTTGATGATGCCGCAGGAAATCCGGCAGATGCCGGAGGGAAAGATGGTACTGCTTGTTGAAGGCCAGCGCCCGATCTTCGGCGACAAGCTGCGATTTTTCGAGACACAGCCCTTCAAGTCCGCTGAAGCCCTTTCGCAGACGCACATGCCGGATGTGCCACCGATCGAATATCTCCCGGTACAGCCGGTTCCGGCTTTGACCGACGATTACACCCGGGCAGGCCAGCCCGCCGAAGATGTCGGTGCCCCGACTGCCGGGATGGCTGATTCCGAAAAGAGAATGTCATCACCAGCCGAGGCGATGCCGACTGCCGCTGCGACCGCGAAAGTGGCAACAAAGGAGCCAGCAACTCGCACCGTGAATCACAAAGCCAGCCTGCCGCAACCGAAACGCGCCACGGCGTCGAGTGGCGGATCTGGAAACGAAGCGGAGGCGACACCGGACGTAACGACTATCGACGCGCGAATTAAGACCGCCGAAGAAAGCCTCAAACCTAGCGCTGAACGCCTGAAGGAGACAGTTTCTCAGAAAGTCGAAAAGCTCGGCCAAGCATCGCCCACGAAACGGCGAAATTATCTCGATATTTTCGCGGCCACGGTCCCTGATCCCGTCGAACTCGGCCTGGAGGCCGCCGAAGCCCAATCTTAAAGTGCCGCGAATTGCGTGTTTTTTTGTGCTTGGGCTCGCACGTTCGCGCCTAGCTTCGGATGCCCACGTCGTCGCCTGAGGACGCTGACTGGAGAAGGTCGCCAGGATCGTTCTGCACATACATCCAGCGAAGGAGCCGAATTTGGTGACGTAGCGCGCTCACAAATCACCAGGAACGCGACGGCCCAACCGATCGTTGACTTCCTTTGATCGAGCCGCCTCATGCCGTCTACCTCGATACGCAAAACGGAATACGATCCGTATAGCAGAATGCTCTCGGTGTGGTTCGTCGCCAGCGGTAAATGATACGAGTTTGAGGACGTGCCGCCGGAGACCTTCGCCGCGTTCAAAGCCGCCTTTGCCAAGGGCCGCTATTTCAACGAACGCATCCGCAATCACTTCCGGTATCGGCAAGTTGCGTCCGGCACGACGCGGACTGACGGTAGGCCAGTCAAACGTAGGCAGGAAGTCGTCCCAACTGCCGGTTGGTAGCGGCGCCGCCGACGCGCGTATGGTTTTCCACGATCCGTGCACCGGGCACACCCGATCCCCCGCCCACACCCTGTGCTTTCGTGATGACTGATCGCCCGCCGAGCCGAAAGATGCGGCGGGCTTTTTGCGTTTACGGGTTGCTCATCGCTTGGCAAATGAGCGCAACTAAGCGATCGAGCGCATCCTTGTGGAGCGCGCCTTTAGGGCGCCAGGCAAGGAAATCATCCACGCTCAGCCAGTTCACCGGATTTGACTCAACATTTGGCCGGCTGAATTCCACGTAGAGATGCAGATCGTCAGGCACAAAGACGAGTCGCCACGTTCCCTTTGCGTCGGCGGCGAGGCTGTAGGCGAGGACGGTCATGGCGATCACTCCTTCGCCCCGAGATTGCCTAGTCCGCAGGGCAAATCCATCGCAAGAAGTTGGTATTGACAGCGCTTTTTTGCGTTTGTCGGTAGTGGGTCAGTTTGAAATTCCGGCCCGATCGCAATAGGCGCTTTCGCCTACGCGCTGTTTGTGGGAAATCGGTGATATTGTCGCGCTGGTTGAGGCTAAAGAGGCAGAGAAACCTCCGGTTCGCGGCGCCTACAAAAGCGGAGGGAAATTTGAAGTATGAGTGGGCGAACAATCCTCAGTTGGTTCTGCCAATAACAGCCTGCTTCGTCCTATTGGTGCTGAGTTTCGCAGCTGCGTTTGTCTCACTTCTGACCATAATTCTGCGAACCAATTTCTTCGGCTCAATAGATGATCAAAAGCTCCCTTGGAGCGAACGCCTTGGGCGGCGGAATGCAAGGCTGTATGCTGACTTCTTCTCACCCCGCTTCCGGACGGCGCGCCGGGTCATGGCATATGGAGTTATCGGCTATCTCTGTGCGTTCGGCGTGGCCTTGCTTATTATGTCCATCTTCGGCCATCCGTACTGATCAAAATTTAAACTGACCCACTACCCGTTTGTCGACCGGGATTGACTTGCACTCCCGATCATGAACGGAATGAGAACATCCAATCGGGGGTTCTCATGCATTCCGCCATCGACATTCCGGCATGCCGACCCGGGACGAGGTCGACAGGTTCATCATCTTGCCGCCTTCAGGCGCGCGGTCCGAATCGGATCTGCGCGGGGTCGAGGCATACCTGAAGAGCTGTTTTCCAGAATACGATTTTTTCGCCAACGGCGACATTTTGCCGTTCGATGGCGACTACCAGGTGTTACCGATTTGCGGCGAATGAGTGATAACGGTTCCAATCGCCATGTCCGTTCTGTCCCGCCCCTACTTCCATAACGAAGCTGCCGCATTTCAGCATGTCGAGGGCATGCTTTGGCCACGCCCAAGGCGCGGCCTGAAGTTTCACGGGAAAAGCATACTGATAAGAAGGTGGGGGAGTTGACGGCGTTCTGAAAGTGAAGGCGGAGCTTGAAAAGCCGCTACCCGCAAGCGCTACCCAGCCGTAGGGGAATGGCCGGGCACGCTGCGGCTGCTCGACTACCCCGAGCAATCGGTGATGATGGGAATCGCCGCGGCGCTGAAGGGTTTCAGGCCGGGGCAGCAACCCAGTTTCAGTTAGATCGCGGCTGTCTATGGACATCTCTTCTCAAGAGGCGACGATGGCAGCGGCAGAGCACGCGCGTTGGCCTAGGGAGCACAAGTGACGAAGCCCGGTACCGGAAAATATGTCGGTTCGGCCTTCATCAGCTTGGGGCGGGACATGAAGGAACGGCTGTGGAAGCGGGTCAAGGAACATGCCGGCCCACCTCCGGACGGCATCAAGAAGCGATCGGCGACGCAGTGGGTTGGGCCAGGCGTGAAGCTGCGGATCAAGCACCTTCATGGCGAGCACAAGTATATACGGCACGCTTCGCTGCTTGGCTTCGGCGACGATCCGGAGCGTCCGGGAAATTAACGGCCCGCCTGCCAAATCCAGCAAGGCCGGCGGGCCCTATCAGCGCAATGAAGGGACTTTGCTTGCGCCGATTTCTCCTCCCGGAGATGACGCTACCAACTATAAATGGGCTGCGGCAGTTCCCGGCACCGCCCGTGCACCCGGACCATTGCGCAGGCAGACTTAGGTCCCCATGATCGGAGCGGGGGTGCTGGGCGCACCTCAATTGGGACAGCGGGTCAGCCGCTCGACGGTCTCAATGATCGCCTTCGCAAGGGCCTCGGCTTCATGGATGGGCAGCGGCCCGTAGAGCCCGTTGACCGCTTCCTCGCTCGGCAGCACACCGGGCGGGCACTTCTCTTCGATGACCATGCGAATCAGGTGGAGGCAATTTCGAGCGTCATAGGCGGGGTCTTGGACTTCCATCCTGGCGATCTGGCGCCGGTCTGGCAATCGTCAAGGCCGGCCCGCACGTATCATGGCGCGCGCGCGATGGCGATATGGAGGACTCGGCAATCACTTCTTGAGTGCTGGAACCGGGGAACGATATTCGCGCGGACGATCCTTCCAGACGCCATTGAGCCGCAAAAGCACTCATGCCGCTGATGTTGTATGCTGCTAACCTCGCCGAAACCGGAGCCGGGTCTCGATATGGCAATGGGATGCTGATCAGAACGACGATGGAGGTGGATGCGACTGCGGTATCCCGATTGCTCGGTGAGTCTTGGCGTCGAACGTACTCACCGGTCCTCGGTCCCGAAAAGACGGTTAGTATTTCCAGCCAATATCACGCGCCTGAACGGATATGTGGAGACCTTTCAGATGCGAGCAAAAAATCCTGGGTCGTCGAGCGCCCAGACGGGTCGCTTGCGAGGTACGCAATGTGCGAAATAGATGACGCCGGTCAAGTTATTGTCGATAGGCTGCATATTGAACAAGCCGAATACGGCAATGGCCTGGCAGCCAGCATTATGCAGGTGATAGTTGACGCTTACGTCGGCAAGCCCGAAATCAGACTGGAGGTATTGGAGGGAAATGACCGTGCAATGGCCTTTTATCGAAAGCATGGTTTTGAAGGGGTCGAGCGCCGTGCCGCATCGCATGGAGCTTCTGGTTTTTCGTCGTTCATAATGAGCCGGCCACTTCCCTGAAACGTCTACATAGTATCGCGCGGCAGTACTTAGTGCCGATTGGGATACCTCATCCAAAGCTTGTCGGTGCCAGCTAAGCCACCCGTGACCAATCCAGCTCGGCAATTTGCGCTACGCTTTGGCGAGAGGTGGGCAATGACCGCTCCGTCGGGCTCAAAGGACATTCCGTCCCGTCGGGATTGCCTCTATCCGCTCCGCCACAAGGCGTTGAAGCCGCCAGAGGTTGCTGTCACGTATGCCCTTTGATTCGAGGTGAGAAACTGTGTTGAGCAAGTACTCGGCCCCGGTGCCCCAATGACCGCAGGCGCTGGCCAGGACATCGGCAACCGCTTCGAGCGACTGGCGGCCGGCATAGAGCGGCGAGGCGCGGTTCATGACAAAGGTCAATGCCGGAATGGCTCCAGAGGCGGTCTCGACTGTGACCCACCGGGGCATGCTGTTGGCCGGCTTGTAGGTGAATTCGCGTCGAAAGAGTTTGCCGAATTGGTTTTCGAGGTTGTCCCAGGGAAGATCGTACAGGACGCCTCGGCATTGCCCTCCATGATCGAGGGCCATCATAAGGCCGGGCTGCTCTGGCGTGCCCCGAAAGCGGGGCATCCGAAAGCAGAAAGCGCGATGCCAACCGCGAGCAAGGCCTACCTGCTCACCGACATGCTCGATTTCCGGCTTCCATATGAGCGAGCCGTAGGCGAACAGGCGGGTTCGTGCGGTCGGGTTCGGATGAGTTCGGACAATGCGCTCCACCCAGCCGTCATAATCAGCATCGGTGTGCAGCTCAGCGCCAGGCGCCAAGCCTTGGTCTTGAACCACTTTGTGGACGCGCGCTATATGCTCTGCGGTCAGCGTAAGCTTTGTCATGCTGATATCTTATCGTATTCACGATCCCGGAACTTTGCCAGGGGTCAGCAGCGCCATAACCATCACGTGGCCGGCTACGCGTCAAAACTACAGCCACAAATACCACTCCGCAAGCCGAGTAGCATAGGCCGCGATCAACCCATGCCGCCGAGCAGCCCAACCACAACCACTAACCTTGCCACTAATGAAAACCGGGCAACAAGCGCGTCGATCGTGGATCCTCTCGCATTCATCTGAGTGCTAAACCACCCAAGCGAGGTGCCTCGGGCTGCTTGTACGGCCTCGGGGGTTCGTGGTCGGAGCAGGCAAAGGCGAGGAAGGCATCGGCGCCGTGGGAGCTGTCGTCGTGGCGGGGACGGTCCTTCGAGATGCCATGAGGGCCGTGTCTGTGAGACTAGCAGGCAGGTCGCAGTGTGTATATTGGCAATGTCAGCTAGACCTTGCCAGCCAAGGGCATTGTCTTGAGTGCCTGCTGAATCTCCATGTAGGCCTTTTCGTTGCGGTGAACCATGAGCGCCGTCGCCGCTTCCGATGCCTTGTCGGGGTGACCGGAATCGATGGGAGTGTCTCTATTCGCTCACGTCTCAAACAGGTCGCCGATCTCAGCTACGGCCGTTGCGGCGATCGATGCGTGGCGCGGATCCATGACGTTGTCCTGGCCGAGGTAGGCCCAGTACAGGAAGGCGGCGCGGTCGTGCGCCTTCTGCGGCTCGACGCCACCAGCCGCGAGCAGGTTTGAGATGTAGGAGACCCGGCGGTCGTCGACGGCGGCAACTGCCGCGGCGACCTCAGCATCCTCCCCGGCCCACGAGCGGATGGCGCGATCGAGAGACCGGACCGAGCGATCCGGGCCGTGCTTTTCAACGAACGCCCGGCTCAGAAGAGTCTTCAGGCGATCGGGCTCGGCCTGCTCGGTTTCCAACAGCCGGATGATCCGATCGGTCGCCCAATCCCGCCAGCTGCGCAAAAGCTGCGCGCGGAAATCGGCGATGTCGACGAAGTGCCAGTAGAAGCTGCCGCGTGAGACGTTCAGCTCGGCCGCCATGGCACCGACCTTCAAGGCATTGGCGCCGCGCTCGGCAAGCGTGCGCATGCCATGCTCCAGCCAGTCGGACTTCGTGAGGCGTTCTGTCATCGCCTCACCATACACATGTGTATTGACTCTGGCCAAGCTCTCTCTAGGTTCCATACAGAGGTGTATGGAGATGGACTGGCGCAGCATAGCCCTGGGAACGGCTGGGCTCATCGGCGCCGCTACGGCGTCGGCCCACGGCGTTTTGATGCAACGGCTGATCGTCAGGCCGATCGACGCCCTCATCGGCGCGGACGCACGGATTTCCGCGCCGGTGCAGAGGCTGGTGCCACCACTGCTGCATTTCACGACGTTCAACTGGGGACTGAGCGGGCTCACCCTTATTGCCGCCGCGCTCTGGTTCGGGGACGGCGCACGACTGGTGACCGGCCTGTTTGCGGGCAGCTCATTCCTCTTCGGCGCGGCCGGCGCCCTGTGGGGGACGCGGCGCTTTCACCCCGGCTGGCTGCTGATGGCCATCGCGCTCGTCCTCATCGTCCTGGGGCTAGGATCCGCTATCCATGCATAAGTCTGTGCAACCCGTGCCGGTGCCGACCGGTTGTGTCTATGTCCTGCCGTCGGCGGACTTCAGCGACTCCTTCGCAGTCGACGTGGCGGACGACGCCCTCGATGCGCCGGCCGCCGCGCGGCGCGCATTTGCAGAGCCGCCACGCTGGATCACCGGTCTGCTCGGCCTGCGCAACATGCTCGTCGCACCACTCGGGCTGAAGACAAATACCGAGACCGAACCTGCCGACGACAAGCGTTTCGGCCTGCCATTGGTTGCCTCGTCTCGCGAGCGCGTCGTGCTGGGCATGGACGACCGGCACCTGGACTTCCGCGTGGTCATCGACGTCGAGCGCCTTCGCGACACCACACGCGTGACAACGACGACGCTGTACACCGCAACAACCGGCTCGGGCACCTCTATCTCGCCGCCGTGATGCCCTTCCACAAGATCATCGTGCCCGCTTTGCTGGCGCGGCTGAACACCACGGCCGAAAACGTGTCCGGCCCGCATGGGTAAATGCGGCCTTTCGGACGGCGAGGGCGGGGCGCGTACCGGGCAGCTAGTGGTTTCCGCCTGACATAAGAGTCCGGGTTGGGATTCCCTTTCGCGGGTGCGCATGCGAGTCTCGCGCATATGCGCACAGGAATATCTCTCACCGTATCGCCTATTGATCGCCAGCGCCTGACGGTGCTGATCAAGGATCGCAATGCGCAGCAGAAGCATGTCTGGCGGGGCGAGATTATTCTGCTGAGCAGCGACGGCGCGGGCGCTGTCGAGATCATGCGGCAACCGGCAAGTCCAAGACCTGCGTGTGGCGGTGGCAGGAACCCTTCGCTGCGGAAGGCTTCAGGGGGCTGTTGCGCGACAAGACGCGACCCTCGCGCATTCCGCCTCTCGGTCCCGAAGTCGCCGAACGCGTGGTGGCGCTGACGCTGAAAGACCCGCCGGGCGAAACCACCGACTGGATCGCCGACATGATGGCGGCCGCGGTCGGCATCAGCGCCAGCGCGGTGCGCCGGATCTGGAAGGCGCATGGGCTGCAGCCCAACCGCTGGCGCCAGTTCAAGCTCTCCAACGATCCGCAGTTCGTCGACAAGCTGCGCCACGTCGTCGGCCTTTATGTTGATCCGCCGGCTCATGCCATCGTGCTGTCGGTCGAGGAGAAGAGCCAGATCGCGTTCAGTGTCTGCGTGCTTCATCGACCGTCAGGAATCCACCCGATTGAGACGTAGAACGCTCAATCGCGGTATAATCCGAGCCCGCTACCTCAACATGGATCATCTGCGCGAGCACAAGAAGGAGAGCCTGAGGGCCTTGGCCGCCTGAGCACCGTCATGTGTCCGCCGCTCCGCTAAACACGGGGGCTGCGCGGCGGACACGCCGACGTCACCAATGCCACGCCATTTTGCAGAACTTGACGCACACAACTCAATCATCTGCTCCCGGTTCGTGCTGTAGGCGCAAGCTAACTCTGGCGTCTCGCTGCAAAGAGGTTGTCAGCAATACGATCAAGCGAAATCACGCCGGCGCCCCGTGTCAGCACGAGCAGCAGCAACGAGCAGGGCGGGTGAATCAATGTCAGATCGGTGTCAGTTCACGTCGACGCATGCGGGGCGCGGAAGGTCTGCTTCTGACTATCCGAGCCTCGAAGCTTCCTGTTTGCTCTCGTGAAGATCCTATGGGATGGAAGACGACCAGCGCTCTGCAGAGAGTCGCCAAACATCACCTGAAGATCAGCATGCAAGCCACCACCACCAAAGCTCCGGGGATCGCCGAAATCCCGATCCTCATGCATGCCTTGTCTCATAACCGAGGGGGTCAGTTCTTCATTTCGTCAGGGGTCAGTTTCGCAATTCGGCCGAACTATTTGTGGGAGCATGAGAAAGCATGCACAATCTCGGAGTCGATTGTTCATGCTGAAGAGTACCGGTGTTATTGAAGCACGCCGATGGTTGCCGAAGCTCTGCTCGTCTGATCGGGTGTTCGCAGCCCTGCCATCGTCGAAGCCTTTGCGAGAGACCGGCAGACAGAGAATGCCATTGATAGCCAACATTTTTGAAAGACGCGAAGGACCGGAGCCTAATCGGGTTCCTCCGCTGGGCCTGGGCGGCTCTGTGGCGCTGTTCGGGGTGGGTGCTCTGCTGCTGTTCCTGACAACGCGGGTAGCAGTCCCAGCGTTCGTCTCCGCCACCGGGGCTGAGACTGTGGTGATGTGGTTCTTGGCCGCAAGCATCATCGTTTTTGGCCCCCTGCTCCTCACGGCTGCCCTGCTGTTGTATCGAGAACGGCGTCCAGGAAGGCTGGGTTCGTTGGGCGGGCGGCTGTGGCTTCGCCCGATGAATGGCGGTGACTGGCTCTGGGCTGTTGGCGGGCTGACGGCTGTCAGCGTGCTGACCGGCGGCATCGGCGCTGCGCTCCGGATGCTGCAAGACGGGAAGAATTTTCATCCCTCATTCATGGCTTTCGAGCCGCTAGGTCCCGGCCGGTACTGGATTCTCAGCGCGTGGCTGCCGTTTTTTGTGCTGAATATCGTTGGGGAAGAGTTTGTCTGGCGGGGTGTCGCACTGCCGCGGCAAGAGGTTGCCTTCGGAAGGCGGGCTTGGCTGGTCAATGGGATCCTGTGGTTGCTGTTCCACGCTGCCTTCCCCTGGCAAATCCTGTTGACCCTTGTGCCGATCACGTTGCTGCTGCCCTACATTGTCCAGCGGCGCCGCAGCACATGGGCCGGGATCGTTGTCCACGCCGGGTTCGGAGCGATGGGCTTCCTGGTCCTAGCATTCGGGCTTGCCTAAGTGTCCTCACAACGCCCAACCATCCGCTGCAGCAGACGGCGGCCGCGATTTTGGTTTCTCAGAGTTCACCGTCTCTCAGCGCGGCCTCCGGTATTGGCTGGCCACACCTAACTGGATTACCTGCCACAGGGGGCGCCGCACTCCTAAGATTGCCGCAATCACCTCCAGCCCCGGTTTGGATATTCCCCGGCCTCATGCTCCTTCAGAATTCCGATGATCTGCTCTTCAGAAAAGCGGCTGCGCTTCATGTCCTGGTCCTCTCAGTGGGCCAGAACGAACTTCAATCCGGATTAGACCGCAGGGGCAACGTCAGCCCTGTTGGATGTTGGTATTGCGGTAGTTCGGAAAATGCCATTTCACGCGCCGACGCTCACTTATTGGGACGAAGCGATCGCCACTCTTTTCCTGTCCCTTCTCATCTTTTGGAAGTCACGTAAGATTCGGCGACTTCTGATGGGATAAAGGGCTTGGGCTGTGACAAACAAAGCGAAGCGGTCGCGTCATGCGAGACTTCCCCCGCGCATTGGGCATCGGCTACGCCGGGCTGCCCTGATAGAGCGGCTGGGGCCTGGGCTCATCACTGGAGCCGCCGACGACGATCCCAGCGGCATCGCCACCTATTCGCAGGCCGGCGCCCAGTTTGGCATGAACATGCTTTGGACCATGGTCTTCACCTATCCGCTTATGAGCGCCATTCAGATGATCAGCGCCCGGATCGGCCGCGTTACCGGGCACGGTCTTGCGGCCAATATCGGTCGCGTCTTTCCAGCTTGGGTCGTCACGATATTAGTGGCGCTATTGTTTATCGCCAACACCATCAATATCGGAGCCGATCTGGCAGCGATGGGTGCGGCTGCAAAGCTCGTGTTGGGTTGGGGCCAGCATACTTTCACCCTTGGATTTGCGGTCGTTTCGTTGATCCTGCAGCTGTTCATCCCCTATCACCGGTATGTCCGCTATCTGAAATGGCTGACGTTGGTGCTGTTCGCCTATGTCGGCATTATTTTTGCCGTCCACATCGATTGGGGTGACGTTGCCCTGCGTACGTTTGTGCCGAAACTCAGTTTCACCGGGGACATGATCACGATGGTGGTGGCGATCATCGGCACTACCATTAGCCCCTATCTTTTCTTTTGGCAGGCCTCAGAGGAGGTGGAAGACGAAGAGGCCGACGCCGCGAGCAAGCCACTGCTGAAGAAGCCTTCCCAAGCCCGTTACGAACTGGACCGAATCCGCTGGGATACCTATATCGGCATGGGTTTCTCCAACCTGATCGCCTTTTTCATCATTCTGACGACGGCTGTTACGCTGCACACCAGCGGCAAGACGGAGATCCAGACTGCCGCCGACGCCGCTAACGCCTTGCGGCCCGTAGCCGGCGAATTCGCATTCATGCTCTTCAGTGTCGGCATTGTCGGCACGGGCCTTCTCGCAATTCCAGTTTTGGCGGGCTCGGCCGCTTACGCGGTCGGCGAGTCCCGAGGCTGGAAGATTGGTCTCGAAAACAAGCCGTGGCAGGCAGTGGGTTTCTACACCGTAATCGGCGTGGCGACGATGCTCGGCATCGCTGTGGACTATTCGCCGATCGATCCAATCAAGGCCCTGTTCTGGACCGCGGTGATCAATGGGGTGATTTCCGTGCCCATCATGGCTGCGATGATGGTGGTGGCATCGCGCAGGCACGAGATGGGCCCTTTCGTCGCGACGCTTGGTCAGCGCCTACTCGGATGGGCCGCCACTGCCATCGTGGCCGGCGCGGCCGTGGCGATGTTCATCTTCAGCTGGGAAGCATCTAGGTGACGACAGCATCAGCGATACACGCACTTCCTTAGCGGGCGGCCCAGCAGCTTGGGTTAGGGGGGCCGCTGGGCCTGACCAGCGAGCGTTCGGGAATGCTCGACTGGCTGGTTAGTATTTTAGATAAATCTAATATAATCGAACCATGCGAACGAAGTACGCGGCGGTAAGAAAGTGGCTGGCACGATTCACTTACCGCGCGGTTTTGCCTTGGGTTCTGGCGAGCTTTCGGATGGGTTTGCAGCCAATTTTGCAGATCGCCGATCTGTTACCCACAGGGACGTTTTCCTCGCCACCAAATCGTCACGATCGCCCTCAGCGGTCGCTCGGCTATGCATCGCAGCTGTGGCGTAGTCGGCTCTGTTGGTTCGATAGTCTTCTTTTTGGATAGTCATCGTTTGCTCCCAGTTTCATAGCCCCTCTTTTTGCCCTGGCGGGGAGATTAACTGCCGGTGCATTACGCGAGTCAATCGATTAAACGACCACTCCGCAGTCGCGAGGGCGGGAAGCAAGCCGACAATTTCAACGTTGGAACGGCTTACAGAGTGCCGGCAACACAGCCGCCCTTTCGTCGGGCTGCGTTGATCGCGTCCATGTTGCCCTTCAGCTCGCCGATCTTGGCTTCACGTGCCTTGATGTCTGTGTTGTCCATCATGCTGCCAACCGGCAAGCCAAGCCAAAACACGCCGTCCACGTCATGGCGGGCAGTTCTGTCTTGTACGGCCATTATCGGCGCGGCCGGAACTCGTTCGGTAAAGTTCCGCTTCCAACTGGCTGCAGGATTTGCCCGCATATACGCTGGACGAAACCAGCATGGGCGTGATGTCGGCTGGGCGAGTAGCGCAGCCCGACAAAACGCTGATGGCTACAAACGCACATAACTTGTTTTCATGCTTCCCCCCAAAATGCCCACGGCGAGCATGCGGTGAGGGCGGGACGAAGTCTTTGTGCCTTGACGGCATGCGGAATATATTCCTATTTTGCGGGATGCCGCACCGTCGCCGACATGAACAGATTTCCGAGTATCATCTCGCCAAGATCGAGCGGCAGGCTTGGCTTTTGACGGTAGAACTGCGTGATGCACAGTTGGCGCTAAAGCCATTTCATGAGCATTGGGACGTGATCGACCGGCTGCACGGGGATATAAAGCGGGCGATCAATCTGCTGAACGGCCGACCGGCGGATTATGAGGAGCCGCACGCGGCGCCGATGTCGAAGGGGTAGCGCATTGCTGCTCGGGTTGCCTAGTGCCGCGTCAGCTCGAAGACCCGATACCAGAAGTCGTAATCGTCTTTGCGGCCGTCAGCACGCGCGGAGACAGCGCACCAAGCCGCCGCCAGCGCGGTTTTATTGTGATCAGTGGTCGGCTGGGCTTTGTTGTGATCCGCTGAGGCGGGTTCGTCTCGTTTCGCCATGACGCCTTCCGACTGGCGCGTCTTCTCGTTCGTCTCGTCCTCCGGCTGGGTCAGGCCGAAAGGATTGGCCGTGGGCATGCCGGCATGCTTGTCCGTCTCGGCCTGCTTCTTTTCGGACGCCGGATATTTCCTGGCGCCGGTTTCGTAATTGTAGTGCTCGGGTTGGATGGGTCTCGCGGCCATGAACCTCTCCTTCGGGTTCGAGTCCTGGTTGATATGTGTCAACCGGCGGGCCCGCCGAATGTTCCTGGCTGCGGTGCCAGCCGCCGCTGACGAGCCGCAATGTAGGATCAGTCGAGACTGATCTGCGTTCCCTTGGCGCCGTTCAGCAGCCGCTTCAGATGGAAGCTCGCAAGCTGGTCGTCCGAGCGCGTGCCGACCTGCGCGGCGAATGCGCCGAGCGCGCCGAGGTCGGCGGCCTCCAGCTTGGCGAAGGCGTCGAGATAACTGGCCGTCGAGGGATCGTCATATTGCCCGGGCAGCAACGGCTCGAAGGCGCGCAGCGCCTCCCTCCTGCCCCGCAGCACGAGATCGCCGACCGGCCGCCCGCTGAAACCGTCGATACGCCCGGCAGCACTTGCACTGACGCAAATGCGCGTGCCCAGCTGTTTGTTGGCGGCTTCGAGACGCGCCGCGATATTGATGGTGTCGCCATAGGCCGTGTAGTCGAAGAAACGGCCGCCGCCGAAATTGCCGACCAGCGCCGGACCGGCATGGACGCCGATGCGGGTGGCGCCGAGCGTGATCCCCTTGGCGCGCCAGACGTCACGGAACGACTGCGACAGCGCGTCGAGCTCGAGCGCGCAGGCGATCGCGCGGGCGGCATGATCGTGCTGTTCGCCAGGCGCGCCGAACAGCACATACAGCGCATCGCCGACGATCTTGGCGACGGTTCCTTCATGCGCGAAGACGATATCGGTCATCCCAGCCAGATAGTCGTTGAGGAGCGTGCCTAGCGTGGCTGGGTCGATCGTCTCCACCAGCGCAGTGAAATCTGTAATGTCGGTGAACAGCGCGGCGACCTCACGCCATTGCCCTGCGAGCGCCAGCCCGTCGATGTCGCCGGCCAATCGCTCGGCAAGGTTGGGCGAGAAATAGCGCGACAGCGAGGCATGCGCGCGCTCCGCGACCGCTTGCCGCCGCTGCGCCTCGTGCAGCACCTCGCGATGCTTCAGCGTCTTGGCGATCGTGGTCTCCAGGTCGGCAAAGTCGATCGGCTTGGTGATGAAATCGAAGGCGCCGCGGTTCATCGCGGTGCGGATGTTGGCCATGTCGCCATAAGCCGAAACGATGACCGTCGAAAGCTGCAGCCCCTCGGCCTGCTGCAGCTTCTCCAAAAGCGACAGGCCGTCCATGCGGGGCATGTTGATGTCGCACAGCACCATGTCGATGTCGCTGTTGCCGTCGATGACGGACAGGGCGTCCACTCCATCGCTGGCAAACAGGAAAATGACCGCGCCGTCGCGGATCTGGCGACGGAACTTCTGAACGATCAAGGCCTCAAGGTCGGGCTCGTCGTCGACCACGAGGATACGCGCTGTCACGCCACCATTCCCAGCCGCGTCTCGATCTGCTGCCTGAGCGCCGCAAAGTCGATCGGCTTGGTCAGCAGCGCTTCGGCGCCGTTCTCCAATGCCTTGCGCTTGGTTTCGGCGTCGCCGTAGGCGGTGATCATGATGACCGGGACTTCGGGCCGCAGCACCTTGATCTTCGGCAACAGCTCAAGCCCGCTCATGCCGGGCATGTTGATGTCGGACAGCACCAGGATCAGAGTCACCCCTTCGGCGCGGTCGATCTGCCCCAGCGCATCGGCCGCCGATTGCGCGAACTCCATGGTGAAGCGGCTGGCTCGGATGTCGCGGCGGAACTGCTGGCGAAGCAGCGGCTCGACGTCGGGCTCGTCGTCGACGACCAGGATGAGGAGGCTCATGCTTCACCTGCCGATTTTGCGAGCGAGGCCGCGGCGCGCGGCAGCACAATCCGGAACTCCGTGAACTCGCCTGGCTGGCTGTCGACGTCGATCGTGCCGGCATGCTGCTTGACGACGATGTCGTGGCTGAGCGACAGGCCGAGCCCGGTGCCTTCGCCTGCCGGCTTGGTCGTGAAGAACGGATTGAACATCTTCTCCTTTACCTCCGGCGGAATGCCGGTGCCGTTGTCGCGGATACTGATCTCGACACGGTCGCCGAGACTCCTGGTGGCGGCGGAGAGCGTCGGCTCATAGCCCGCGCCGTTCGCCGACGCGCTGCGCTTGGCGGTTGCGTAAAAGCCGTTGGAGATGAGGTTGAGAAGCACCCGCGTGATCTCCTGCGGGTAGAGATCGACATCGCCCGCCTGCGGGTCGAAACTCCGCGTCAGCGTGACGTTGAACCCCGGCTTTTCGGCGCGCGCGCCGTGATAGGCAAGGTTCAGGCTCTCCTCCACCACGGCATTGATGTCGATCGGGCGATGCTCCCCCGAACCCGCCCGCGAATGCAGCAGCATGTTCCTGACAATGGAATCGGCTCGCTTGCCGTGTTGCACGACTTTGTCGAGATTGCCCTTGAGCATGCCGGTAAGTTCGGCGACCTCGTCGCGCACGGACTCCTCCAAAGGCGCTCCGGCCAGCACGCTGCTCAAATCATCGATGAGTTCGCCGGAGAGCGCCGAGAAGTTGTTGACGAAATTGAGCGGGTTCTTGATCTCGTGCGCAATGCCCGCCGTCAGCTGGCCGAGCGAGGCCAGCTTCTCCGTCTGCACGAGGCGGTCCTGCGCGGTCCTCAGATCTTCGAGCGAGCGCGACAATTCGCGGGTGCGCGCCTGCACCTCGTCGAACAAGCGGACATTTTCGATGGCGATCACCGCCTGGTCGGCGAAGGTCTTGACCAGCTCGATCTCCCTCGTCGTGAAAGGATTCGGCTCGGCCCTGATCATGGCGAAGACGCCGATCAACTCGTCCTGCCTCAGTAAAGGCACCGCCAGCACCGTGCGTATGCCGCCAGCCTCGGCGACTGCCCCATGTGTGTATTCGGGGTCGTCCAGGATGTCATCTATCTGGATGATGCGCCGCTCTTCGACGGCACGCCCGACAGCCGATCCGCGGCCTGGTTGTGTCGGATTGGCGTCACCGTAGGCGCGGAAGGTCGCCGGAAATCCGCACATGGCGACATACCGGAAGCCGCCGTCGATCAGCCGCTCCAGTGCGCCCTTGTCGGCGCGACACAGCCGCACTGCGGACTCCGTCAGCGTATCGAGCACCGTCTGCAGATCGAAGGCGGAGCGGCTGATTACCTTCAGCACGTCGGCGGTCGCGGTCTGTTGCTGCAGCGCCTCGCCCAATTCGCGGGTGCGCGCCTGCACCTCGTCGAACAGGCGGACGTTCTCGATGGCTATCCCGGACTGGTCGGCAAATGTCTCGACGAGCTCGATCTGCCTCGGCGTGAAGTCCCGCACCTCGGATCGCGTCAGCGCGAACACGCCGACCGGCGCGCCTTCGCGCAGGATCGGAACGCACAGAATGGTCCGGTAGCCGCCGAGCTTCTGGAGCTGCGTTGCCCCGTATTCCGGGTCGGCGAGCACGTCCGAAACGTGGATGGCGCGCGCTTCGAGGGCCACACGTCCGGTGACGCTGTCGCGACTGGCGGCGAAGGGATTGGCTTTGGCGAAAACCGCGGCCTCAGGCAAATTGGCGTAGTCGGCGGACCACCGGTAGAGATCGCCGTCGCGCTTGAAGATGACGCTCGTGTCCGCGTCGCACAGCTTGGCCGCGGATTCCGCGAGCGTGTCGAGAACCGGCTGCAGGTCGAAGGTCGAGCGGCTGATCGCCTTCAGCACGTCGGCCGTCGCCGTTTGCTGCTGCAGCGACTCGCTCAATTCCGCCGTGCGCGCCTGTACTTCGTCGAACAGGCGGACGTTCTCGATGGCGATAACCGCCTGATCGGCGAAGGTTTCGACGAGTTCGATCTGCCTTTCGGTGAAGGGCCGCACCGTCGAGCGGGTGAGCGAGAAAACGCCGATCGGAAGCCCCTCGCGCAGCAGCGGCACGGCCAGCACCGTCCGATATCCGCCGAGCCGCTGTCCTTCCCGCAGCGTGTACTCGGCGTCTGCCAGCACGTCCGGAATCTGGACGGCTTTGCCTTCGAGCAGGACGCGGCCGACTCCGGTGCCGCGCCCCGGCACGTGCACAAAGCCGCTGAAATATTCTCCCGTCTCGGCCGGATAGCCGTAACTCGCCGCCTCGACGAATTTGCCGTCCGTCTCACGCACGATCGAGGCGTTGTCCGCTTCGCACAGCCGGGTCACCGATTCGGCCAGTGCGTCGAGCACTGCCCGGAGGTCGAAGGTCGAGCGGCTGATCGCCTTCAGCACGTCGGCCGTCGCCGTCTGCTGCTGCAGCGACTCGCTCAGCTCCGCCGTGCGCGCCTGCACCTCGTCGAAGAGCCGCGCGTTTTCGATGGCTATGACCGCCTGGTCGGCGAAGGTCTGGATCAGATCGATCTGTTTGTCGGTAAAAGGTTGGACATTCTGGCGGGCCAGCACGAGCACGCCGATCGGATTTCCCTCACGCATCAACGGCACACCCAGCACCGTCCGGAACCAAACCTTGCTGGTCGATTCCAGGAACGTGTATTCCCGATCGGCTAGGACATCGGCCACATGCACGATCTTGCGGTCGAGCAATGCCCGCCCGACCACGCTGCCGCGTCCGGGCGCCAGGCGCTTGTCCTTGACGTACTCCTGCCAATCCGAAGAGAGATTGTAGTTGGTCGCGTAATAGAAGCCTTCCCCCTCCTGCCGGGTGATTCCCGCCATGTCCGCCTCGCAAAGCTGTGCAGCCGATTGCGTCAGCGTGTCGAGCACGGTCTGCAGATCGAAGGCCGAGCGGCTGATCACCTTCAGCACGTCGGCCGTCGCTGTCTGCTGCTGCAGCGCTTCGCCCAATTCCGCCGTGCGCGCCTGCACCTCGTCAAAGAGACGGACATTTTCGATGGCAATCACCGCTTGGTCGGCGTACGTCTCGACAAGCTCGATCTGCTTTCCAGTGAAGGGTTTTACGACGGGCCGGGTGAGAACGAAGACGCCAACCGGAAGTCCCTTGCTGAGCAGCGGAACGCCAAGACAGGTGCGATATCCGCCGAGCTGCTGGTATCCCAAGGCTTTGTATGCTGGGTCCGCCAGGACGTCCGCGATATGGATCGTCTTGGCTTCGAGAGCCACTCGTCCGGTGATGCTGTCCTGAGCGACAGCGACGGGATTTTCCCTCGCATACTGCTCGTATTCCTCCGAGAAACCGAAACTGGCGGCGAAATGATAGAGATCATCGTTTCGCTGGAAGATGGCGCCCTTTTCGGCCTCGCAGACTCGAATGGCAGATTCGACAAGCGTGTCGAGCACGGTTTGCAGATCAAAGGCCGAGCGGCTGATCACCTTCAGCACGTCGGCCGTCGCGGTTTGTTGCTGCAGGGCTTCACCCAATTCCGCCGTGCGCGCCTGCACCTCTTCGAACAGGCGGGCGTTCTCGATGGCGATCACCGCCTGATCGGCGAAGGTCTGGACAAGCTCGATCTCGCGATCGGTGAACGGGCCGACTTCTGGCCGGGTCAAGGCGAAGACGCCGATCGGCTGACCCTGACGCATGAGCGGAACGCACAGGATCGACGCGAAGCCGCCGAGCTTCGCGACCTCGGGGAACTGGTGTTCGGTATCCTGTGACGCGTCGGGAATGTGAACCACCGACCTTTCCAGCGCCGCGCGCCCGACCCATGAGCCGCGCCCCACGACGTCCGGATGCGCCTCTTCGAAGGCGCGGAACTCGGGCGACTGGCCGTGCGCCGCGCCGAGGCGGTAGACGCCGCCATCCAGCATGTAAATTCCCGAGGTTCGGGCGTTGCAGAGCCCGGCCGCGGACTCGATCAGCGCCTGCAGGACGCTGCTCAGATCGAAGGCCGAGCGGCTGATGACCTTGAGCACGTCGGCCGTCGCGGTCTGCTGCTTCAGCGCTTCGCCCAGTTCAGCCGTCCGCGCCTGGAGCTCGTCGAATAGGCGAACGTTCTCGATGGCGATAACGGCCTGGTCGGCGAAGGTTTGCAGCAGCGCAATCTGTCGCGCAGCAAAGAGGCCCGGCAGTGATCGGGCGACATTGATGGCGCCGATCACGCGGTTGTTCTTGAGCATTGGCACTGAAGTGATGGAGCGGGCATTGACGGCCTTCGCCACGTCGCCAATTGCGTAGTCGGGATCCGCCTGGACGTCGGGTATCTGCTCAAGCTTGCCGCTCATCACCGCCCGGGAAGTGGTGCTGGTGCGACCGGGCGGCATGGGATAGGCGCGTGCCATGGCCTCATAGCCCACCGGCGAAAGCCCGTGCTGGGCCACGAAATGGATGAGCTGGCCGTCGAACCTGAAGACCACGCAGTACTCTGCATCGCAGAGACACGCAGACCTTTCGGCGATCATGTCGAAAACCGGCTGCAGGTTGGTCGGCGAGCTGGAAATGACGCTGAGGATGTCGTTCGTCGCCGTCTGCTGCTCCAGCGATTCGGTCAGCGCCCGGTTGCGCGCTTGCACCTCGTCGAACAGGCGAACGTTTTCCAACGCGATCAAAGCCTGGTCCGAAAATGTCTGAACCAGCTCGATCTCGCGCTGGCTGAAGGGCTTCACGGTCGGGCGTGCCAGCACGAAAACACCCGTCACATTGCCATCGCGGATCAACGGAACGCCGAGAAGCGTCCTGAAGTGGCCGACCTGCGGGCCCCCGAAAGTATATTCCGGATCGTCGAGAGCGTCGGGGATATGCACGATCGAAGCGGTCAGCGCGGCACGCGAAGTGACGGAGCCACGCCCCGGGCGCATCGGGTGTTGGCTCATATATTCGTAGAACTCTTGCGTCCAGCCGACTTGCATCGCCGGCCGGAAAACGTCGTCATCGCGCAGGTAGATGCATCCCATCGCCGCGTGACAGAGATCGGACGCGGACTTCACTAGCGTGTGCAGCACTGCGTCGAGATCGAACGCCGAACTGCTGATCGTCTTCAGCACCTCGGCCGTCGCCGTCTGTTGCTGCAGCGCCTCCGTCACCTCACGATTGCGCGCCTGCACCTCGTCGAACAGGCGGACATTCTCGATGGCAATGACGGCTTGATCGGCGAAGGTCTTGAGCAGGTTGATCTGCTTGTCGCTGAAGGGCCTGACCTCATTGCGCCGGATGACGAGCACGCCGATCGCCTTGTCATCGCGCATCAGCGGCGTGGCGACAATAGTCCGATGCTCGGCATGTTGAGCCATGGCTTGACCGACGGGAAATTCCTCGCCGGAAGCGAGAAGGTCGTGAATATGCAGCGTCTCGCGGTCGACAAAGGCGCGACCGGTGACCCAGTTGCGTGCGATCGGCTCAGGCGGCATGTCCAACGGGATAGGCCCGTAATGCGCCTTGACGGCAAGCGCTCCGTCCTTCGGCAGGAAGATCGCCACATCGTTGGTATCGCAGAACTGCGCGGCACTTTCGGCGACAACCTGTAGGACCGGCTGGATATCGGTCGGCGACGACGCGATCACTCTGAGGATCGCACCTGTTGCCGTCTGCTGCTCAAGCGCTTCGGTCACTTCGTGGTTGCGCGCCTGCACCTCCTCGAACAGCCGCACATTTCCTATCGCGATGACGGCTTGGTCGGCGAAAGTCTTGAGCAAGCTAATCTGCTTGTCGCTGAACGGCCTTACCTCGGTGCGGCGAATGACAAGCCCTCCGATCGCTTCGTCCTCACGCAGGAGAGGCGTCGCGAGAATTGTCCGGTGACCTAGCCGCCGGGCCATCGATTGGCCTGTGGGGAACTCGTCGCCGGCGGCAAGGAGGTCATGCACATGCGTTGGCGCACGATCGATCACGGCTCGGCCCGTGACCCAATCCCGCGCGATTGGGAAAGCGGCGAAGTCGACCGGGATCGGCCCGTGATGGGCTCCCATGACCAGCAATTCGCCGTGTCGCAGGAAGATGATCGCGTCGAACGCGTCGCAGAGCTGGGCAGCTCTTTCCGCGACCGCGTTCAGAACGGGTTGTATATCGGTCGGAGATGCGGCGATCACGCGCAGGATTTCGCTCGCTGCCGTCTGCTCGGCGCGCGATTCACTCAGCTCCCGGGTGAGCAGCGCTATCCTGGCTTCGAGTTCCGCGATGGAGTCCCGCACGGTCTCTGTCCCCGACCAGTGGCGCTTGAGCGCGGCGCCGTGCCACCAAGCCACTGAGCCATGGACAATAAGCCGAATGAGACTGGGAAACTAGGCTTTTGCCCGAAACCGCGCCTTCTGGCCGGCGCCCGTCACCTGAGACGGATGCGCAGTCCTTGCCTCCTCGGGTGGCGGCTCCCAGCCGAAGACGCTGCGGCCGCCATAGGAATGCGAGTTGTGCAGCTCCTCGGCGGTCGATGCATGAAAGAGCCGATCTGCGAAACCGCTACCGATGGAGCGGGCCGGCTCGGTCGCGCCATAACCGGCCGTTCGGCGTGAGTGGTCCAAAACGGCCGGGGTCTAGCGTAAAGTGGAAATAGCGCACCGACAGCTCAACTCCACGGCAGCCACTGCGCGAAACGCTCAATTCTGCCGCGGGCCCAGCCAGCGATCCTCGACCTCGCGCGAGCGCGCCTCGTAAGGATTTCGGACTTGGACCGAGCGATCATATCGTTATGCCTGGCGTAGCCGGCCATATACCGGTCAAGCGCTATTGCGGATTCTAGGTCGTGAACCCATAAAGGGTTGCGGAGTGAGCGGGCTCATGCTCTGACGGTGCAGCAAGCCGATCCGCGAGACACTGATGCGTAGCGAGAACGTCGAGATACTATCGGACAAGACCAATGCCGCTGTCATGCGGCATCCTGGTCGGGCCTTCCCCGGCGTTCTCGTTCAGGGTGACAGCCTTTATATTCTGTGTCAGCGAGCGGATCTGGCCTGCAAGGAAGTCGGGCGAGGTTCGCCGGGTTACGACGAACTGAATGATCTTCGCAACGCTCTGTGGTCATATCTCAACCATTATAAGGTTACACTGCTGGAGCACGACATAGCGCTTCCCTTCTCAGAACAGCAGGCACCCTGAAGCCGGCCTTTCAATATCGTCGCTGATGTGATTCAGCGGCTGTATGAGCCGATATGATCTGACCGACTTCGAATGGCGCGTGATCCAACCGCTCCTGCCCAACAAGCCGCGAGGCGTGCCGCGCGTGGACGACCGCCGCGTGCTGAACGGCATCTTCTGGGTGCTACGATCAGGCGCACCGTGGCGCGACCTGCCGGAGCGTTATGGACCGCGCACGACCTGTTACAACCGCTTCGTGCGATGGCGAAAAGCAGGCGTGTGGCATCGGCTCATGGACGCTGTCAGTGCCGCGCATGACGGTGAAATCCAGATGATCGACAGCACTTCTATCCGGGCGCACCAGCAGGCTGCGACAGGAAAAAAGGGGATGCAGATCAATGTCTCGGCCGCTCCCGAGGCGGGCTCACGACCAAGATCCACGTGGTCGTCGATGCGTGCGGGCTGCCGATCCGGCTCGGCCTGACAGCAGGGCAAGCCCATGACGGGCAGATCGTCGATACACTCCTCGACCACCTCGGTCCGCGCGCCATCGTGCTGGCGGACAAGGCCTATGATGCCGACCGCATCCGGGAGCTGATCCAGCAGCAGGGTGCCACGCCGAACATCCCGGCCAAGCGCAACCGGAAGTGGAAACCCTGCTTCAGCAAGCGGCTCTATCGCGAGCGCAACCTGATCGAGCGGTTCTTCTCCAAGCTGAAGCACTTCCGTCGCGTCGCCACCCGCTACGACAAGCTGGCTGCCAACTTCCTCGCCATGATCCAGCTCGCTTCGATCAGGCTATGGCTTCGCGCTAATGAGTCTACGGCCTAATTCGCGCCCACAACCGACGCTATCTTTGACCAGATGCCGGATCGGAGCTTGGCTCCGAAGTGAATGCCACGCGTATCGTATCGCGCAGCCCGGCGTCGCGCTCGCGTTGCCGGGCGCGCAGACGGCCTGCGGCGCTGACGAGGCCAGGATGGCCGCGCATCCGCTCCCCCGCCAGCCGATTCGTCCAGAGTATCCGCGCATCCGCGTCGACCTCGATCAGTGGGCAGTTTGCTTCCGTAACGCCGCTCTCCATCAGGACCATGCACCCGATTTTCCAGGCGCCCTCGAGCCGATGCATGATCTTGAGCAGCCGCTTGCGATCCTCGCCAGTGTCGGTTCCGATCTGGTCGTAAGTGACCCAGGCCATATTCCCGTCGACGATGACGTTGACCTTTTCCCACCGAACGCGCTCCGCGAAGGCTTGTTTCTCCGGGAATCGTTCCACGATCTTCTTGATCCGCGCAGCAATCGCGTCCCAGCCTTCGTCGACTCGCACGCCGAGCGACGCGAAGGCTTCCATCCGGCGGGTCTGCGGCGACTGCACCCAGTGGCTCGCCAGCGCCTCGAAATCGCGCTTCAGCCAAGCTTCGGTCTCGGCGCGGATCACTGTCAGGATCGCGGCCCTGTCGACCTCGCTGTCGTCCATCCCGCGATCTCCGGTGACGTCAGTTCGCAGCATAGCACGGCTGGCCAGTCGTGGCATGAGCCGCCTCAAATCAGGACGATGCCGATCACCAGGACTACGCTGGCCGTCATGGCGATCGACCGAAGCAGCCCCGGGCCAAAGCGGGGCACGGCGAGCTGCTTCGAATAGTAGCGGTTTTCGGCTTCGGCGTTCATCGGCGACCGACGAGCCGAAGTTTGAAGGTTCGCGGCAACGAGACTGTAGATATCCATGACGTCCTCCGATCCTAGGTTCATCACAGACATCCTGACACGAGCAGCGGCTTTGACCTGTCATGCGCGCGGACGACAGGAGCCGAATTCCAGTCACATCCGGAGATGGACACCCCGAGCGGCGCGCCAAACATCAAAAGCTGTTCCGCTTGGAGTGTCGGCTCTCGGTGAAGCGAACCTTCGAGTGACCGCTACCGGCCCAAGTTCACCAAACCGGACCTTGCTGGGCCGATTTGGCGGCTCGTAAGCGGACGTTGACCGAAACCAGTGACTTTGACCCTCTCGCGACCCACGGAAAGTTGAACGTCTCTCCCTAAGCTGACACTCAAGAACACGCGTCGCAGCAGCCGGATTGGCTGAACGGAGCCAAGTATGATCACCCAATGTCGGATTGAACGCCTCCCGATCGTCCTCGATACAGAACCAGCTCGACGGAAGAATATCGAGGAGGAGGAGAGTTCTAATGGTGAACAAGGAGCGTGACGCTGAGGCACACATCCAGGCGCTTATCGAGCGCTGGGCGAACGCCGTGCAGCAGCAAGACCTGGAGACGATCATGGCGGATCACGCGACGGACCTCGTGATGTTCGATGTCCCACCCCCGAACGAACTTCGTGGAATTGAGGCTTACCGGGATAGCTGGGGTCCGTTCTTCGACCACTTCAAATACGGCGGCGTTTTCGCGATCGAGCGGCTGGATGTCACGGCGGGCGACCGGGTTGCTTTTGCAACCGCATTGCTGCGGTGCGGTACGAAGGACGAGCTTGAAAAGGATCCGGCAACCCGCCTTCGCCTCACCGTCGGATTGCGGAAAGAGGGTGACCGCTGGATCATCGCTCACGAACACCACTCGTACCCATACAAGTAAGCCATCCTTGCGGTCGTCTTGCTGCAAAACGTGCGAGCACAGTCTGAGGCTGGACAGTAGCCAGCGAAATCTACGACACCGATTGAACCTTGAGCCCCAAGCACGACACGGTGTCATCGAACAGGAGGAGGATACCCATGGCGGTTCTAAAAACATCAGAGCCTGAAGGTCAAGACGAGACAACTCCCCGGCCGTGGGCGCGAAAGATCGCCGCGATCAGGAAAGCCGGACGGATCGTCGCCCTGACCGGGGTCATACTGCCGCTTCTCATGATCGGCGGGATGAAGTTCACGAGGGTCGAGATCGAGGCGTTGAGACCGCTGATCGGCGGCACGCCTTGGCTCGCCTGGATGTATCCGGTCTTTGGTGAGGCCGGTGCCTCTTATGTGCTTGGCGTCGTCGAGATCGCGACCGCGCTTCTGCTGATTGCCTACCCCTGGTCGGCGCGCGCCGGTGTGGCCGGCGGGGCCTCGGCCGCGCTAATTTTCCTGGTCACCTGTTCGATCATGATTGTCCTGCCGATCTGGGAGCCTGCGCTGGGCTTTCCAGCGCTCGGTCCCCTCGGCCAGTTCCTAATCAAGGATATCGCGTTGCTCGGCATCGCGCTTGTCGTACTGGGCGAAAGCCTGAACAGATTGGACAGAGGGGCTACCTAAGCGAATCCAGGTCGAAGGCGAGTGGCAGAACATGTCATCCATTTATACGGGCCAAATGGCGGGGCTCCACCTTACCGCGCCCTTCGACTCGCTTGGGACAAGCCCGCGAGTCCGAAAGCGGGCCGGTGTTCATGCTTTGATTTTTCTATCGTATATCGGTGCCCGCTTAATGTTCAGGGGCCACAATGGGCAGTTTCGCGACCACCGCAATCATGGCGGTTGCTGCGGCGTATTTCTGACCCAGCCTATGGGGCTATCCGCTTGCCGAATTCTGCCAGAGCGCATTGAAGTATATCTAAATGAGCCGAGCGGGAGGGGGATATGCACGTTGCTCGTGTTTATCTGCGGGTCAGTACGCAAGGGCAGGATCTTGATCGCCAGGAATCGATCATCGCTGAGGCGAGGGATGCCGGGTACTACATCGCCGGCGTCTACCGCGAAAAGGCATCCGGCGCTCGCGCCGACCGGCCGGAGCTGCTTCGTCTAATCGCGGACCTTCAGCGGGGGGGTTGTCGTTGCGGAGAAGATAGACCGCATCAGTCGTCTACCTTTGCCTGAAGCTGAAAAGCTGATCGAAACAATTCGGAATAAGGGTGCTCGTCTTGCCGTACCTGGTGTGGTGGATCTTAGCGACATCGCGGCCAGCGCCGACGGCGTCGCCAAGATCGTGCTCGAGTCCATTCAGGAAATGTTGCTGAAGCTCGCCCTGCAAATGGCTCGAGACGACTTCGAGGATCGCCGCGAACGCCAGAGGCAAGGTATCGAATTGGCAAAGGCGGGCGGGAAATATGCCGGACGCCAAGCTGACCTGGTGACACACGAACGCATTATTGTCTTCCGGTCTGGCGGCAACAGTATCAGCAGGACGGCGAAGCTGACCGGCTGCAGCGAAGCGCAGGTGAAGCGTCTGGGCTCGACATCAGAAGGAAAGCGGGAAGCAGGAAATGTTGTCGCAATAGTTGAGTTCTGCGACTGTGCAAAAGTCAGTTGCAAAACCGTCGCTTTGATCGGGAGTTTTCGCGACAAGGAAAGGTCGCGAGAGGTGGTTTTCTTCCGTAGCTTCCCTCGATCGGAATGAGAAAAAAGCGCCATTTCCGGGCATTCTCCAAGTGATTATGATGCGGCGAGCGCAGCTCTAGGATCGGTTCCAATATTCGCTCTATGATGACAGCCATTGCTGGAACGGTTACCGCTCTGTCTGCTGGTCGACACGATGCTGCGCATCAATGGGCGCAATGGCGCCATGAGCTCCGGCGGGCAACGCGGTCGCCGATCTGACGGCGATCGAGCCACGGCCGGGTGAAACTGGATTCGAGTCGAAACACGTTGTTCCTAGCCAATTTCGTTCAGCGTTCTCGGTGACATCGCGATGATCGCCACATACCTCCTCGATCGCAGTTCGGCCTACTCGTCGCGGAAATTGCGGCCGGAAGGTTGGCCGCAGATGAGGGTGAGCATGCATCCGGGAACTGCATCTAATGTCAGGCATTGACAGGATGTCGCGTTCCAAGCCCACGGCAGGAGCTCGTCGAGGCCGGTTGACGGGATGTCCGTCGACCATGCGCTAGAGGACGTCGGCGGGATACGCGAAGGGCTCGACGCCCGTTGAGCTTGGCGGCCTCGAGCAGCGAGTACAGGATCGCCCACCGGTCGCCAACGCCATCACCTTTACTCCCGCGAGAACGATCACCATGGCCTGATCTCCCTGCGCTCGACCTGTGCCCGAACTGCGTCCCGATGGCTGCCGGCAACGCCGGCAGCCAGACAGATCGATCGCCATCATCTTGTCTGGCGGCTGCACAAGGTCATGCAGCAGGAGTGTTGCCGGTGTGTCGTCCGCGAGCGCGACAGGCGCACGTTCGCGCGCTTCTCTTGGGTCACACCGAACTGGCGAGGGGTAGACCTTGGCAGGGGTTGGGGCTTGCTGTTGCGAGTGCTTTGCCGACTCTGTTTTGCATTTTTTTCCGATAGGCAGCGAGCCGGGGTGAGTCTCCTATTCCGACGTCGCGGCGGTGGTGGTGGGAATGAGTGGACCGGCCAGGCCCAGGACGAGGTTGCCTCCGTGCAGCACGGCGACGACACGCCCGCGGCCAGCCCGACCGTCGAGTTGTTTCTACGCGATATCGGACGCAAATCGGCGGGGCTTACGCGCTCGGCCGTCTGAAGAGCCCGAAACGTCAGTACGAAAGGCTGCTGATTGAGCCCTGGCTGATAGCCCGGGAGTCTGTTGTCAAACTGAGGGCGTAACATCGGCAATCAGATTGACGGTGGTGCTCGAGGGCTTCTACGGCCACGCCGAACAGGCCAACGTAAGTGTGCGTAGATATGGAAGAATAAATGTTCCGTATGCCATCGCGGTTAGGCCATAGTGCCGTCTGCCACATTTGTACCCTCGGATTACCCATGCGGAGAACAATACAGGCGGCAATCTGCGCACATTTTTGAGGAGAATAAGCTGGATATTCTCCGCATGAAGTGCGGAGAATGAATTCCTATATCCACGAGCTGTCGGACTGGCCACAGTTCCGATGGAGCCACTAAGTGCTCGCGGCGCGGTTAGCGGCTGTGCGTCACCATCAGGGATGATTGATCGGCCGCATGGAGGGGCTTGGCTTCCAGCTCCGCGCTGAGGCTGCCCTGCACCGCGTGAAACAATGAAGGATCGTTGCTGTGATACCGCTCCGAAGTCCCCCGCCGCCGTCCCGATAACCGCTTCTCCTTACGCGGCTTCCTGTCCGGCGGCTGGCTGCAGGGCCGTGAGATACTCGGCAGCGGCCTGCGCGTTCGCAGCGGCCGTGATGATGGCTCTTTTGTCATTCTTAAGGACGGCGAGCCAGCTCGCCAGGTAGGCGGCTGTGTTGTCGCGCGGATCATGCGCCACGCCCAGGTCGGCACACAGGAACGATGCTGCGAACTCCGCAACGAGCTCCTCGAGGGCATAGCCTTCACTGCCGAACCTGCCCGTCAGATCGCGGTCCAGGCGATGCTTTGCGCCGGACCAATGCGAAACCTCGTGTAGCAAAGTCGAGTAGAGGTGAACCTCGCTGTCGAAACGCTCGCGGTCAGGCATGAGAATGTCGTCGATGGTGGGCCGGTAGCAGGCTTTGGTGCCACCGTAGCTGACGCTTGCGCCGGTGTTCTGGACGAAGCTCTCGACGGTCTCGATGTGGGGAACCGGATTGCCCGGGAGCTCCTCGGCCGGCCTGAAGAAGCGATCCGGCAGGTTCTCGATCTGCTCAATATTGAAGACGATGTAGCCCTTCAGATATGGAAGCGCGCGGTCTTCGTCGTCTTCGTGATCCTTCGGCGTGAACGTGCCGTACTTGACGACGAGGGTGCCTTTTTCGCCCTTGCGGACTTGACCACCGAAGTCCTGGGCCTGCCGGTAGGTCATCCAGGTGTTTTCCTCGTAGCCGAACATCTGGCCTGCGACCCACAGCATGATGACGTTGATGCCGCGGTAGGCTTCTCCGGTCACGCGCCGCGGGACGATCGCGCTGCGGCGGGCATTGCCGCGCCACGGGCGGATCCAGGGTTTGGTGCCGGCTTCAAGCTGTTCGACAATAGTGTCCGTGATGCGCTGGTAGGTGTCCTTGATGTTCTGCATGGCCGTCTCCATCCGTTGGTTGACGGCAAAGACCGGAGATAGCCGAAACGAGCTCATGCACCCGTAGGGCTGCAACGGAGTGGAGGACCGCGTCAGCGGTTGCATGGGGGAGGGGCTATCGTAGCTTGTCGGTCAAATCACCCGACGGATGGAGACGGCCGGCCGCATCGATCACGCCTGGCCGGTCAACTAGAGGGCATAGCGTTGAAAGTCCGCTAAACAACGCCAAGCGGATAACCTAATGAAAGCAGTTATTGGCGGCATCCGGGGCCATGATCGTTTTCCGGGAAGGACCAGCCGGCGTCGCAGTGAGGGGATGGACGCTTCAGAGATGTCAAAGAGAGTAGCCTGTTCGGCTGACCCGCTCAGAAATTTCTGCCGAAATATTTCACCAAGCGCATGGTGGTTATCACCGCTCGCGCGAGGTGTTGAAGTTCCACATGCCGACGCCCTTCCGGTTCCTGCCCGCATGGCAGACCGGGCCGATCAAGTTCGACGTGCCCGGCATCTTCCGTCTCGGCGGGGTCGATATCCGCCGGCCGAAGTTGATCCGCTATCTCGACGGCATCTAAGGAGGCGATGATGAAACACCAACAACCAGGCAGGCCCGCGCGTATCAACACCACCAGCGGTCCGGTTCTCCTCGATCCGGCCCAGACCGTCGATGTCGACGTGAGCGCAGCCGAACAGAAAGTTGCCAAGGCAACCGGCTGGTTCTCCTTTGCCGGTAAGAATTCGTCCCAGTCCGACGAATTCCTCCAAGGCAAGGGCGCCGACACGGAACGCGAGGACCTCAAGAAGCAGGCGGATAAGCTCGGCATCGACTATGCCAAGAACATCCCGACCGACAAGCTCAAGGAGCTCGTCGGTCGCCAAGTTGGCGGAGTGACCGGCGTTAGGTGCGGCCGGCAACTGCCGCACCTCACGATGCTAAGGAGCAAGCTGAAGCGTCTACAATGATGGAACGAAAATATCCCGCCATGGTTATATGTACGGATGGGTGGGGTGTATGTGATGAGTAGATATAGATCACTACACAATGCTGCTATGAAGCTCAAAGAGGACATTGGTATCTTCGCCCCCGTTGTCTGGCTTCTTGGGTTCTATGTGCTTGGAGCGATCGCGATCTTTTCTTTATGGCTCTTCGACGTGTTCTAACCGCGCCTGCCAAGTCCATCGAATCTGGCGGCCGATGTGGGGGCCGCCAGAAATCCAAATGGAAATGCCAGGACAGACTGTTATCAATCCTTCAAGGCATCTCGAATTTTGTCTTTCGCCTTACCAACGCCTTTCTGAAGGCTGCCTTCAGCCTTGTCAGCGGCTGCATCAGCGCGAAGCTTATCATCGCCCGTTGCCTTGCCCATCTTGTCCTTCACCTCGCCGCGCAGTTTCTTCGCGGAACCCTTAACCTCGTCCTTGTGCATAGCTTTTCTCCTTTTGCAGAAATCAACGTGAGCGGAACCTGAATGTTCCAGAGCGTGAGGGTTCGTCATGGCTGGATACGGTGACGATGCAGGCTTCACAGCCTATGCGGCCGCAGCCGGCTATACCGTGCCTGTAGGGACGATCTCTGCGGCTCGCCAGCGCGGCAGCGCCTATATCGACGGCACGTATGGGATGCGCTTCCCCGGCCAGCCTACAGGCGGTCTGGCGCAGGAAAGAGCATGGCCGCACACCGGCGCCACCGTCTACGGCTCGACGCTTGCCAGCGATCTGATCCCGCAGCGGATTATCGATGCCTCGTATGAGGCCGCCTACCTCGAACTGGTCAATCCCGGCTCGCTGCGAGCGCTATGTCACCGATTCGGATGGCATGGTCCATGTGCCATCGACCTATACGGTCGGCCGCCGGCCGCTGATCGATGGCTATCCGCCGGAGGGCCGCGAGACCTATCAGCGCTCCATTCCCGCTGGCGACCGCGCTCGGCCGGGCGCATTAAGAGGCGCGCTTCACCTACACCTGCACGTCCTGCAGAAGCTGGCCTTCCCGATCGAGGTGACCGCGCCGACCGTCTATTCCGACATCGTTCCGGCGCCGGCAACGCTGACGCCGCTGACCCCGGAAGCGCCTTAGCAACCCGCGCCCGGCGGTTCCGGACAATCTCCCAAAAAGCAACTCGAAAGGAACGGCCAGGACAGTCACCGTCGATCCTTGTGGGCGGCAACTGCCGTGCCACAATCAAGCGCACCATCGACGGTGCCGAAGACAGCGTTCAGATCGGCCCTAACGAAGAAAAGCCGGTCTGATACTTCTGAAAGTGATTAGAAATGGTAGTTCAGACCGACGCGGACAATTTGCCCATCATTGCTGAACTTGTAGGTCCCAATTCGCCCTTGCGGGCCACCGACGCCGTAAGGGCTTGATATCAAGACATTCTTTTTGATTCAGACTCGTAGGACATGATCCACACGACGCGCTACCGTGTGTCTCGCCATCACGCCACCGCTATCCGACTTTGAGAAAGATCAGGTAGACCGGTCGAAACGGCCCGATTTACGAAGCTTCGCAAGCAAGCTCGCTGCCGCGCCGCGGTAGTTGGCAGAGGCTTGGTCTGCCATCGGCAGCGAACTCCACGCGGTTAGTTTGGCCAGCCGTACCCAATCGCCGCCATCCTCTGAATGCCAGAATCGGCGGCGCTCAAAGGAACCTCTGTCGAGCACTACTACGGCATCGACCTTTCTGCACAATCGTTGGAACTCGCCAACGAAGCACTGAAGGTTTTGGCGTGTCCTATCGAGCTACGATGTTGCGATTTCGTTGAAGCAATGTCCGAATGGACCGTGCCCGTCGACGTGGTATGGATTGGAATGTCGCTCCATCATCTACAGCCTGAAGGGAAGGCTCGGCTGATGAGAGATGTGCACGATGCACTGAACCGAAGTGGCATATTCCTGATCTGGGAGCCTACACTGCTTGAGGGAGAAAACCGAGCTGAATGGCTCGATCGATTTTCAGCGTGTCGGGTTGCGTTTGCAGCTGTGACAGATGACGAATTCGCCGCGATGGAGAGCCACATGCGCCTAGCTGATTTCCCTGAGCCGGCCGACACTTGGACGGCGATGGGCTATCAAGCTGGATTTGCCAACGCGGAGCAACTATTCATGATGCCAAACCGTCTCGGGAGAGTTTTCAAATATTGGAACTAGTCTGTCGGGTGGCCGTGGGCTGCGATGATGATCGCCAACGGCGGGGCGAAACGGAGTCATCCCTCTGCATTGCCCTGATGACCCGTTACAGTCGCGCACGAGTCAAAAGTTCGCGTCCGCGATAATCCGCTTTCAAATGAGACGACGTTCGTAGCGCTCCTCCAAAGCCGCTCTTGCACTTCGGCTGGAGCCGACCCAAGCCGGTCCCTGGCGTTGTTTGAGACGGCACTCCCGGCGGGATGAACAAATAGGTTCCCGAGGTTGCACGGATGGTCTTTTCGCCAACATGCCACTCACCGGCCTGGCACGCATCAACTGGCTTTTCGTCATCGCGCGAAACTCGACTTTCATCTACAAAGGCCGTGCCGTAGACGTGAAGCAGGTCGGCCGCAAACTTGGCGTACGCTATGTACTCGAAGGCAGTGTGCGGAAGGCCGGCGACAGCGTGCGCGTGACCAGCCAGATCATCGATGCGTCGACCGGTGCTCATGTGTGCGCAGCGCGCTATGACCGCAAGTCCGACGATATTTTCGCACTTCAGGATGAGATCGCGCTGTCGGCTGTGGGCGCGATTGCGCCGAGTGTGCGGCGCGCCGAAATCGCCAGGGTGAAACGTAAGCGCCCCGACAGTCTCGATGCCTACGGCCTCGTGCTGCGGGCGCAACTCGACGTCGATTCCGGCATGCCCGAGCAGGTGACGCGGGCGCTCGTGCTGCTCCAACGTGTCATCGAACTCGATCCTGCCTATGCGCTGGCGCACGGCAACGCGGCGATGTGCCACCATTGTCTCTTCCTCCAGCCCGACGGCTGTAGGGCAGTTGAAGCCGCCGCGAGAGCAGGGCGACCGCCATGGTGATGTGGATCTTTTTCGGCGCCACCATGTTCGTTGGCTTCTTCATCCTCAAGGGCGGCCAGACATTCGTCTCCGATTCGATCCTCGGCACCGGCCTTGTGGCCTATGGCGTGCTCATCCTGATGATGGTGATCCTGTTCGTGCTCGGCATGTTTCTTGATTGGGTTGGCATCCTGCTTCTCACTGTGCCGCCGATACTGAAGCGCCTCCAGTTCGACGGACTATTCGCCTTCCGGGTGTGGCCTCCAGCGACGTGCCGCTCTGGTACGGCATCATCTTCATGGTCACATGCAGATGGCCTTTCCTCAGCCCGCCTTTCGGCTATTCGCTTTTCTATTTGAAGAGCGTCGCCCCTCTGCAGATAACTATGGCGACGATCTTCCGGGCCGCCCTGCCCTTTCTGTTCTTGCAAGCCGTCGGCGTCGGCCTGTGCATTGTATTTCCCGCAATCACGCTGTGGTTGCCCAAAATGGTATATGTGACCTATTAGATCGTCGATTTTTGATACGGCCAGCCCGGATCATCTGGCGTTCGGCTCCACACTGGTGGAGCTGTCTGCCGAATTGAGGCTAACAGCAGCTGCTCTGATTGGCGGAGACCTGTCTCAGCACGAAGGTGGTGGTGAGTTAAAACAGGTGTATTGTCTGGGCGAACCATCATGTGGATGGATTTATTGAGCCCGTGCGAGCATACTGCGCAATGCGTTCCTTTAACGAGGAATAAGCTGATGCGCCTTGGCACGAGAAGCGTTCCGCTCGAGTACTACACACTCAGGATTGCTGGTCCCGCGGTTTCGCAATCAGGTGCTGAAAGCGCGATCATCGGCTACCTCGCAGACCGACCAATCTTTGGCTCAGTCACAGATTCCTCCGGCGCTCGCTATCGCTATGTTGGGCTTGCAGCACGCCTTTCTGACGGACGTTACGATATCGAATCGCTCTCCGCTGGTGAATGGATCCTCGAGCCAGGATTGATCTATAGATCAGAAGACGCGTTGGTCGGAACCAAGGGAAGCGGCAGCAAATCTGCAACTTTAGCCTCAACTCTTCACAGCTGGTGGTCTAACCAATGAAACTACCAGTGTCGCAAATGGAAAGGGGTTGTGACGAGACTGTCTTACCAGATCGCCTTGCATTTGGAACACCTGTAATTCAACAGAGAGGGACAAAACGATGGCTGGGGAATCCAAGAAACACGAAGGGGGTGTCTTCTATCACACTCCCGGTTCTGAATATTTTGAAAAACGCGGGCTGAAGCGTCACGCCGGCGTCTTCTCGCTTTGGGCATTGGGCGTCGGAGCCGTTATCTCGGGCGACTTTTCGGGTTGGAACCTCGGCTTTGCCGTCGGCGGCTGGGGCGGCATGTTTATCGGAACGGTGCTGATCGCCATCATGTATCTCGGCCTGACCTATTCGATCGCGGAGATGAGCCCTGCGCTGCCGCATACCGGCGGCGCCTATTCGTTCGCGCGCACCGCGTTCGGACCGTGGGGCGGCTTCATTACCGGCATCGCCGAGAACATCGAATACGTGCTCACCCCGGCAGTCGTGGTGTATTTCATCGGCACCTACATGACGGCCATCACCGGCACGCCTGATGCCTGGCAGCCGATCTGGTGGCTCGCCGGCTACCTGGTCTTCGTCGGGTTGAACGTGCGTGGCGTGGCGCTTTCATTCGGGGTCACCGTCATTGTAACGCTCATCGCCTTGGCGATCCTAGTGTTCTTCTTCGTCAGCGCACTTGCGTCGGGACAATTCGACTTCGCCAAGAACGCGATGAATATCGGAGTGGGACCCGACGGCGCTGCAGTTGCGCTGCCGGAGGGAAACGGGCCGTTCCTGCCGTTCGGGTTGCGAGGCATTTTCGCTGCGATGCCTTTTGCGGTGTGGCTGTTCCTCGCCATTGAGCAATTGCCACTTGCCTCCGAGGAATCGGTGGATCCCAAGCGTGATATGCCCAAAGGCATCATGCTCGGCATGTTTACACTCCTGGTCACAGGTTTCCTGATCCTGATCATCAACCCGGCCCTGCCCGACGGATCCCTTGCGTACGGAACGTCGGGTGAGCCTATCCTTGACGGCTTCAGGGTCATCTACGGAGCAGGCTGGGCGAAGGTCCTCGCGCTGTTCGCAGTTGCAGGGCTGGTCGCCAGCTTCCACGCGATCATCTTCGCCTACGGACGGCAAATATATTCGCTGAGCCGCGCGGGCTATTTCCCGCATTTCCTCTCGGTAACCCATGGCGAGCACAAGACGCCCAACGTGGCGCTTGCCGCAGGATCGCTGCTGGGCTTTCTGGTGATGGTGGTGATCTGGCTGACCCAGGGCGGCGGGGCCGCCGGCACTTACATCGGCGGCACGCTCCTGAACATGGCTGTTTTTGGCGCTATGTTCTCGTATCTTCTGCAGGGGCTGACCTTCCTGCAACTGCGCCGTCGTTTCCCGAACATTGAACGCCCTTACCGGAGTCCGTTTGGAGTGCTGGGCGCGTGGCTGACCGTGATCATCGCCTTGATTACCATCGGCTTCCAGCTTACCGACCCGTTATACCGCCAGGGCATCATCGGAGTAGCAGTCTGGTATGCACTGGCGATCGTCTATTTCGGCGCCTATGGCCGCAGAACGCTAGTCTATTCGCCGGAGGAGGAATTCGCCGTCAAGCAGCGTGAAGGCACTGCCTCGATATAGAGTCGACGTTGTCAGCATCCAAGGCACTGAAGAGCCGGAGCGACGCCTTAATCGGTGCGCTCCGGCAATTCGTGCGACTAACAGCGAAGTGCGAGGTTGAATGAGCTTCGAAATGGTGATGCTTGTAGCGAGTTGCATGCTCTGTTTTGTCCAGATTATTCTCGCCTCTCATGCGGCTAGCCTACAGCGAGGCTATCATTGGACGGCCAGTGCTCGCGACCCGGAAGCCCCTCCGCTCACGGGGGTCGCAGGACGCCTCGAAGTCACTTCGGAATTTCCTGGAGACGTTCCCGGTGTTCGTGGCTGGAGTCTTTCTTGTCCATGCGCTCGCTCGTGAGAGCGGCCTCAGCCAATGGGGAGCTGGCCTCTATTTTTCAGCCAGGCTGGTTTATCTTCCGCCCTACGCAGCGGGCGTTCCCCTGGTTCGTTCGCTCGCCTGGAATGTCGCATTCGTTGGAATTGTGCTGCTTTTGCTAGCGGCACTCTGGCCCGAGCTATAGTGCCCGCACCCCGAGGGCCAGCACGGAGAGGTCGCGCTCCCCATGTCCACACGATCGTGCCGGGTGGCGGCATCGCGCCGGACTGATCACGCTGGATATCGTCAAACCCGAATTGCTCGAATCCAGACATCTTGGTCTTGTTGGCTAAGCACAGACTCCTATGGCGGCAGACCGGCCTGATGCCATGCTTCCACCAGCGTTGCAGCCAGCGCGGGCGTGATCCCAATGGCATTGCAGTATCCACTCGAACTGAAGGATGGTTGCAGCACAAGCACCTGCCTGGCGGCGGCTTTGGCTTCCGCTGTTCGCCCGAGTTTGGCAAGCGCCGCCGCCAAGAGGCTCTGGGTCACGCTGAAGCTTGGATTGGACAAGACGGCTCGCCGGGCAGCGGTTGCCGCTTCCTCGTATTGCCCAAGTATGAAATTGCCGATCGCTACGGCTTGGTGACCCCCAAAGGCAAACCGGTCTACAGGGCTGACCCGCAACGCACGTTCGGCCCACTCGATCGCCCGCTCCGCCTCTCCGGTCCAGGCCAGGAAAATGCCGCCAAGAAAGAGGGCGAAGGCGCAAGAGGGGCTCAGCGCAAGCGCCCGCTCGAATGCTTCACGGGCAGCAGCGCGATCATGCTCCACCAGCCCGATGACGAACGCGCCCAGGGCCATCGCGGTTGCGTCATCGCGACCATGGGTGACTGCTGCGCGAGCGTGGCGAATGGCCGCGATGCGGTCGGTCTCCTTGAAGCCGGCTCGGATGAACAGGAACTGGTTGCACCAGGCGAGTAGGCCATGGGCACTGGCATAGTCGGCTTCCAGCACCAGCGCCCGCTCGAGCAGCGGCACCGCTTTGGCTGCCCCCTCCGGCATGGCTACGTAGACGTGAGGAAGGGCGCGCAGAACGAGATCGTAGGCGTCGAGATTGTCGGGCCTCTTGCGTTTGACGCGTTCGATTTCCGCATCGCGCAAGCTCGGCTCGATTGCACCCACAACGCTCAACGTGATTTCGTCCTGTAGTGCAAAGATGTCGTCGAGATGGCCGTCGCAGCGGTGCGCCCAAAGGTGAATGCTGGTTTCCGCCTCCACGAGTTGTGCACTGATCCGAACGCGCTCGTCCGCCTTGCGGACGCTGCCTTCCAGCACATAGCGCACACCCAGTTCGCGACCGACCCGCTTCACGTCGACAGGCTGCCCTTTGTAGGTGAAGGTGGAATTGCGCGCGATCACGAACAGCCACTTGATGCGCGAGAGTCCCGTGATGATGTCCTCTACCATCCCGTCAGCGAAATAGTCCTGCGCCGGATCCCCGCTCAGGTTCTTGAACGGCATGACGGCAATCGACGGCTTGTCCGGCAGGGCCAACCGGGGCAGCGTACCCTCGGCTCGCGCGTGTTGCCGGGTGGCCGCCTCCGCGGCGCCACTAGCTCCCGTCCTGACCTCGGCGGCAAGCAGGAAGCCCCGCCGCTGCACGGTTCGAATGATCGCCTGCCTCTCGCCACTGTCGCCGATCGCCCGGCGGGCGGCGTTGATACGGCTGTTGAGTGCCGCATCCGATACGGCTCGGCCGTTCCAGACATGCTCGATCAACTCATCCTTGCTGACGACCCGGTTGGCGTTCTGCGCAAGATGGAGGAGTAGGTCGAAGACCTGCGGCTCGACGTGAACCACTCCCCCGTCGCTGCCCCTAAGCTCTCGTCGGTCAGTGTCGAGCAGGAATTTATCGAATTCAACCAGCACTTTGCCGTCCTTCGCAGTTCTCAAGCGAATGACCCGTAAATCTGCCGCGATCCACAAGATCGCCCGAAAGCCTTTGTGCTGGCAAGCGCACACAATGCTCGCGCATCTATCCGGTAACGATCAGGAGAAAATCATGCGCGAAATCGTAAAGACCGTCTCATATGCCACCCGCGCCACTGACGAGTGCGTGACCTATCTGCATATCTACGCCGATGCCGAGGGGGAAACGCATATGGAAGAGGTGGACCTCGCGTTGCTGCCCCGAGTCTTCTTCAACGGCCATCCGCCACTGCGTCTGACGGACACGCTTGCGGCGACCGGATGCAACATCTGCCGGGTGCCTGCCGGCATGGGAGTGGTGGATTGGCACAAGCCGCCGCGTCGCGAGCTGGTGATTTGGCTTACTGGCGAAGTTGAATTCGAAACGAGCGACGGCGACATTCGCCGACTCGCCGCCGGCAGCATAGTGCTGGCGGAAGACAGAACCGGCAAAGGTCATATCTCCCGGCATCCCGCAGAGGGCCAGTTGGTCGTCCACGTCGACCTTTGTTAGAGCCGAGTTGCCTGGCCCAGATTCCGGTCGCCATGGCGCCTATAGCGCACCCGCGATGACCGGACGGCCTCATACATTGCGTCGGCTGTTGAGCCGGCGCGCATCCGGCTGCGCGACCAGCCGACAACGTCGCGTGGCCGGAAGCGAATATCACTTGCATATTCGAATGCTATGCCGGTTTGCGCAAACTCCAGTGGCGAATAGTCAGGTGCTAGCCGCTTGACCTCTGCGATAATGCGCTGTGCTTCCTCGGCGCGCACCACCCCCCACGACTGTGGCGCAGGACATTGTCGGTAAGGGGCGGCTTGCAGCGGCAATGGTGTTCGCCAACAATCCTCCGCGGCAGATCGTAATGCCGGTGGAACTGGTGGTCCGGGCACGACGGCACGGCAGCGCAACTAAGTTACCTTGTCGCTGACAGACGGACCGCAACTGTCCTGCGGTGGTTAACATGGCCGGACACGCGACGCTTCGCGAACGGTCAGGCTGCTGGCCAACCGACGGAAAAAAGCTGCAGGCCTCCAAGCAGCTCGCTTGCTTCCCTCTCGCAATGCTCTTCGAATTCCAGGCCGGAACCGACAGCGAGATCACGAACCGTCCGCGACGCAATGATCTCGCCTGGCCTGGCGTGTTCAACCAGGCACGATGCTATCTCAATTGCGGTGCCAGCGAGGTCATCGCCGCGTCTTTCACATTCGCCAATGTGGATTGCCGCGCGAATGTGGAGGCGGGATTTACCCAATCTATGACGGATCGCTACTGCGCATTGAATTGCCCGGGTCGGCCGTTGGAACACGGCGAAAAATCCGCTTGCCGAGCGCCTGATCTGCCTGCCTTCGGAAGCGAGCAGTTGGCCACGGATTTCCTCGATGTGCCGCTCAATCAGATCCTCGCCAGCATCAGAAGGCGGACCTTCTATCTCCAGGGACAGCACCGACACCAGAAGCCGTTCGCTTGGCGCCGTCGGCAAGGCACCAGTGACGAAAGCCTGGATCTCGTCGATGAGGCGATCGGAGTTCTCACCCCAGATCACATGATCCCGACCGGCAAGTTCAGCATATCTGGCCCCCTCGATATGAGTTGCCAGGTAGCGTCCTTCTTCCCGCTTTACCCAGCGGTCGCCCGTCGCCTGCACGATCAGTGTCGGAACGTGAATGGCCGGCAGAATGTCGCGAACATCGATTTCGGTGCCCCAGCGCCAGAGCGCGGTCGCGTCGGCCGGCGAGGCTGAATTCCTGAGGTAGGCGGCGAACCATTCTCTCTCGAACCTGTCGTTTATCAGGCTGGGCGCTGCGTTGCTCATGTCCGCTGGCTCTCCCCACTCTCTCTCGACGAGCGCCAAATCTTCTTCGACCTGCTCGCTCGTCCTGGCCCAGGGGTAATCCTTCGACCATCTGCCGCTGGCATAGGCACCGTTGAGCACGAGTGCCGCCGTGCGATCGGGATACGTCGCCGCGAACAGCATGCACATGGGGCCGCCCTCGGAACTGCCGAACAGGACCGTGCGTTTCGAGCCGACCGCATCCAACACTGCCCGCACGTCTTCCATACGCTCTTCCATCGTCGGCAGACCGACGTTGCGGTCGGACAGCCCAGTGCCGCGCTTGTCCAAGCGGATCAGGCGCGAGAAGGCGCCGAGGCGGTGGAGCACGTGCGCCAGCCGCGGCGACGACCAGGCAAGGTCGACGTTGGAGACCCATCCAGGCACATACATCAGGTCGATCGGCCCGTCGCCGGTCACCTGATAAGCGATGTTGATTCCGGCCGATTTGACGTAGCGCGTCGGCGGCCTGATGGGCTGACCTGAGAAATCCGGACGTTCACCGGCTTGGGATCGCGTCTGTGCTCTGGCTGTTGGAAAAGCCGCGTCCGATGTGCGGCGCGCCCGAAGGTCTTCATACAGCTTCCGGGTTTCAGACTCGGGTCGCAAGTCGAGCTGCCGCCGCAAGGCATCGCGGCAGCTCTCATATTGTTTCAGAGCTAGGTTGACGCGGCCCTGGGCTACATAGGCCCGCATCAAGGTGCGATGGATGTCCTCCCGTAGCGGCTCCATGGCGAGCAGGCGCGTTGCCACGCGGACGCATGAGGCAGCATCGCTCGTTGCGCAGTAGTGCGCGAGGAGCCTGTCCAGCGCCGCGACAGCCATCGCCCTCAGGCGCTCGCGCTCGATCCGCAGCCAATCCTCAAATGCCTCCTCTTTCAGACCGAAGCCGTCGAGCAGGTCGCCGCGATAGACGTGAAGCGCCTGTTCGAGGTTGTCAGGCTGTAAACTGGCGGCCAGCGCCTCGAACCGCGCGACGTCGAAATCTAGACCATCGACATGGAGCGAAATCTTGTCGCCCTCCGTCAGGAACTGCCCGCCGCCAGAAGCCTGCATGGCCTTCCTGACGGTCGAGACGGCCTGCCGCAGGCTCATTCGGGCTTGAGTCTCGCCGTTGACGCCCCAAAGCAGCGTCGCGAGCTTCTCGCGCGACTGCCCATGTCCGGATTGCAGGGCGAGATAAGCCACCATGGCCCGCGCCTTGCGGCTGAGAGCGGGAACGATCGCCGCATCACCGGCAAAGTCGAAACCACCCAGTAGATAGAGATGAGGCCCTGCCATCGGATCCACTATAGCACAGAAGTGCCGGCGATCCTTTTGCGTCGCCGTCTCTAATTCAACTGTCGTTTTGCCGGCGTTGGCGCTTTTCACGAATTCATCACGCTTGTTCCAGCGCATTTTTCACGGCGGTGGAGGAGATTATCGGGACGAGGCAGCCTTGCCTTAGGAGGACGCTATGCTACACCCGAACGAGTGGCCTTTCTGGCATGTTGATCCCGGGCAGAACCGGCGGCTGGGCTGCGAGGTTGCGCCCCTGCGCCATGATATTGCGCTCGCGCGTTATCTCGAGAAGCAGCGGGCCGGCCGAGCATCAGCGGCCCGAAGATTCGATCTGCGGACCACCACAATCCGCGCATTTGTGCTGATAGCAGGTGCTGGGAGGGATTTTCTCAGGCGCCTGGTTGCTCCCATGGGAGAGACCGCAAGGCGTTTTCGATCCAGCCTTCAATAGCCACGATGCCTCAGCCTGCTTGTCCCAGGTCTATTAACCACTGCCGCGGGTGTGGTTTAAAGCGCGTTGACAGCCCCGTCCGTCATCAGGTGTCAAGCTCACTTCTGATTGCATACTTGCTAAATTAGCTTAACTTTATGTGCCCACACTGAGGCAAGCGTTGCAAGGGTGATTGGAGATGGAAACCCTCTCGTCTTCTGTTTTGACTGCGTGGCTGTTTGGAATACTGGTGATCGCTGACCAGCCTATTCATGACGGCTCTTTCGGAGTCAACGAGAAGCGCTTTCTTGACCAGTCGATGGTAGTCGACGTTGCAATTGTCCTTGCAGCCGATGTGTCCGGCTCAATCAGTCAAAGCGAGGCAAATTTGCAACGTGAGAGCTACGCAGCTGCTTTGGAATCGACCGCCGTGCTCAAGATGATCAAAAGCGGTAGACACGGCAAGATAGTTGTCACCTTCGTCGAATGGTCGAGCTTCGGCTCCTTAGAAACTCGGCTGGACTGGGCCATTCTCTCTGACGCAAATGATGCGGGCATCATCGCGGCAACAATCCGGAAAAAGTCGGACAGGCAAGGCCCTGGTCCGCATGGCGCGAAAACATCCATCTCATACGCGATCGATGCATCGGTTAAGGCCTTGCAAAATCTGCCTGTCCCAGCGTCGCGCTTGGTCATCGATATCTCTGGCGACGGGGCAAACAATGACGGATCTTCACTTGAGGACAGTCGCCAGAGAGCAATTCACAGAAATATCGTCATCAACGGTCTGCCAATCGGCGCTGAAGTAGAAAATGGTGAGACGACCGCGGAATATTATGAGCGGCATGTGATTGGGGGGCCAGGCTCGTTCGTTATTCCAGCCGACGGTCTCCGCGAATTCCAGTGGGCCATACTAAACAAGCTGGTTCGAGAAGTCGGGTCCATTCCTGTATTAACGAGCGGGGCTGTCCTGTGATCGCAGTCATCTCGGAAGTGTGGCCTCACCCAGATCGGTGCTGCGTCCTCAGTTGCTGGCTCCAGCGGCACGCCGGCGACGTTTCTGAGCATCAATGCCGCGCGCCGCAAGATGATCTGCAAATCCGCACGCGAAATGTCCGCAATGCGACCAGCAGCGCTTTCAAGCTCTTCGGCAATGGATTGGCGTGTCATCGCGTTGGTCCGCTTGCCTAAGTCAGGGTCTTACGCCTTCACCCGCTTGGCTGGTGCCTTCTTGGCTGGGTCCTTCTTGGTAGGCATTTTTGCGCCTGCCTTGCGACCAAGTCCGATTGACTTCGCCAACTCTGACCGTTGTGCAGCGTAGCTTGGTGCCACCATGGGGTAGTCCCGCGCTAACCCCCATTTGGCCCGATACTCGTCAGGCGTCATGCCAAGTAGGCCCAAGTGCCGTTTGATCGACTTGAACTTGCGCCCGTCTTCCAACGAAATAATATGGTCGGGAAACACAGATTTTTTCGGATTGACCGCCGGGATCTGTGTTGGCTGCTCAACTTCAGCTGGCTTGACTAAGCTAACGAGAGCGGAGTTCACTGAAGAAATAAGATCAGGCAGGCCTGCTACGGGTACTGAGTTTTTTTGGACAAATGCCGCGACAATATCCGCGGTCAATTCCATTAATTGTGCGTTCTGGTGATTGTTCTCTTCGGTCATTCATCAACTCCCATTGCTATTCCGCTTTCGTATGGGGGAAAGGCGGATCGCGCAAGAAGCAGGGCCACAGAACGGAAACTTGGGACCATCGGCCGGCCGCTGCGGTTTAAGGCAGAGTGTTGAAAACTTCCGCACCTGGAACTGTACACGCCTACATTGCTAGACGGCACCCCTTCGTTCCGGCAAAGCTGCGAATCGCGGGGCCACTGGCAATCCGCAGGTCGGCGGGTTCAGGCAATGCTCATTGAAAGATGGGCCGCCGACTTTCCTTTTGGCTCTAAAGCTCGGCGGGTTGTCGCTCTCAATTGCCGTCACAAATTGATCGGCGGGACGTGGCGACGCGAATGGCTGTCATACGCGCCATTCGGACGGACCGGTGTCGTCGGTGCCTTCCTTTGTGTCGGAGCAGAACACTTGCCTTTGGGTGACCACCTGTCATCATCCCTCATGACCAAGGATGAAGCAGAACAGGGTGTTCGCTACTTTTGCACAAAATGGGCTGAAGAGCGTGGGCTTCCTCATCAGCCAGAGAATCCAAGCTTTTCCGATTTCTTTTCTTGGCTTGAGCAGAAGTCGCCGGGCCACTTAAAATTCCGAAGCAGTACTTCGGTGCGGGACGACGTCGAGCGATGGTTCATTGACGAATTCAGGCGAGGTTGGCGCTATTAGCAGGTGATTTGCCGTGCTCCGGGCCACCTTCCGCGATCACGCCATCTCGAGCGCCCGGGGGCCCGGAACTATCAGAACGGCCAAAAGCCGGCCAAAAAAGCCAGCATGTCGCTGCCCACTGCACGAAATTTTGGTACCAGCCAGACACGGTTTCATAAGCAACCTGCAGTGCACCCAGGAAGAAAACGAAACAGATGACGATAGCAAATACCTTGCCAAACCCCTCGTCACCCTTCGGGTCGCTGCTCTGGTAAACGTAATCCTGTCGATTAAACATGGCCCATCAACGGTCCCGGTCGTCGCGGTCGCGTTCCTTTCTTTCTAGTTCCTCGCGCTCCAACTCCTCGAGGCGAGGAATATGCTGTTGCGCCGGATCGGTCCGCGTCGTTTCACCGCCGCGTTGTGCGGCCTCCTTGTCCCTGTTTGACTTATCCTGCAGCCGATTTGTAGCATCTATGGTCGACGCCAGTTCGTGAGCCTGCTCGGCCGGTTCGTCCGGCCGGCGCTCCGCCTCCTCGGGGCGAGGATCTCGCTGCTGTTCGCTCACGGCATCGACATTTGCAGGAGTTTTGCCCTGCTCTTCTGCCGGCTGCTCTTGCGTCTGCTCTGCCGCCTCGATGGCGCGCTTGAGCTCCGGATCGTTCTCGGCCACCTCGCGCATATAGGTGTTGCCCTGGACGGCAAGCTCTGCCGCGCGAGCCAGTCCGCGCTCAATATCAGCTCGCAATACTCTTGGATCGTTGGAAAGCTCACCGGCCTCAGTTCTATCCAAAACCTCGCGACTAGTTTCGATGTCCACAAGAACGTCATTTGCCGCCTCGACAACCGCCGCACCGTGTTTGGCGACTGACGCATCCCACTGTTCATTCGCATCGTCTCGACGCTTGCCGCGCTCGTCTCGCTCGGTCGCAGTCCCCTGCGCCGCCTCTGCCTGGCCCTTCATCTCGTAAAGCTCCATGAGCTCGCGCCGGGCGTTCACATGCTCGCGGGCGACAGACGCGACTTCATCAAAGTCGTCTCGCTCGTCCGGACCGACACTCCGTTCCAGCCCGAACAAGGCGGTCTCGACCTTCTTTTCATATGCTTCAAATTCTGCCCGCGTTGTCTCGCGCATTTCCTGGCCCTCCAAAACGACTTTCTGCAAGGTTACCAGATTGGCGCGGAATTTCGATCCGAAATCTGTATGGACGACATTTACGCTCGCTTTCGCCTGACCTGCCGAAAGGCTTGCTGTCAAACGATTCCGCAGCTGTTCTGCATAAGCGACAATACGCCGGTCACCGCTGGCGAGCGCAATTTTCTGCCAACTCTGTGTTGCCTTTATGGCATACTCCCGGCTTCTTTCGGCCTTCGCCAGACTGCGTCGTCCGCCCCGCTTGGCGTCGTACCGTCCTTGTGCCGCCTCGCTGGTCCCGACGTGCTCGGTCCGCCCTTCCCTGCTCACCGGCCTCACCTGATTGCGGGTAAAGCCGGGCGGGCTGGCGAACTCGCGACGATCGGTCATCTCCATCGCTATTCCCTGCGCCCGGGCCTTCTCCGCCATTGTTGCCCGCCACTCCCGAAACACCTGAGGGCTCGTCTCGATCCGAACGCCGAATTCCGATCGCATGGTGATGATCGCGTGGGCATGGACATGCGGCCGCTTGCCCCCCTCCCCTTCTTCCTTCGGATCATTGGCCGGATCATGCATGGCAAACACGTAGCGATGGCCGGCGAACTGCTCGGCAAGGAAGTCGCGTGCAGCGTTTTCAAACGCCTCGATGTTCGTGCCGGCCCGGGCCGACATGATCAGGTGCATCACGTCGCGGCCTTTGCGGCTATGCAGATCACCGCGCCATTCCTTTTGCACGAGGTCACCAGCGAGCTTTTCGTCACCGATGACTTGGCCGCGGTCATCGCGAACGTTGTCGTCATGACGTTCGACCAGGCTCCTCAATTTGCTGGCGCCATACTCGACACCATTGCCGTAGCCCTGGAACGAGAACCGCGCGGCCGCACCCTGCGCGGCCGTACTCGCGTCATATCGCGCCTGAATAATGCTGGCGGCCTTGTCGTCGCCAGTTAGCCGCTCCCCCTGCCCGCTTCTGAGAACGACCGCTCCTTGAACCGTCAGCGCGCCGTCGGCCTGGCGCGTGACCGCATATGCATAGCGCCGATCGCCGAACGCGCTCGTCAAACTATTCCTGGCCAGCTCGTGCATCGCCTCGTCTGACGAAACCGCCGCGGTCGCAATCTCTACGGTGAAGCTGCCGATATCGCGGCTCTCTGCGCGGTTCTGGAACAGATGGTTCCAGTCACCCCGCAACCGCGCTAGATCCTCGCGGCTGCTGATGCGCTCCCCGTTCTCGTTCTCGACCGCGAGCTCGCCGCCGCGCGACACATAATTCAGCATCGTCCCTACCCTCGCGCCGCCGCCATAGGATGCCATTTTGACAACCGCGGGCTGGCTGCCCTGGGCCACCGCCGCTAGCCGCGCTTCTATTGGACGGGATACCGCTGCTGCCCGCGTCTCGGTCGCGAAGATCGGCTTGGCGACCGCCCGCCGCATTTTCGGCTGACTGCCAACGTCACCAGCACCACCGCCGCCCAGCTCGGCCATCGCTTTCAATCGGCGCTTCATTTCGTCTTCGGCCGACGAACGGCGTTTTGGCCCAAGCGATAGCTCATGCAGCAACGCCGCGCGGCGCTGCTCCCATTCGCTCGTAAAGGCGCCGAAGAAGATTTCCACCCCTTACCCCTCCCCTCGCCGCTTATAGCCTGCGCGCTTCGCCAGCGTTCGCAACTCCGTCATAACGGCCGCTTGGACGCGCTGCACGTTCCCGAGATTGATATCGACGTCGCTCGGATGAACGCCTTTGCCGCTGTTGAGCGCCCGCGCGACCTGATTGAGGTTCACGCCGATCGCGCGCATATCCTCCAGCAGCAATGCCATCACGAGGCGGTCTTCCTCGGTAAGGAATGGCCGAGCGCCCGCTCCCTCGATGATCAGCGACCGGAAAAACCCGGAAACCGTCATGTCGGCCGCCTCAGCGGCCTTTTCGATCGCCGCATATTCGTCCGCGCTGACGCGGACATGCACCATTCGACCCTTCCGGTCCGGCTCGAGCCGGATCTCGAATTTCGCGTCGTCCATTTGCCCTTGCCCCTCTCTCTGGCGCTTGCGGCAGGCATCGAGGGCTTGTTCCTCGATCGTCGGGAAGAATGTCGCACATTTTTCCGTATCCTGCCACCATCAATAGAGGTGAAATTCATACTCAATAAAATTAAGTTTTCGAGCGGCCCACACTTCGCTCGACTTTATCACGACCATGAGCAGGGCCTTCGCCCCTGCTATCAAACGTTAAAACGCTCTTCAGGGTTCACCTCCAGGACCGCTTTGTCGGCCTTTGTGTGCCCCTCGTACTCGTCCGCAAGGGACGCTCCGCTCTTCGCCCCGGCGGACTGCGTGCCAGCGTCACAGACGACCTTCGCGCGGCTCCGGGGTTCACCACAAAAGGAGCGGGAAGGCCTGCGGCGGCGCTGGACGGCCTCTTTGGCCAAGCGAGGGACAATTGCGTCGAACTGGCGGGCTCCACGGTTTGCTCAACGCCAGCGCGCGGTTGATACAGTTTCACACGACTTGTTCACACGGTGTGTTCACATGCCATGACGTTACGATGTGAAAGCAAGATGTGATTGAAGTATCACACGCTACGATAGTGAGGTGTGATCGCATCGTGTAACAACGCCATGCGAAACCAAGCACTCGCTTCGTTTGGAAATGCTGTTGCTTGGAAATGCTGGTGCCCAAGAGGAGGCATTGAGCGTGGCGACGGCCTGCCGCGTCGACTTCGGGACGGCAAAAGAGGGATCAGACATGCCTCGAAGGATTTGCGCGATCAGCGGAAAAGGCGGCGCCGGGAAGACGACGGTCATTATCCTCGTTGCCGGCGAGTACGCTATTCAAGGAAAGAAGGTTCTTCTGATCGACGCCGATCCGCGCCAGAACCTCGCCGAATGGTGGAAGCGCTGTGAGGCCAAGGACAATCTTCCGGCCAACATCGACCTGCACAGCGCGGCAACGCAGCGAAGCATTGAAACCGTACTTGCCGAACAAGACGGCGTCTATGACGTGATTCTGATGGACTCACCCGGCGTCGGCAGCGTCATCCGCGATACGATCATCCGCAACTCCGACCTGGTGCTGACGCCAATTCAGCCGAACCAGGATGAAATCAAGGCGGCCGGCGAAGCCGCCACCATCACGGCGGATATTGGCGACAGGCAGCGGCGCACGATTCCCCACGTGAACGTGGTGACGCGCATCGCCCTTCCGGGCCGTGTTCTCGAGGCTTACAGGCTGATCCGTCCGTTCATCGCCAATCTTCGCGACAATGGCTATGAATCGACATTGATGGAAACCGAGCTCACCGAACGCAATTGCTACCGCGAAATCCGCAACGGTCTCGGCACCTTGCAGATGCTCGAACTGACTGACCCGGTCATGAAGGGTCGCGCGGAGATCGCGACGTTTGTGGCCGAGCTCGATCGCCATATCGCGGCAAACCGGGAAAAGGTGGGAAATGTCTAAACCAGGCAAACTGTCCGTCTCTGACTTTCCGATCGCACCGCGACGGCCGAAGCCAGCCACATCCAAAGCCACAACGAAACCAGCCTCTGTGTCGGAAGAGGCAGAGGCTGGAACGGCTGCTAGGGAACCAGCAGCGGCGCCGGTTTCGGTAGCGGATGGGTCAAGAGAACGGCCGCGGCGCAGTCTGCCGAACCCGAGCGGTGAAGAGCGCAAGAGCAAGGCGACCGAACGTGCCCTGGCTCAGGAGGAGGGACGCTATCGCCTGCGCGACCTCAAACGGGCGCACACGCGAGAAGCCAAGCACTACGTCAATTGCCCGCTGGACTACGACACCAAGATGCGACTGCAAAAGGCCGCCTTCGACAACGACATCAAGATGACGGTGATTATAAAGGCAGCCATCGACCAGTTCCTCCGAGACAACGGCTATTGATCCATGGGCGGTCGAGGCCTCCTGCTCGGGATGACAATCGGTATCCTTATTGGCATCTACGCCGCACCCTTGGTCGGTCGCCAAGGCTTCGACTTGGGTGAAGGCTCAAAAGCCGCTTCCCCATTGAACGGGCTTATGGAATCCGCTCCCGATGCTGCCATCCGGCCATCTGACGAAACCGCCAAAGGCGAGCTGTTTCGCTTATCCAATTGGGATATCTCAATGCACGGGACTGGATCGACGGTTACCGTGAAGCGATGTATTAGTATTGGCAGGGATTCTATCGCGTGCGAACTCCTGGCGCATTTGGGGTGGGTCGATGGGGAAAAACTTGTCGAAGCTGTGTTCGAGGGAAAGCCGGGTACTTGGCGAATGGTTGCAGCCAGGGCGCGCTGATTTTCTCTCAGTGGGCAGTGCCTATCCCCGCGCCAGCTCAAGGGCGTTATGAATGCAGGCTTCCGCTGGAAAGAACCATGCAAGGCAAGCGCAGCATGGCCCTGATGGTTGCTTATTGCGAGTAGCGGAAAGCGCTGTCCTCACTGCCCGCTTCTGGAAAATCGCTGTGCAAGAGAATCCCGGGGCGTAATTGGGTCAATCCCGTTTTCAAATGTTTGATTGAGGTCGTCGCCCTGTCCGCGACTGGAAAAAGGCAAGAAGGGAGAGGACGTGGCTAAGGATATGGACGCCTATAAAAACAAAATGGAATTGGTTGAGACGATCGATCCCGAGATCGACAAACCTGTTTTCCGCCGCCCAGGGTTCGAAGGCATCAAAACCCTCGGCGAGATCGATGAAAGAATTGCCACCTTCATCCGCAAGGCGCGCGAGGACAAGGATCTGACTCGCGCAGAGCTCGCTCCCTTGCTTGGCCTTTCGATGCAGGTTTATGGCCGCTATGAACGCGCATTCTCAAAAATGCACGTCACCAGGATGATCCACCTGTGCGAAATCCTCGGGTTCATCCCGATGGAAATGCTGTTCAGCGCTGCCCCGCATCTATGGGGCCGCACGCCGGAGGAAGCGCGCGACACCATGGAACTCGCCCAACAGGTCGTGTCTCTGCCGCATGGCACCAAGCGCGATCTGCTCGCCCTGGTAAAGAAAATGGTTGCGCTGGAGCGTGCCGCAGACGGAGCAGCGGCGGAGGCGCAAAAGGGAGAAGAAGGACGTCTTTAGGCGCCCCGCGCTGCGATGAGCGGCGCCGGGCGGGAGCATCACCGCCAGGCATTCATAGGGGCACGCCTTAAGCATCGACCTTCTTAAGCTCCGAGAGCCCGCAAAAGGCGGTTGTGGCTGCGGAATGTCACTGTCGCATCCGTACTTTGCGCCTGGGCGATCCGGGTGAGGTGATCGATGACTCAAACACCAGCGTTTCCGCTGCATCGGCGGCGGAAATTGGTCAAAGGTATCGCCCGGATCCTAGAATCCAAGAACCGGGAGGACGCAAATGCCTTCTTGGCGCAGCACCGCCAAGACAATTCTCGTTCAACTCCGGCAGGCACAAGCTGAGCGGCCGACATGCGGGCGCTTCTCTGACTTCAGTCCTCCTCGCGGGCCGCACCAGCTTAATAGCGGCCATTCGGCAAAAGGAACAAAGTGCGGTGTCGCTGGTTGAGATTCGTTGAGACCAGAGCGGAGGCTTTCCCCGCTGTTCTGTCTAACGTCTCATCCAGCGCAAGGGTTCGCCGTGGGCATTCTTGAGAGCCTGAAGAAAGCTACCGAGCAGGCGACGGGTATCGCGCGACCGAGAAAGCAAGAACTCGCCGAATTTGTGAAGGTGAAGAAGCCACTCGAATTTCGGTTCAAGGATGACGGCCTCGTGCCGAATCACCCCTTCTGGCCGTTTGTCGTCTGTCGTGGCGCCGTAAGGTCGGTGGAACAATTTGATTCCGCAGCCGTGCTGGAAGAGCTTTCCGAAGCCAATGGCTGGAGTAGCGGCTGGCGGGACGGCATCTACCACTACGTTCATTACCATCCCCGCAAAAATGAAGTGCTTCGGGTTGCGCGCGGAACCGGCAAGGTTCGGTTCGGGGGCAACAGGAGCCGTACATTGTCCTTGAAGGCCGGCGACGTGGCAGTTCTTCCGGCCGGCACCGGTCACCAATGTCTCTCCGAGTCTGCTGGTTTCCTGGTGGTCGGCGCTTCTCCCGCATCCGGCCCTTATGACGAATGCACGACAGCCCAGGAACATGAGCGGGCATTACGAACGATTCCCAAGTTGGCCGTCCACGGAAGGATCCGGTCTATGGGAGCAAAGCGCCGCTGATGTCAGTGTGGAAAAATGAAGCTTGAAGATGAAGTCCGCCACGTTTCCGAAGACTTGGACGATGATGTATTGAGTGACGCTGTGCGGGCGCTGCATCGTCGGGTGAAGATCGTTCATGATTTCGATATCCCCTACATTGCTGGCTACAGCAAAGATGGCAGGACGATTTATATCGATCGCCATATGCCTCGCACTATGGATTGGAAATCGGCCAAGGTCCGGCTTGCCCCATTTCTGCTAACGCACGAGATCGTTGAAAAGGCGCTCCTAGACGAACTCGGGCTTCATTACCTGCACGCGCATCAAATCGCCCTTCGAGCCGAACGCGATGCCGTGAAGGCGGCGGGTGTTGGCTGGTCCGCTTACCAGGCCGTCAACAAAAAGAACGAAAAACCGATCTCCGAAGAGAAGCTCAAGAAGATCCCCAAGGATCTTGACCTGACGCCCTACCGCGACATGAGTGACTTTTCAACGCTCGAGCGTCTGCTGAAGGCGCAACGATAGTCAGACAAGCCAATGGTCCTCGCTTGCCAGTTCTATGACCGCCGCCTCGCTGCGGAGCCGACGACTTCGGGAAGCGACGCTTCGCTGCGTGGCCTCATCCATTATCTCTGGCACGAGGCCGAATTGACGGTCTGGACATCCCGATGGGCTGGCAAGCGACATTGGTGGAATGTCCGCTGGCATCTGCTTGAGGCTGCCGGGCAAATGGCGGTGATGGGCGGACCGCTCGCGGATATCCTGTTTGTGCCCGAGCCGTTTCGCTCCGAGAACAAGGAAGCGATCGAACAACGTCGCAACGCGGTTCTCGGCACGGCGCTCCCGCCAAAATCCGGCCCACGAAAGCTACTGGTTCTGGTCGGCGAGGTGAAGGAGATCATGCCCGCCCGATCCGGTCAGAAACTCGTCATCAGGCATTTGCCCGGCTTTCCCTTTGTCATCGACGATGCATTGCATCGGCGTTTGCAGGCACGTTTCGAGAGAGAATTGTCGCTGTGGGGAGCGGATTCCAGCTCACATCTGATAGTGATCGCGACCTTCGGACTGAACCCGGCCGGCGTCGCCATTGTTGAGGAGGTCGCGTTAATGGTGGTATCCGAGAACTGGATTCCTTACGAGACGGTTCCGGAGAAGCGGCTGGTCGACGCGCTCGCCCGCCTTCGCGAGAAGAGCGTGAAGGGATTGCGCTACGACCTGCAAACTGACCAGCCGATCGCCAGCGCTTTGCTCCAGAACAGGCAAGAGCCGATCGCGCTCTTTGTCGTCCCGGCCGGTGCGGACGAAGCGTTCGAGGCTTCGCTCGACGAAATGATCGCCGCGCGTCCGGAGATCGGCTCCTGGGTGTGGCGGGTCGGCGAAGGCGATATGCCGCCGTTGCCGCTCTGAGCGTCGGCGGAATTTCCAACGAGGCTCAGTATGTCTTACGCAAGGCCCAGCTTCTTCTTGAGCTCGGCATTTTCCTTGCGCAGACGGTCAGCAAGCAGGTTCTTAAGGCGCTTGTTTTCTTCTTCGAGCGCGACAAGATCACGGAGATCGCCGCTATCTGAAGAAGGCGCCACAGCCCTCTTCCACTGATAGTAGGTCTGCTCCGAAATGCCGGCTTGGCCGACCGCACTCTTACTGGTCGCACCCCCAGCGATCGACTTCTCGATCTGGGCAAGCTTCTGGACGCGTTCCTTCTCAGAGTAAGTCTTCCGGGCGGTCCGCACTGCCATCGCAGGTTCAGCCGCCTGGGGCCCTGGCCTCGCCCCGTTCTTGCGGATCGGTTTGGCGAGCTCTGCCTTCGCTTTCTTTGCTCGCGGAACTTTCTTCTTCTCTTGGGGGGCTTCCACTTTGGCTGGTGCCACTGTTGTCTGAACAGTTTGAGCTTCCTGAGAATCGGCCATGATATGCTCCGCTTGTGGATTGTCACCGTCTTCAGCATCGATGGGTCTTATACTGGAGTCAATGAGCTCAGAACCTGGCAACTGAGCACCATCAGACAGCTGCGTCATCTCGGTGACAATTTTGGACAGAAATCGGCATCGGTCGGATCGGCAATGGTTTGTACAAGGACGGCAAGTTGCGGGTCGTCGATCAGCTTCGAACTAAAAAAGGGATCGGGACGGAATCATCCAATGAGCTGTTCGAATTGATTCAGATCAAAGCAACAAAGTGCCATCTTGGCATTCTTCTTCATCGTCATGCGGAGACAAACTGGCCATACACCATGGAGAACCGTTCAAGCGAATGCGAACCAGGCAGGTAAACCAGATTGCCAATGAAACATGATGGGCGAACCTGCGGCACCACCTAGGCGACTCTGGTTTAAGTTTCAGAGCTGGAAGGTGGGAGCCGCGGGCTCGGTATTCGTCGCTCTATGGCGCACCGCCGATGGGCGGACAACAGCGGGGATGGCCCTGCTGTGCATCGAGGGAACCCGAGGGCCTTGCGGCGCGGCGTTCCGAGGAGGAGACAATGATCGCACGAATGCTATTCGGCGCAGATCCACTCCGCAACATACGCCGCCTCCAAGACGAAGTGAGCCGACTGGAATTCCCGGCGGTGAATGTCTTGGTAAACCAGGACGGCGTCATCATCACCGCCGAACTGCCTGGGGTAAGATCAGAAGACTTGGACATCTTAATTCACAGGGATTCCGTTACGCTCAGCGGAGAGCGGCAAACCGAAACTGAGGAAGCCCGGCGGGGATACCACCGGCGTGAGCGTCGTCGCGGCCGGTTTGTGCGGACCGTGTCATTGCCGTTTGTGGTCGACCCGAACAAGGTTGAAGCGGATCTCGTCAATGGCGTACTGACTCTGGATCTTCCTCGGGCCGAAGAGGACAAGCCCAAGCGCATTCACGTGAAAGCGAGCAAGGAGGCGGGTCATGGCTAAGCGAGAGACCACGAGAGCGGGAACGAAGGGGAGCAAGCAGTCTCAGGCCACGCCGACTAGCCAACCGGAGCTGGAGGGCAAGCTCTCCGCGGAGCAGGACGCGGGCGAGCGGACCCATGAGAGGCTGGTCTTCGTACCACGGGTTGACATCTACGAAACTGAAACGGGCCTTGTCGTCGTTGCGGATCTGCCCGGCGTCAGCCCGGAGGGCTTGGAGGTCACGTTGGACAAGCGTGTGCTGTCTATCTATGGCCGCGTCGAAGAGGATACGCCCGAGGGCTACAGCCAGGCCTATCGCGAGTATGACGTCGGCGATTTCGAGCGGCAGTTCACTCTCTCCGGGGATTTCGACATCAATGGAATTGAGGCGGACATGAAGGACGGTGTGCTTCACCTCGCCATCCCGAGAGCTCCGCAGGCAGCGGCAAAGCGGATCGAGGTTAGATCGGGTTCCTGACGGTCGAGGAAGATTGCGCAGACGCCGCGCTCGCCAGCGGTTAGCAGAGCCTACCCCATGACTCGCGCCGGGTCCTCTCGGCACCGACGTGGGCAACGCTGTCGGAGGAATATCGTGAATATCCTGATTGTCTATGGAACGACCGAAGGGCAGACGAGGAAAATTGCCGCACGGACGGCAACGCACATTCGCGAGCGCGAGCACCAAGTCGACCTGCTAGATAGCGCAGCCCTCGCATCCGATTTGAAGCTCGGACACTTCGACGCGTTCGTCATTGCCGCGTCGATCCACCAGGAGCACCACCAGGAAACCGTCACGAACTTCGCATTTGCGCATCACGAACTGCTGAACACTAAGCCTGCGGCCCTCATATCCGTCAGTCTGTCGGCGGCGCTGCAAGACCAAAAGACGGAAGCTCAAAAATATGTGGATCGCTTCGTCGCCGTGACAGGGTGGCAACCATGCATGACCCTCCTTCTCGGGGGGCTTTGCGCTTCACCAAGTATGATTACTTTCAGGAGCAGTTCGTGAAATTCGTCGTAATGAAGAGCGGCGATCCGAGCCCCGAGCGCGATCACGAATTCACTGACTGGAACGCACTCGCCAACTTCGCCGATCGATTTCTTGAGACGGCTAAACAAGGAGGTGCCTGAGTCCGGCGCAGCCTGCATCGGCGCACCCTTGCGCGGCATCGAGATGCACCGAATGAAGCTGGCTCTTTCACCAGGGGAGTCCCGTGATCATCAGTGAGATGACCGCCCAAGAATGCAGGATGCATCACCGGACTGTCCCGCTGCGCGATCTTCCAACGCGCCACCTAGCGCCGAACCGCATCGTAGGACCCCTCGAAGCCTTCGCGCACCAACAAATCGTGGATCCGCGTCATCCGCAGCCGGTCCCCTCGTCCACGAGCTTCATCCTCCACCAGCAGCGCATCCAAGGTTCCTGAAAAGGACTGATCCGTGGCAGCGGCTGAACCGTGCGACGATAATCGAAAGCGCCATCCGGTGGGAGGCCCGATGTCCAGACCTTGGGCGCCATCGTGGGATTTGACGCTGGCGGCGCACGGTATTTCGGACGTGCAGGTAGTGGTGCGCAAGTGAATTGCGCAGCGCATCGAGCGTCTGCTGGAAGCTGCTCCCCTCCGCTTGCAGCCTGCGCTGCAGGATGCGCTTGCTGACGCCGAGCTTTCTGCACACGCCCGGCATAGACAACTCGCCGGCGGGCAGGGCCTCGAGCAGGACGCTGCGCAGGCGTTCGACGGTGCTGGCGTGTTTCTCCAGGTCGGCCAGGCGCTGTCGAAGGGCCGGCTCGAAGAACTTCCACATGCCATGGTTCGCTGTGAGGAATGGCCGCTGCGTGTCTTCTGCCGCGAACACCACGATGGGCACAGGCAGGTCTTCCACCGGAACGCCGAACCAGGCGGCGTAGGCGCGCGCATCACTGGCCGACAGGTCGGGTGCGGGCCATCCCACGCGCAGCGGGTGCACCGGCTGCGCGTGGCGAGGCGCGCCAGCTGCACCAGGAAGACCAGCTTGAACGCCATGAGCACGCGTGGCGGCGTCAGCGCGCGGTCGAGGAACTCCAGCGCGGCCGTGGTGCGGCATGGGTCGTGCTCAAGCTTCAGCGCCACCGGCTCGGGTTCCGAGGCGGGGCCACAGGAGGTGGACATCGACCATGGCGGGACCGACAGCACTTCGCGATGCAAGCATCATCCACGCACATCCAGCCGGTCCGGCAGTCGACGTTGAAGCCCGTTACCCCTGCAAGTTCCCGGTCCACTAAATGAGTTGAGATATGAGCACAGTAGCCGGTACAGCCCTCGTGCTGGCATCCATTGTTGTCGTGCTGCTCTTCATGACCCGAAGGGGTCGAGCTTTCGCCCCCAGTCCGGTCGTCACATCTGACGGCTCGGCGCCTAGCTGGCGGAAGGGGGACCTATCCCGGTTCTGTCGCAAACCTGGAACTGGGGTTGTGAACGGCCATTTCGGCCTGTCCGTCAGGCAGCGAGGATATCGAACTGCTCGGCGATCGACGGACTGGGATTGTAGGCATACCTCGCCTGTCGCTTGCGCATCATTGGATCTTCTCGATGCCGAAGAGGATAACCACGGCGCTCGCCCGCGACTTGAAGCCGAGCATGGATCGAATGCGGCGCTTGATACGCCGGTGATCCTGTTCGATCCGATTGTTGAGATACCGGCTATTGCGGATGCGGATCGGCTTCAGCGGTCGCCGCGATCGCTGCCG